>PXTG01000068.1:0-43080 GCA_003023365.1 Bacteroidetes bacterium QH_7_62_13 | reverse complement strand
GCTCGTCGAGGAAGCCGATCTCACCCTGATCATTGCTGCGAACGAGCGAGACGAGCACCACCTCCTTCTCTCGCCCCTGAAAGCCGTCGACGGTGTCGACCTCGACCCCCTCAATGTCGATCTGTTGCTCCAGCCGGTCCACCTGATCCTCGTAGGGGGCAATGACCGCAATTTCTTCCGGGGCCACCCCGGCCTCGACGAGGGCGGTGGTCAGGCGCGTCACGAGCTCGGCCTCGCGGGGATTTTCGCGGGAGTGGGACCCCGCGCGCTGGTGCTCCGGCGCGTCGACGGCGGGGGTGTCCACGAAGACGAGCGGGGCCGCCGGATCGAGGATGGTGCGCCGGTCGGCGGGGAGCGCCGTACGGGTCACGCCGAGGTCGGCCAGGGTGTGGCGCCGCACGGCGTCGTCGGCCTCCAGCCGGTCGTCGTAGAAGGTCCGGCTGGAAAACCCCATGATCGTCTCGTGCATGCGGTACTGCGTACGAAGCAGGCTGCGGATCGAGTTGGGCTTATCGGGATCCGTCTCGTGGTGCCGGGCCAGCCGCTCGAAGAGGGTATGCTGCAATCCACTCCGCGCCGCCTCCTGGTTGAGGATGGTAGGGGGGAGCTGCTTGTGGTCACCCACCAGGAGGGCGCGGCGGGCGTGCGTCATCGGAATCCAGCAGGAGGGCGCGGTGGCCTGGGTGGCCTCATCGATGACGAGGGTATCAAACGTCTGGGTTTCTAGGAGGTCGCTGCCGGCGGTCGAGTTGGTGCTGCACACCACGTCGGCGGCCGACAACACCTCGTCGATGGCCTCCCGCTCCAGCCGCTCGGCCTCGTCGAAGAGCGTGTCGGCCCGGTCCCGCAGTTCCAGCCACTCGGCCATCTCTTTGATCTTGCTTGCGGGCACGCCGCGCGAGCTGCGCCCCTGCTCGGCCAGGTCCTCGATCTTGCCGTCACTCATGCCCCGGCGCCAGCGACCTGAGGGGTGGGTAAGGGCGTCTTGCTCGTCGAGCACCTCGAACGCCTCCTCGCGACGCGCCTGCGAACACCGGTAGGTCTCGTTGTCCTCGATGCGGGCGTCGAGCGTGTGGGCGTGGAGCCGGTCGCTCACCCGGGCGGGATGACCCAGGCGCACCACGTCCGCCCCCTGCTCCGCGAGGAATTCGACGATGTTGTCTACGGCAGTGTTGGAGGCGGCGGTAGCGAGCACCGACTCGCCCCGGTCCACGCACTGCTGCAGCACCTCAATGGCCGTGGTCGTCTTGCCGGTGCCGGGCGGGCCGTGGATGAGGTGCACGTCGTCGGTCGCTAGGGCCTCGCGGACGGCCTGCCGCTGGGAGGGGTTGAGCGCCGGGTTGTGCCAGGCGTCAATCTCCGCGGCCTCGGTCGCCCCCGCCGATTCGACCCCGGTGCACACGTCCCGTAGGCGCCGGAGGGGACCGCCCGCCGTTGGGAGCCGGGCCAGCGCGTTCTGCATGCGCCGGTAGGTAATGTCGTTGACGTAGAGATCCACCCGAAGCCCCTTTCCAAACACCCATCCGTCGGGCTTGGGGTCGAAGGACGCCGTGATCGAGTAGTTCGTCACCTGCGTGACCGTGCCGGTCGGGTTGTCGTCGCGGAGCGGGTCTTTCTTCGAGATCATGACGAGGTCGCCCACCCGAATCTCGTGGTCGGGGAGGGGCTCGCCTTTGTTCGCCCGCATAAACTTGACGTGGTGGCCGCCCAGTCCATCCCCTTCATCTCGGCCCCGCATGCGGAGAAGGGCCCGGCCGCACTCTTCCCGCTCCCGCCCCGAGAGCGTCTTGATCTCCTGCTCGTGCCGGCGCATCTCCTCCCCGCGCTCCAATTCCACGAGCCCAGTGAGCCGGTCGACGTACCGCCGGGCCGCCTCGGTCCCCTCGTCGAGCGCCGCAATCGACACCGTTGCGGTACCGATGCGCCCCCCGTCGAGGTGCTGCGCAATGCGGTCGGCCGCGCCGGCGTGTACGGCCACCGTGGCCGTGCCGTCGTCGATGTCGATGGCACCGATGGCGTCGGGATCCACATTCGCTTCGTTCGCGAAGGCCCCCACGATGTCACCGGGTCCTTCACCGTTGAGTCCCTGCACGAGCAACGTCGTCGGGTCGTCGGCCATGCGTCCATGGTGGGATTCGATTCAACAACCGACGAAGCGTCCCCTGTACGAAATCAGTAAACGGACAGTTGCAGTCCTTCGACTCCCTGGCCTTCGTGTGCCAACCGCGAGAGGACACTTCGATCATGCAGAGGTGGTAGCGAGAAACCACGCTTTTCGGGCCGTCGGCCACCGTCCGGGTTGGTTTTCTCGGCGTTTCCGTCTCTGTGTCTGTCCTTTCCCCTATGTACGAGCCGACCGCTACGTACCCCCCAGCCTCCCTGCTGTGGATCCTGTGAAACAGCCTGCTTTCCTACCCCCCGACTGTCGGGCCCTCCCACCCAGGTCGCGTACCTCATACAGGATTGAGCAGTGGCACGATTAGGCCAGAAACGTCCTATCCGGTCCACTCAGCTTTACGGCTCGAAAATACTACCGTTACGGTATCGCAATGCACGGGTTCTACGGAGATAACATGGGCTTTCTATCTATAGGACGACGTTTTGGACGGGCCGCATTTGCGTCGCGTGCCTCCGTTCCTAAGTGCTGCCTTCGTTCTTCACACCCCATCAAGTCCATACACATCGATGTTTACTCGGTATCGATACCTCTCACTTTTTCTCGTTCTCGCTCTGCCCCTCTGGATGCTCCCAGCTACCGCTATCGCTCAGTCAACAGGCACGATCACGGGGCAGATCGTCGACGGTAGTGGAGAGCCGCTACCCGGAGCGAACGTCGTCGTTCGTAATACTCAGGCTGGGGGGGCAGCGGACCAAAATGGTCGCTATCGCCTGCCGGACATCCCCGCTGGACAGTACACGGTCACCGCCTCTTTTGTCGGCTACTCGGCCGTAGATACGACCGTCACCGTTTCGGCCGGAGAAACTGTGACTCAGAACTTTCAGCTACGTAGCGCAACCATGCAGTCCCAGCAGATCATCGTGGAGGGACAGCGCGGGACCATTCGCACCAATCAAACCAAGAAGGGAGACGATGCGGTCGTGGACGTGCTGGACCTTCGAACGCTTGAGCGCTATCCAGACCAAACCCTGGCCGAGTCGCTCGACCGGTTGCCCGGCGTGTTCACCCAGGCCAATCTCGGACAGGGCATTACCGGAACCGCCGGCCGCGGCTTCAAGAACTCGTTCATCGTTGTGCGCGGTATTCAACCGGACCTAAACAGCACAACGGTTTTGGGACAGTCCCTGGTTTCCACCACCGGTGACCGTGCGGTGGCGCTCGATGTACTGCCCGCAAATGTGGCTTCACAGGTAGAGGTCGTAAAGTCGCCTACGTCCGACCGGAGTGCCAACGGCATCGGCGGTGTCACCAACATTGTCCCGTTGAGCGCCTTCAGCCAAAGGGGATCCTTCTTGACGGCCAGCGCTGAGGGCGCGTATCGCGATGAAATTGGCTCCATAGCAGTGAACGGCCAGCCGATTAATCTTCGGGCGAGAGGGGGAACCCAGTTCGGGCCCGACGACGATCTGGGGGTAGCCTTCACGGCCAACTACAAGTGGGATGCGTTCACCACTACGCTCATCCAGCCGGACGAGTGGCGGCAAGTCAACCATCCCGACTTCTCAGACGATGTGACCGTCCCCGAGGGCACACGATTGGAGCAGGGACGGTCGCAGTTTACCCAGTTTGGGGGGACAATGAACGTCGAGTGGCATCCCACTCCCGACCAGCAGTTTGGTCTCGTTACCTCCTACGCGCAAACGGTTGACAATCAGCGAGACCTTCAAACGGAGTGGAACTACTCCGACGACAGTTTTGGAGAGCCGGACTCGGTTCTGTTTGAGCCCATCCCTGGGGTCTCCCCCAACGAGCGCTACCGGGCCACCATCGGTCGAAACGACAAGGAGTCGGACCTCGACCGGCAGGAGGAGCGCATGTTCTTCACAATCGGATCGAGCGAAGTTCGATTCGGCTCCGTTGACTGGACCACACGGGCAAGCTACGTCCGCGCCGGAAAAGATGAGACCGTCCGCGAGTGGCAGTTTAACAATTCGCTCTCTGAATTCGACGGGGATCCGAGCACGACCCCATTCACCCCGGGCGATCCGTATAATTTCGAGAGCGTTGTGCGGTATGACGGAGCGGAGGTTTGGGGCTACCCCGTGAACGAGCGAATGTATCAGGATCCGTCCGTCTACGCGTTCGACGGACTCGGCATCGACACCAAGGAGGCAACCTCTGAGTCCTACGAGGCCTCCACGGACCTCCGGTACAACCTGGACTGGCTTGGGGGCGAAAATGGATTCGTGAAGACTGGGCTTCGGGGACAGCGGACCACTACGGATCTCGACGCTGAAAGAGTAGACGTTTCGCCGAACCCGAACAATGTACTCCTACTTTCGGAGTACGAAATTGTGGCCACCCCTGGGGACGTCGAGGGGCTTCCCATTGGTCCGACGGTCGACCCGAATCGGGGACGAGAGCTTCGGGAGGAACGACCGGAACTGTTCCGGTCCAGCAAGGACGAGGAGGACTCAATTCTGGGCGACTACGGCGTAGACGAAACCATCACGTCGGGGTACGTCATGGTCGGGAACGAGTGGGGAAGCTTGACGGTGCGCGGTGGGTTGCGCGTTGAAAATACGGTCACCGACGCTACGGTGAGGTCCTACAACTCGACCACCGGTGAATTTTCGAAGCGCATTGAGGACAATCAGTACCTCGACCTCTTCCCTAACCTGCACCTTCGATACCAGTTCAGTGACCGTCTCCAGGCGCGCGTGTCGGCGGCCAAGACGATTGCGCGTCCCAATCTGTCGCAGATTGCGGGAAGTGAAAATGTGAACTACGACCCTGGGGACGAGGTGCAGCCGGGCGTCGTCCGGCAGGGAAATGTATCGCGTGGAAATCCGGGCCTGAGCCCCTTTCGGGCCTTGAATTTCGACGCCACCGTGGAGTTTTACCCCAGCGCGTCGGACCTGTACGTTGCCAACTTCTTCTTCAAGCGTATCAACGATCCCATCTTTACCCAGACGATTACCCGAGAGAATGTAGACGCCGGGGGCGTCACCTTTCGGGAGGCTGAGGTCTCACGACCGGTCAACGCGAACAGCGGTACGATCTTCGGGCTTGAGACCCAACTCCAGCAGACACTCAGGTTTCTACCGCAGCCGCTCGATGGACTGGGCATTCAAGCGAACGCCACCTTCATCGAGTCCGAACTCAACGTACCTGGTCGAGAGAATGAAGATCTTCCTTTCTTCCAGCAGCCGGATCTGATCACCAGCATTGGTCCCTTCTTCATCTGGCAGGGGCTGGACATTCGGCTCAACTACAGCTACACGGACGACTTCGTAACCCGTTTTTCCGGCGCGGCTCCACAAGATCGGTTTCTCGACGCCCGGGAGACGTTGGACCTAAAGGTGACCTACGACATCACGCCGAACTACTCCGTCAACCTGTCCGCCGAAAACCTGTCCGAGAATCCACTCCGGATCTATCAGGGCGACCCCAGTCAGACGTGGCAGGTCCAGCAGAAAGGCCGTCAGTTTTGGTTCGGCATCAAGGCACGATTCTAGCCTCCGCATCGGACATCGATTTCGTCCCTGAATGGTCGCCCGGTGGAGGCACCGGGCGATTATTCCGGACGGGCAGTTGGAACCGTCGCTTGTTTCTCCCTCAGTATTCTCGGCCTCATGCAGAATCAGGTTTCCTTCTTGGTCCTTCTTCTTACAGTCCTCCCGGTCGTTCTCGCACTCGACGCGAACAGCCAAGAAACGGCTCGGGGGACAGTATATCACGACAGCAATGAAAATCAGCAGCGAGATCCGGGGGAGGAGGGCATCCCCGGCGTTTCAGTTTCGAATGGACGGACGGTAACGCAAACGGATGACGACGGGCAATATACTCTTCCGGTCCGCGAGGGGGAGTTCCTCTTTGTGACGAAGCCAGCCGGTTACATGGTGCCGGTCGACGAACACAACCGGCCGCAGTTTTACCACCTCCACGACCCCGACGGGACCCCCGATAGTCTCGATCTCAAGTTTCCGGGCGTTGAGCCGACCGGGGCACTTCCCGACTCCGTGAACTTCCCCCTCTACCAACAGGACCCCAAGACGTCGTTTCGGGCCCTCGCGTTCGCCGATCCCCAAGCGGGCAGCCACGAAGACCTCCGGTTCGTTCGGGACGATGTGCTCAACGAGGCAACCGGCACGACCGCTGCCTTCGGGATCACTGTCGGTGATGTCGTAGCGGATGACTTATCGCTGTACCCTCGGCATCTCCGTAACGTGGGCGCAGTCGGCATTCCCTGGTGGCGCGTGCCCGGAAATCACGACATGAACTATCAGGTCCCCAGTGACAAGCACGCGACGGAGACATACAAGCGCCACTTCGGGCCGACCAACTATTCGTTCGAGTACGGAAACGTCCACTTCATCGCCCTGGACAACGTGCAGTACAAGGGGCAGGGCGAGAGTTTTGAGTACAGCGGCATCTACCGCGGCTACGTAAACGAGAAACAGCTGGCGTGGATCGAGGAGGACTTGGCCTCCGTTCCGAAAGACAAGCTCGTCGTCATTGCCACGCATATTCCCCTAAAAACGTACGCCGTCGGCGATACGACCTCGTCCTGGCTCCCGGGTACGACGAACTTAGGGGCCCTGATGGATCTCCTGTCGGCGTATTCGGTCTACAGCATTTCGGGCCACGATACCAGTAACAGCTGGCACGTCTACCTCGACGACGATAACGGCTGGACCGGTCCGGGCACGCTCCACCATCACGTTCTGGCCGAGGTGCGTGGGGGAAGCTGGGAAGGACCTCGTGACGACCGAAACGTTCCGGCGGCCACGATGGAGGACGGCACCCCGAACGGGTACTACACACTTCACTTTGACGGTACGGATTACGAGGCTCAGTTCAAGGCAGCGAGCCGACCGTCGGACTGGCAGATGCGCGTAACCGTCCACCAGCCGACCGGGGGGGAGTACCAGGCTCACGCGGGCCAGTGGTCTCCTCCCACTTTGTTCGTGAACGTCTTCGACGGCGGCCCGAAAACGACCGTACGGTACCTCGTCGGAGACCGTGAGCCCGTCTCTATGGAGCGGACCATCGAAAACGACCCCTTCATGGAGCGCTTGCATCAACGCGTTGAGGAAACCCCGGAAGCGGTGGCCCGTCCCGAACCCTCTTCCCATCTCTGGAAGGCTCCCCTTCCCGCCGACCTGCAGGCCGGTACTCACAAGGTAACCGTGGTGAGCACGAACGAGTTTGGCCGGACGGATACCACGTCTACGCTCGTCGAGGTAAAAGCACAAGCCGGTGCCGACGCATCGGAGTGATTGACGTGCAGATACGCAGAAGAGAATACCCTCTAAAGAGTGGTTCCTCTGGAGATTCTCCACCGGGACGCGGGCCCTGAGTGGAAAGTCGGGGAACGGGGATGATTTTCTCGACCCGAGAGGCTTGGTCGAGGAGTCATCATCGGTCTGCAGTTCGAGAACACAATCGTCAACGTATCGAGATACGGAGGTTCTACGGCGGGAATCTGGGCTTTGTACCCGATGGTGCGTGGGTGGGACGGGGATTCCCTCCGGGGCCGTCCGACGCGAAGACCCAAATTGCCCCGGCCCGGAGGGGGTGAAGGAGACGGTCTACCACCTCGACCACCAGGGCCTGCGCATCGTCGGGCTCAACTCGGAGGCTCTCCGAAACGACGAAGAGGGGCTCGCCCATCCGACGCTCGCGGCAGGTGACGGTTCACGACAACGGCGCAGGAGAAGAGTCTGGAGAAACAAAGGCATTTCCCCTATTCGACCCTATGACGGTCAGGAAGTCTGTTCACGGCGATCCCCCTCGACGCAGCCCCTGAATTCTCCTCCCCCCTCCCAAGAACGCCGGGCCCCGTCATTCAAACCGACACCCCATGTGTGAGTACTGAGCGGACCGCGGCGCCCGATAGACGTTCTCCCCTGCGGGTGCTATCATTCACGTTCGTGGCGGGCACCGCTGTTCTCTTCGAAACCTCCTTTTCCGCTCATGAGCGACGACACGGCGTTTGACGACGCGTCTCCGATCGCCGTCGTCGGGGTGGGTGCAGTAGCGACCGCCTTGGCCCGTCGGCTCTCTGCCCGCGGCGCACCGGTCCGCGCCATCCTCACTCGGAATGAGACCGCCGCGCGCACCCTTGCGGACCGCGTCGGGGCCCCGATCGCATCGGCGGAAGCGGGCGCGTTGCCCGCGGACATCCGCCTCGTGATGCTCTGCGTACCGGACGACGCGATTTCTGACGTAGCCACTGCGCTGGCAGCCGTCTCTCATCCCTGGACCCGCACCCTCGTGGGGCATACCTCCGGCGCCCGAACGGCCGAGGCCCTCGCCCCCCTCGCCCAAAAAGGGGCGTCTCCCTTCAGCTTCCATCCTCTCCAAACATTCACCCCCGATACGCCCCCGGATGCCTTCGACGACATTGTCGTGGGGATTGAGGGGACCCCCGACGCGGTATCTGCTGGACGGGCACTCGCCCGCGGACTCGGGGCCCGCCCCCTCGCCCTCACGGCGCGGGACAAGGCCCTATACCACTGTGCCGCCACGCTGGCGTCGAATGGGCTCGTGGCTCTCATGGCAGTCGTGGAAGAAATTCTTGGGGCTGCGGACCTTGGGGATCGCAATGCCTCGGCCGTCGATCTGATGGCTCCTCTCGTGGAGCAAACGTGGGGCAACTTGGCATCGGGAACGCCGGAGGGATCCCTTACAGGCCCTGTCGCCCGAGGGGATGAGGCCACCGTCAACAGGCACCTCGACACCCTTCGGGACGACGCCCCGAATCTCGTTCCCCTCTACGCCGCCCTCTCGACCGAAATGGCCCGGACGGCCGTCCGGGGCGGACAGCTAGACGCAGACGTCGCCGAGAACCTTCTCCACAGGCTACGAGAAGTCCTCCAATCGTCCCCGTCCGAGAGCGACTCGTAGGCGCTTTGCGTTGATTCTCTGGAAGAATGCTGTTTTCTTCGTGGAGCACGCGACTTATGGGGAACGAAAACCGAATCGTGCTCGATACCAGAAGCCGTTATTTTGTTATCGCCGAAACGGAACAGCAGCGCCCGTAGGGATCGCGCTTTCCGCCACAAGGAAGCGATGACAAGACCGCGTTACGCAAAGGAGAGGACGTACTCCTACTTTCAGTTGCGACAACTCGATGTCGCAACGCGATGAGTAACGCTTATCGTGGATGTCTCATAGCAGTACACCATCATGAGTACCGGCACTGGCAACGTCCGGCCTGAGCAATCGTCTCCCGGCCAGAAGCATACCTCCCACCGGGAGCGGCTTAAACGGGCTTCTCTTCTCCTCGACAGTACGGAAGACGAAGAAGACGCCCCCAACCCCGAGACGGCTCAGCCGGACGTCGATGCCCTTCAGGGGCTCGTCGAGGCCGCAGACCAGAACGGAACAGCCTTTCAGTCCGTGGCCGTCGCTGCCGTGCAAATCCTCGAACGAGCACTCTGCTACGAGCGGGAGGCGGCCGAGGCAGCGCTTTCACTCGGTCAGCAGGAAAAGCTGGGATCGATGGTAGAGACCGTGGAACGGACTGCGGGCGTCCTGCGAAATGCCCTCAACGCACAGGGATCCAAGGTCATGCACCTGTGTGCCGAGGAGGATCAAGCCATGCCCGGCGACAGTCAGCCCTGGTGGTTTGCACTGACCGACGCGCTGGAGGTGTTGGAGGAAGGCACCGGCCAAATGGCGTCCCTCACGACGGCCCAGCCCACCGGCAGCCCCG
The DNA here is from genome assembly GCA_003023365.1 of Bacteroidetes bacterium QH_7_62_13. Classification (GTDB taxonomy): domain Bacteria; phylum Bacteroidota; class Rhodothermia; order Rhodothermales; family Salinibacteraceae; genus Salinibacter. The sequence continues at coordinate 33,238 of PXTG01000068.1, read as the reverse complement.
CCCGGGAGCTAAGTGAACTCATCACACAGCTGCTCCGGGGCCACCACGATGAACTCCTGCTGGAAGCCGACGATTGGATCTCGTAATTCTTCGACGGAGAGTCAACGCCAGAGACGCACCTCGGTCCATCTCATCGGGGGGCGTCTTTTTCTTTGGAACGGGGCTGCTGGAACCGCCCGTTCCCGACCTGTTCGACGGTTCCGTTCGCCCGACCTCTTTCCATCGACACCCATCGACCGAATGTCCACGTCGCCCGCCGATCTGAGTGAACAGGAGCAGCGCCGGCGCGAGGAGCGCACCGAACTTGAAGACCGAGGCGTTGACCCGTATCCCTATGCCTGGGAGGTGGATGCCCGCGCCGAGGAGATCCTTGACACGTTCGACGACGAGAAGCATCAGCCAGCGGATGGGGAGGCCGGTTCCTACGAGGTCTCCATCGCGGGCCGCATCGTCGGCCTCCGTGTAATGGGGGGCTCGGCCTTCTTCGATCTCCGGGATGAGTCGGGCACGATTCAGGTCTACGTTCGGTCCCAGGACCTGGGAGAGGAGTTCTACGAAGAGGTCTTCACGGAGCTTTTCGATATCGGTGATGTCGTGGGGATTGAGGGCTTTGCCTTCCGCACCGGCATGGGTGAAGTTACCGTGCGTGCCGCCGACGACTTTCAACTCCTGGCCAAGTCGCTGCGCCCGCCGCCGCCCGTCAAGGAAGAAACGGAAGACGGTGACGTCGTAGAGAGACACTACGAGGTCACGGATAAAGAATTTCGCTACCGGCAGCGCTACGTCGACCTCTTCGTCAATCCCGACACGCGGGACATTTTCCGCCGGCGCGCGACGCTCCTCTCCACCATGCGCGATTTTCTGGACGATCGGGGCTACCTGGAGGTGGAGACGCCGGTCCTCCAGCCCGTCTACGGCGGGGCCTCCGCCCGCCCCTTCAAGACGCACCACAACGCGCTGGACATGCCCCTCTACCTCCGCATCGCGGACGAGCTCTACCTGAAGCGACTGCTCGTCGGCGGCCTGGAGGGCGTCTACGAGATCGGGAAGGACTTCCGGAATGAGGGCCTCAGCCGCTTCCACAACCCGGAGTTTACGATGATGGAGTGCTACGTGGCCTACAAGGACTACCGGTGGATGATGGACACGACAGAGGATCTCCTTCGCACCGTCACGACCGCGCTGCACGACGAACCGACCCTGACATTTGAGGGACACGAGATCGACATGGGAGGCAGCTGGACGCGCGTTCCCTTCTTCGACGCCATCGAGGACGCAACGGGATTCGACCTTTACCAGGAGGATGCGGATCGGGTACACGACGTGGCCGCCAATGAGCTGGGCCTGGCGGAGGATGTCGATTCCGACATGGACCTGGGTGAACTGCTCGACGAGGTGTTCAGTGAAACGGTGGAGCCCACCCTCATCCAGCCCACCTTCGTGACCGACTACCCCGTCGAACTGAGCCCCCTCGCCAAGAAGCACCGCGAGAAGGACGGCCTCGTGGAGCGCTTCGAACTCGTCGTGGCGGGGCGCGAGATCGCCAACGCTTTCAGCGAGCTCAATGACCCGCAGGACCAACGCGAGCGGTTCGAGCAGCAGGCCCGCCAGCGCGCCGCGGAGGTTGACGCCGACGTCGACCCGGCGGATCTCATCGACGAGGATTACCTCCGCGCCCTGGAGTACGGCATGCCCCCGGCCGCTGGACTCGGCATTGGGATCGACCGACTTACGATGCTCCTCACCGGGCAGGACTCCATCCGCGACGTCATTCTCTTCCCCCTGCTTCGCCCCGAACAGTCGTGAGGAAGTGCCGTCGGGGGACTCGCGGTCGAAGCGTTCGGAACGGAGGCCGTTTTCTGGATCGACAGGGCCACGTACGTTGTCTCGGCCGTCTTCGTCTTTGGGCCCACCATTCCGCAGGATACGAAACCAGCCACCACCTCCCTCCTGCGTTCCGCCCTTCGCGAGATTTCTGACGGATGGCGGTACCGGCGGGCCCATCCCCGCATCGGTCGCTTCGCATTCGCAAAAGCAACCGGGGCCATCCCGGGCGGCGCCCTCGTCTACACGCTGGCGTTTCTGGGCCCGCATTGCTCCCTCGTCGCTAGCGGCCGGCATTGGTGTGCTCTTCATGGCCCGAGGGATTGGTACCGGCGTCGGGCCGGTGGTCGTACGTGCTCTCTTCACCGATCGCCGTCAATGGCCCCGTGTGAGGGGGGACGCCGTATCGCTCTGCGGCCTCTGCTATGCGGCCGTGGTCCTCGTGCCCTGGATGTCCACCTCTCCAATCCTTGTCGCCATCTGCACACCAGTGGTGCTCGGGCACGCGGCGAGCGGGGGGAACGGAGACCTCAGTACCGTCCCCCTTCAGAAGCGGACGGTGGACCACTACCGAGGACGGGTCTTTTCCACGGAGTGGCTCCTCGTGATGACCGCCGAGTCCATCTTCATTTTCGTAGGAAGTGGACTGCTTGAACCGGATTGGCTTACGCGTGAGAAAGCCATCCTTGCTTTCGGCCTCCTCCAAGTCGCCAGTGGGCTAGCCTGGCTGTTCGTCGTTGTGCCACGAGAGCAGCACGCCCAAGCTCAGGAGGCAGCGCTGACCAACGAGCCACCGGCGGCAACCCGCTCCGTGGACTCGTCACGGTGATCCTTCTGTCCCCAGGATCAGGTGCGCGCCGTCTACACGTCCCCAACTACTCCCCGCAGTAGACGCGTACTGTTGCGCCCCTGCGCTGACGAGTGGATGCGACGGAGCAGACGTTCGGTTTACGTACGCCGCAGGGGGCGACCAAATAGAAAAGGGCGGACCCACCGTGTGGTGGATCCGCCCGAGGCTGTTCGTTCCGTAGCGGAACGGGATCAGGCTTACATGTTACCCATGTCGCCTTCACGCTGCGGGATGGAGTCGGCCCGGCGGTACTCGCGGGTGCCCCCCTTCTTCGAGGTCACGCTTTCGACCTGTCCTTCTCCGCTCATGCTGATGCGGCTCGCGTCGACCCCGTTGTTCGTGTAGTAGTCAACAACGGCCTGCGCGCGGTCCTCGGAGAGGGACTGAGCGTTTCGCTCACCCGGTGCCGCAAACCCTTCGACCGTCACGCTCAGGTTCGAGCACTGCGAGAGAATATCGGCGTTCTCCGTTAGGCTCTCTTCGCCCTCATTGGTGAGGGTGCTGGAGTTTCGATTGAAGAAGGCCGAGTTCATTTCGCTCACCGACGTGCAGATCTCCGGGAGCGCCCGCTCGACCCGCACAGTCACAGAACTCTGGTCCGACCCAATATTGTTGGACGCCTCAAGCCGTGCAGTGTACTGACCCGACGAGTCATAGGTGTGAGACGGTGACTGGCCGGAGCCACTGCTTCCGTCGCCGAAGCTCCAGTTATAATCAATGGAGCCATCTCCCTGGACGTTGCTTTCGAACTGGACCTGCTCCCCTTCGTCCACGGGGTTGGGCGTGGCGTTCACCGATGTGATCTGGGCCGGCTGCGGCGGCTCCACCACGCGCACGGTCGCTCGCGACGAGTCGGCGCCTCCCTCGTTGCTTGCCCGGAAGAGCACGGTATACCGACCGGTCGAGTTGTAGCTCTTGTTGGTGAGAAGCCCCGAGCCGGTCGAACCGTCTCCGTATTCCCAAGTGTAGGTCAGGGGCTCATCGGCATCCTCCTGGTTCTCTATGTCCGCCTCAAAGGTCCCAGATTCCCCCGTCTCGAGGGTATCCGGCGTATTGGTTGAGTTTATAACCGGTGCCGTAGCCCCACAACCGGACAACAGGAGCCCACCGAAGACGAGAAGAACAGGCAGCCAGAGTGAAGAAAGAAATTTTGTATTCACGGGTGTTGATCGTGTCATAAGTGTAAAGTAGTTGCGGTGCGTCAGAGGGAGCGAAAACCGAAAGGAGAGGAGTCTCGAAGACTCCGAGTGAAAGAAAAGTATTCGAGTGGAGGAAAGCCGTTCCTGCGGCGTCGCACATCCAAGAAATAGGCTAGGAGTCGAACACTCAATCCCATGTACTGGAGCCATGTCCCCGGAAGTATCCGCGGCAGGAGGTCGTCGCTTCACAACTCACTGGTTGCTCCACTCTACGCCGTGGTGGGATGCGTTCGCAAACCAAATTTCGAGCAGTCTGAGATTTGGACGGCTCCTCCGCCAATCAAGTCTAGAGTCGTAGTGGGAGGATATCAACTTTGCGGTGAGGGGGAAGACTACGGGTACGCCCCGAAAACAACAACTCCGGCCATTACAATTGTGCGAGTCTAGGGATGAAATTGCAAGTAATTTGTATGATTGACGGAAAATCTTTCTGCCCTCATTGGTCCCGCTGCCTCCGTTCCCTGATCACTCGCCCCTTCTCGGCGGACGTACGTTGCCCCCCTCAGGAGAAGCAGGGACCTTACTCCCCAAGCTCATCGACATGCTTCTCAAGTTGGCTCTTCCGCCTGGCCGCCTTATTCTTGTGGATGATTCCCTTCGCCGCGAGACGATCAAGCTCTCCCTTCACGTCATTGAGGAGGTCTCGCGCATCCTCTTCTTCCTCCATTGCCTTGAGGCGCTTAATTTTTGTTCGGACGCGGCTTTTCCGAGACTGGTTTCGCTTTCGTCGCTTCTCATTCTGCCGCATTCGCTTCTCGGCCGACTGGTGTGTAGGCATGGGTAGTTCGTTTCTTTACTTGCGTGAAGAAGATTGAGACGTAAGTACAGTTGTCTCCGAACGGTTTATCTCACGCCGATAGTTCCACCGCAGCGAAAATGAACCCTCGAATCGACGGGATCTTTTTCCGTCCGGGAACGCTCTATCCTGGCTCCGTCCCCTGTGTCGAAGACCCCCGATTCCTTCATTCCGGCGCGGAGATCTGCCCCTTTCTGGAGGTGAGTAAGACACTCTCCATTCAACGAAGGGAAACCGGGCGCCACGATCGGACGTAGGAGAACACTGATTTCTCAGGGATCCAACGTTCACCGGTGCTATACCGGAGAGCGTCCCTCTCGCGTATCGCTCTCTACTAGGCGTTTCGCCCTACACATGTGGTCGTTTCTGTCCCACCTTTTTCGGCGTCCAGGAACGACGCACACGGTCGTTGTCATGGACTCGGAGGAGGTCGGGAGCACACAACGATACGAGGTCACGCCCTCCCACATGCTGACTGCCTGGGGAGCGAGCCTTTTGGTGATTGGGCTTTTGGGGTCCAGCCTCGTGGCTTTCACCCCACTTCGGACGTTCATTCCCGGGTACGGCACGAAGCAACTTAAGCAACAGGCTCGTCTTAATGCCCTTCGGGTGGACGCGCTTCAGGACTCCGTGGCCGTTCAACAGCATTACATCAAGCGCCTGCAACAATTGGTGACGGGGCGAGTGGATTCCATCGGGCGACGCGCCGCGGTACAGGAATCTCCTCCCCCCCAACCGTCTCGACGGGAGCCTCCCTCCGAACCTCTCCCCTCCACCGACGTCTCCGACAATGGTCGGCAGCGTCACGAGCAACCGGCCGTCTCCGTCTCGAGCTTTCCTGCGTCGGAGCCAGCCGGCGAGGAGGAATCCGCCTATGTCCTGCCCAGCCTGTCACTCCCCGTGCGGGCCCCCGTCAACACAGGGTTTCCAACCCGTGACTTCGATGCCGGCGACGCCCACTACGGAATTGACATTGCCGTATCGGAGGGCACCCTCGTGCGTGCTGTCGGGGAAGGATACGTCGTCCTCGCCGACTGGACCCAGGGAGCGGGCTACACGGTTGCTGTCCAACACTCCGATGGATATCTTTCGGTTTACAAACATAACAAGCGACTGCTGAAGCAGACGGGGGATCGTGTTCAGGCCCGGGAAGCTGTTGCCGTAAGTGGAAGTTCGGGGGAAGTGACAACGGGACCTCACCTACACTTTGAACTATGGCAGAACGGCCTTGCTCAGGATCCACGCCCCTACGTTACCGGCTGGTAGTGCTACTCGAATTTCTCTCTGAACCTCATGCGTGACCGGATCGTTGCGTACGTACACAGTTTCGGGGAAGGGACTTCCCCTCCGCTCCGATTCGCAGAGGCGGACCTCCTTCGCAACGAAAGATCTCGCCGTGACGAAATCGAGGTCGAGCCCACCGCAACGTAAATTAGCTTGACCCCCGAACCCTGGAGGGGAAACAAGCTGCTCGGGAACGATCGCTGGCGTTACGCACCCGTCCCCGTCTCACTTGTTTTCCTTTCGCAACCCCCCTTTCTTATGGGACTCTTCGACAACTCCTCATCAGACCACAACTCGTCTTCCATGGCCGATCAGAAGGCTCCCGCGCAGGATCAGATCAACCTCGTCGGAAAAGGGACCGTGTTTGAAGGCACAGTCCGCGCCGACAGCGACGTTCGTGCCAGTGGCCAAGTTGTTGGCACACTTCAGGTCGAAGGAAAAGCCATGATTGCGGAGAGTGGATCCGTGGACGGAGAAATCATTGCGACCAACGCCGACGTCGCCGGTCGCGTGCAGGGGGAAATTCAGGTCGAGGAGCTTCTCGTCCTCAAAAGTACGGCCCGCGTCGACGGCAATATCGAAACGGATCGTCTGGTCGTGGAGGAAGGCGCCCAATTCACGGGCGAGTGCAAGATGGACACCCCCATTTCTATGAACGGGGAGTCCTCCAGCGAAACGACCCCGACAGATGATGTCGCTGAGGCCTCCACCACCGAGGCCGCCGACGAGTCTTCGCCAACGGAACCGTCCTCCAGTTGACTCTGCGGGCGGACGTGCACACTCCGTTCTCCCTGTGCCTCGCGAGGCAGTCCGTCTCGGGGGCCCGCTTCCGGCCCCGTCCTTCCCACGGGGGACCTTTTTCCCCACCGATCCGGCTCGCCATCAGACAGATGCCCGGCCTCCACAATTCCTAAGACTATATGTCCTTTTAAGATTGCATGCGCGTGCCCGAACAACTGCGAGTCCTTCTCCTTTGTGGAAGCATATTCACTCTTGTCGGGGGCACCCTCTCTTTTGATTCAAACTCCAGCTCGGCGACCACGGAGCGCCCTCCCCCTATCGCCGCCGATAAACACGCCACGCCCTCACTATCCCTGCGCCCCCCGGACACGTCAACCCCCGGCCGGGACGCCCTCGCGCCCGTCCCCTTGGACGCCCGGACGGCTCGGGCCGCCGGCCTGCTCGACGTACGGGGCGTCGGCGACGCAGGCATGGCCGTCACCTACGAACAGCCTCCTGCTCCAACCGACACCCTTCCGTCCGGAAAACAGGCGCGCTTCGGGGAGCGACTGACCGCATTCGACCCGACAGGGCTCTCGTATCGAGGCGACCTCTCGTTCATCAACTGGGAGAGCGTTGTCGGTACACAATGTGATCACTTCTCAGGAGAGCCCGGCCCCGTCTCGTACGCCTTCGTCTCCGACCCCCAAAATCTTCTCGACGCCCGCCTCTACGGTTTCAACATGGTGGGACTGGCCAACAACCACAGCCAGGATTGCGCGAGCGCCCCAGACAGCGTAAATGGGGCCCGACGATCGGCAACGTGGATGGACAAACTCCAGCGGACCCTCCGCGCAGACTGGCTCTGGCATGGGGTAGGCCCACGGGACGCCGTACGGGTTCGAACACTGGCCCTCGGGGATCGCACGGTACGAGTGGCCTTCGCTAGCCTCTACGTGGCAGCCAAGCGATGTCCGTTCGTCGTGTGTGGGGCCGCCCGGCAGACGGTGTTCCGGTCCATGGAAACGGCGGAGGCGGACCTGCGCATCCTATCACTCCACAGCTGGAACGCCGCCACGCAGCAGCAACTGGTAGAAACCGGGGAAACGTTCTTGCGCGACTACGAGGGCGACATCGTCTTTGGGCACGGCCCGCACGTGTGGCGCGACGTGCGCATCATCAAGTCCTCGTCCGGCGAGCCGGGTGTGCTCTTCCAAAGTTTGGGAAACTTTCTACATCCAGAGCTGGCGGCCGAGCGGAAGAATCTGATCGGGCGCGTTCTGCTCGACCGCGAGACACTGCGCGTGCGGCAGGTGCAGGCGATCTCGGTCGCCACGGACGGCGCCACGGCCAGCTTCGCGGATGCCCCCTCCCCCGCAGCCGTCCCGACCAACCGAACCTGGACGCCCGTCACCGACTCGACCTGGCGCAGCGGCGTAAGCCCGTACGTCAAAGGAGCGTACTTCAACCTGCCCTCAGGAAGTACGTCTTCCCCGACCGCCGGACGGAGTCGGTAACGAGGCCAGCGCGGTTCCGAATTGCCGACGCTTCTCAACACGAAGACCGTACCGTGACCCCGTCCACTCCCCCGAACACTTCTCCTCCCTCCGACGACCACGATGAGCGAAATGCGGGCACCGACGGGATGGCCGCCTGGACGGACGCCCTGCGGGACATGGCTCCGCACTTGCACCTCGGGTGGACCCTCGCCGCTGCGGCCGCCGGCCCGCCCCTGCTCGGCTTTGCCGTAGACTGGGGGCTCGGCACAACCCCCTGGGGGATCCTGGTGGGGGGAGGAATAGGCCTGGCGGCTGCGGCCGTCCAACTTAAACGCTTGCAGGAGGAATTCGGACAATAAACGGAGACGTGGGGAGGCTGCATGTTCTCCTGCGCATTTCTTTCATGTGCGATTCACCGCTTCTCATAAGTCCCCCATTGACCGAACCCCTACCTTCAACAGTCGGCAATGACGTTTGGGGAAGCCTCCTCCTGGATAGAGTTGATTGATCCCCTCAGGGTCTTCGTGGTGAGACGCCAACGCACCGTATGAGCCTCTCTTGGTGGCTCAGCATTGGAGCAGGTGGCCTCGTGATGGGCCTGCACGCGGCGCTCCGCGTGCTCACCCATCGGTTCGCCCTGCACGTCTCCGACCGGCGCATGTTCTTGCTCGTCGAACTCGGCGGGCTTGGGGGACGAATGGTGATTGCGTTCGTAGGCGTCGCGCTGGGATTGGCGTACGCGCCGGTGCACGAAGGTGCGTTCATCGCAACGGTGCTCGTCTTGCTCATACTGAGCATGAGCGTTGAGGCGCGCACAGTGATCCGCCGGATGGATGCCGGGACACTGCGTCGGTAAGCGCGTCCCGCTCACCAACTCGGCAAAACGTGCCTGAATCGTCACACGAGGCGCCGATCCGGGCAAACATAGCGAATATTGCTGAATTGTATCGAGAGTAATGAAGACATGGAACGAGAGAACACTGTTCTACACACTTTTCCGCGGATCGGTATGATCGCACGCCTTCGCTCAATCGCAGTGCTTGGACTCCTCGCACTGGGCCTGACCCTGGCCGTCTCCACTTCCCCGGCTCAGGCGGCCGCCGAAGAGGGTGAGGTGACCCTGGAAGGCATTGTTAACAACTCGATTCTGGGACACGCGACCGACGGCTACTATCTTAACCTCAAGCCTTTTGCTCAGGTCGAGCTCCCGCGAATCATGCTCGCCCGGACTGAGGAAGGGGCCCTTACCGTCGAGGCGTACGGGAGCACGGCTGGCCTGCTTCGAAACGGCCCCTACGGTCTTCAGGCTCACGACGGGAACGGGAGTGGCGACCACGGACAGGCGGCCCTCAAAACGGAAACCGCTGAGCTGAACGAGGCCATTGGCACCGGTGAACACCTCCACAGCTCCGTTGCGCGAACCAGCGGTCACGTGGTGACCGACTTCTCGATCTCTCGACACCTCGTGCTGTCGATTCTGGCCTTCCTGATCGTTACCGTCATCTTCGTCACCCTGGCCCAGCGCTACGAGAGGGGCGTCGGACGTACAGAAGCCCGCACCTTTCTGCCCTATCTTCTCTCTTCCTTCTTCTTCATCCTCGTGGCCAACATTCTCGGCCTCGTGCCCTTTGCGGGGGCGCCAACCTCCAACCTTGCCGTGACCGCCGTCCTGGCCGTCATGACGTTCGTCATCGGTCTCCTGTACGGCTCCAAGGACCACTACATGGAGCTCCTCACGGGACCGCCGGACGCCCCCATTCTGGCCCGTATCATTCTCGTGCCCATCGAGATTATTGGTCTCGTCATGCGGCACCTGGCGCTGGCCATCCGTTTGTTTGCGAATATGCTGGGGGGCTCCCTCATCATTTTCAGCCTCCTGGGGCTCATCTTCATCATGAACGTGATCTTTGGGGAGGCGGCCGCCTGGGGAAGCACCATCATTAGTATAGGATTCACGGTCTTCATCTTGTTGGTGAAGTTGCTCGTCGCCTTCATTCAGGCGTACGTCTTCACCATTCTGTCGGCTCTGTTCATCGGAATGTCCGCGGAAGAGCATCACTACGACGAAGATGCGGATACGTCCGCTTCCGAGGGGGACCTCGAAAGCCGTCTCGACGCGGTGGAAGACGCCATCGAGCCGACACCCGCGTAGCGTCGGGCCCTCGCCGGTTGGGCGGGGCCTCGATTACACCTTGCATTCTCACCATAGCTGAACTCCTACCTCACTAAGAACAACTTGTCATGGAAGCTGCTGCTCTTGCGTATCTCGCTGCAGGTCTCGGTGCCGGTATCGCGGCCGTCGGGGCTGGAATTGGAATTGGTTGGCTGGCGAGCTCCTCGATGGACGGGGCGGCCCGTCAGCCCGAGGCGGCCGGCGACATTCGAGGGCTCATGATTGTGTCCGCCGCCCTGATTGAGGGTGTGGCCCTCTTTGCGCTTATCATCTGCCTGCTCCTCGTCTTTACGGCCTAGGACGCGTGACGGCCCCGCCGCCCCTTAGCGGATCTGCCCCCCGGCCTCGGATGGGCGTCTCCGGACCTTCGTTGCCGCACACCTGGAGGCTCTCTCGGGGCCGCGGTTTGGATCCCCCTGCGACGGTTTTCTCCCGCGTACAACTTTCCCTGCCTTTATGGAACTCGTTGCGCCCGAACCCGGACTTATTTTCTGGAAGTCCGTCTCGTTTCTGATCTTCCTGTACGTGCTCTATCGATTTGGCTGGGGACCGATTACCGAGTCGCTAGAGCAACGAGAGGAGGAGATTGACAGCTCGATCCGACGAGCCGAAGAAGCCCTCCAGGAGGCCAAGGAAATTCAGGCCGAGAACGAGGAGGCCCGGCGAAAGGCCGAACAGAAGGCCCAGCAGATCCTGCGGGACGCGCGCGAGTCGGCTGAGGAGCTGCGGGAGGAGGAAGAGGCCGAGACGCGGCGGCGCATCCAGCAAATGCAGGAACAGGCCCAGGCCGAAATTGAGCGCGAAAAGCAGGCGGCCCTTCAGGAACTGCGTGACGAAGTGGCCGACCTCGCCATCCAGGCCGCCCGGAAGATCATTGAGGAGGACCTGGACGCCGACCAGCACCGACAGTTGGTGCACGACGCCATTGACGACCTCCCGAAGAACTAGTCGCGTCGACCACTGGAGCGTTTGGGGATTGAACGTTCCGGCGTTCTGACGCTCAACCTTCTAACCCCCGTAGCTGTATGAGCCACCGCACTGTTGCCCGACGATACGCCGGAGCGCTCTACGAAGAAGCGGAGGCGACCGGCGTGCTCGAACCCGTCGACGACGACGTTCTCATGCTTCGCGAGACGCTGAACTCGAACGGCGAACTCGCCCGGTTCTTCAAGAGTCCGGTGATCTCGCAGGAGAAAAAAGACACGGTGGTTCGTGAGCTTCTCTCCGACCGAGTCGAAGATCTCACGCTTCGCTTTCTTCGACTGCTGATTCAGAAGGATCGGGAAACCCTGACGAAGCCCATTCTCGACGAATACCAATCTCTCCGGGACGAGCAGCGCGGCATCGTGGACGCCGACGTGACGGTTGCCCGTTCCCTTGCGGACGAGGACCGTGAGGCGCTCACTGAGGCCCTGGAAGAGAAAACGGGAAAGACGGTTCGGCTGCACGTGGAGGAAGACGCCGACCTAATTGGGGGACTTATCATTCGGCTCGGCGACCACGTCTTCGACGCCAGTGTGCGCAACAAGCTTACCAACCTCCACGACCGCCTGCGCGAATCGTCCCTCGCGCTCGATACTGCGCTCGATACCGATGGGCAGGCGGCGTAACACTGCCCCCGTCCAGCCGGGGCTGAGTTTTTCGGCCCCGTCGTTTTCGACGACTCGATCAACTGATTTGCGAGCATCTTATGTCCAACGGCTCCATCCGACCCGACGAAGTCACCGACGTTCTTCGCCGCGAGCTTGGCAATTTCGAAACCGAGGCCGAAGAGTACGAGGCCGGCACGGTTCTCGAAGCCGGCGACGGTATTGCAACCCTCTATGGCCTAAGCAACGTCCAGGCCGGCGAGCTCGTGGAGTTTCCCGAGCAGAACGTGGACGGCATGGTTCTGAACCTCGAAGAGGACAGCGTTGGCGTCATTCTGTTCGGTGACGTCAACGCGGTCAGCGAGGGCGACGAGGCCCGTCGCACCGGCGAGATTGCCTCGTTGGGCGTTAACGAGAACATGCTGGGCCGCGTCATCGACCCGCTCGGGCGCCCCCTCGACGGCCAAGGTCCGATCGAGGGCGACAAGATGACGCTCCCCCTTGAACGGAAAGCCCCTGGTGTTGTGTACCGCCAGCCGGTTGAGGACCCGCTGCAAACCGGGGTCAAGGCCATCGACTCGATGATTCCGATCGGGCGTGGGCAGCGCGAGCTCATTGTGGGGGACCGCCAGACGGGAAAGACGGCGCTGCAGATCGACACGATCATCAACCAGAAGGACACCCACGATCCCGAGGTCGACAGCGGCGATCCGGTTTACTGCGTGTACGTCGCCGTTGGTCAGAAAGACTCGACCGTGGCCCAGGTAAAGCGGGACTTGGAGCGCAACGGCGCGATGGAGTACACGGTGATCGTCAACGCCTCTGCCTCCATGCCGACGCCGCTGCAGTACATCGCCCCCTTCGCCGGGGCCTGCATTGGCGAATACTTCCGTGACACGGGCCGCGACTCACTCGTCTGCTACGACGACCTCTCGAAGCAGGCCGTCGCCTACCGCGAGCTCTCACTGCTGCTGCGACGTCCGCCCGGACGAGAAGCGTACCCCGGCGACGTCTTCTACTTGCATAGCCGCCTGCTGGAGCGGTCCGCCAAGATCATTGAAGATGACGAGGTAGCCGCGCAGATGAACAATCTGCCGGAGCCCCTTGAGGACAAGATTGAGGGCGGTGGCTCGCTCACGGCCCTCCCCATCATCGAGACCCAGGCGGGGGACGTGTCGGCCTACATCCCGACCAACGTCATCTCAATCACCGACGGGCAAATTTACCTGGAGACCGACCTCTTCAACTCCGGCATTCGTCCGGCGATCGACGTCGGGGCTTCGGTGTCCCGCGTCGGGGGCTCGGCCCAGATTTCGGCGATGAAGGACGTGGCTGGCACGCTCCGAATTGACCTTTCGCAGTACCGCGAGCTGGAGGCCTTCGCCAAGTTCGGATCAGATCTCGACGAGTCCACGCAGCAACAGCTTAGTCGCGGTGAACGCCTGGTCGAGATTCTGAAGCAGAATGAGTTCTCCCCGGTCCCCGTCGAGGAGCAGGTCGCCATTATCTACGCGGCCATCAACGGCTATCTCGATCCGATACCGGTGGACGACATCGAGGAGTTCGAAGAGGAGTACGTCGAACGACTCCGGCTCCAGCACGAAGAGACGCTTAAAGAGATTCGGGACACAGAAGAGCTTACCGATGCGGTCGAGGAGGCGTTCGAATCGGTCGCCGAGGACCTGTCCGAGGTCTACGCCGAGGAGGAGGAAGAGGAGCAAGAGGACGTTTTGGCGGGTAGCGCCGAGTAGTCGACCCGTCGGCTGGCCGCTGACGCCCCCTCCGCCCGGCGTTTCTCACGGGTCACTGCCTGTGTCCTCCCACTCGGGGCACGCCCGTCCCGACGGGCGACCTGATTGGTTCCTGGATTCACTGATCAACTGAACCGCCTGAGTTATGGCGAATCTTCGCGACATCCGCAACCGGATCGAATCCGTCGAGAACACGAAGCAGGTGACCCGCGCCATGAAGATGGTGGCGGCGGCGAAGCTGCGACGGGCTCAGGACCGGATCTTCGACACACGTCCCTACGCCTACAAGGTCGGGGAGCTCATCAGTCACCTGAAGCGAGAGCTTGACCCGACGGTCCACCCCTTCTTCGAGCCTCCCGAGGACGCAGAAGGGGTCCTCGTGATCGTCGTGACGGCCGATCGCGGCCTCTGCGGTGCCTTTAACAGCAACATCATTGACACTGCCGAGACGCTCATTGCGAGGGAGTACGAAGAGCATCAGAGGCGGGACGACCTCTTCCTGCTCTGCGTGGGTGAGGAAGGACACCGCCACTTCCAAAACCGGAACTACCGGATGGTGAGCGACTACCGCGGGGTCTTCGACGACCTCCAATTCTCGACTGCCAAGCAGATCGTGCAGGACGCGGTGGAAGGCTTCGAGCGGGGCATCTGGAGCGAAGTGAAGCTCGTCTACAACGAGTTCAAAAACACGATTGTCCAGAACCAGATCGTTGAGCCGTTGCTCCCGATTCCGAAGGAGCAGTTTGAGACGCCGGTGATGGAGGAAGAGGCCAATCTTGCCGACCTTCCGGAGAACGGCCAGGCGATCAACTACATCTTCGAGCCGAACGCTCGCGGGCTGCTCGATGAGCTCGTGCCGCGCTTCCTCTACTACCAGATGTGGCGCGCGCTCCTCGAATCGAATGCCGCCGAGCAGGGCGCCCGCATGGTGGCGATGGACAACGCGACCGAAAACGCCGAGGAGCTGATCGACGACCTCACCCTCGAATACAACCGGGCTCGCCAGAGCGCCATCACGATGGAGATTCTCGACATTACCACCGGGGCCGAAGCGCTTGAGGAGTCCGAGTAGTCGGCCGTCGCGGGAATTCCTACCCCCTTCCGTGCCCGACCAGGATGGGTGTGTACGTGCAACGAACAGGCTGCAACATTGGCGACGCAGGGCCATAGGAAAGGTACGACTATCCGGAGAGGTGGCCGAGTGGTCGAAGGCGCTCCCCTGCTAAGGGAGTAAACGGTTTATAGCCGTTTCGGGGGTTCGAATCCCCCCCTCTCCGCCCTTTCAGTTTCGGTATCGGTTGCTTCCGTTGGAAAAATCCCGCCCGTCGTCGAGACGGGCTTTTTTTGTTTTTCGAGCAGCGGGTCGGCGCCTCCACGTCCGCTCTGATAGCTCCCCGAAACGTTCCTAAGTTGAAACAACCCTCCGAAACGGAACCAGCTTGCTCAAAACCGGCGACTTTTCGACCGAGCGTCCGTAAGGGCGTACAGTATTCCCACTCCTCCACGATCTCTCCGCCCGATGGCCGAGGTCTCGGACTGCCGGACGACCGACGACCAGGCGACCGTTGCTATCGCCGGTGCTACGGGATTTGTAGGCACGGCGTTGCGGGAGGCCCTTCGATCCACCTACAACCTGGTCGGGCTCACTCGTTCCCCCGTCCGGGCCCGCGCCAATCCCTCCACGGACGGAGAGTCGTGGCGACACTGCGATCTTTTCGACCCGTACGCCGTGGAGGACGGGTTGGAAGACGCCGATCACGCAATCTACCTCGTCCACTCCATGCTCCCGTCGGCCCGGCTCACGCAGGGGCGCGTGGCGGACCTCGACCTTCTTCAGGCAGACAATTTCGCGCGGGCCGCGGAGGCGCAGGGGGTCGAGCAGATTCTCTACCTCGGCGCACTGGTGCCGGACGACACGTCCGACCTGCCGTTCCCCCTCCGTCGCCGATTGGAAATTGAACGCGCGCTCGGCTCCACGAGCGTCCCCCTCACTACCCTCCGGGCCGGCCTCATCGTAGGGGCGGGCGGCACGTGGCTGCGCCTGCTCCTCAACCTGGTGCGGCGCCTGCCCGCGATGATTCTTCCGTCCTGGACCCGGGCCCAAACGCAGCCCATCGCCCGCCGGGACGTCGTCCGGGCCCTGCGACACTGCCTCGCCAACCCGGCCACGCACAACGCGACCTACGATGTAGGGGGCCCCGAGCCCATGAGCTACCGGGAGATGCTCCTTCGTACGGCCGACGTTTTGGGCCTGCACCGGCGGACATTGACGGTTCCCATGGAGTCGCCCCGCCTGTCAAAGCTCTGGGTCCGCCTGTTCGGCGGCGAGCCGTGGGCCCTCGTTAGCCCCATCGTTGATAGTCTGCGCTACCAGACGCGCGTCGAGCCGAACGAGATGCAGGACTGGCTGGAACAGGACGCTCAGTCCTTCGAGGAGGCCCTGTCCGCGGCCGTCGACGACCACGGTCGTCCCCTTCCGAACCCACGGGACGAGCTTCGGCCCCAGGACGACGCCGTTATTCAAGATCAGAGTGTGGTTCGCTCCGTACAGCGGATGCCCTGTCCGCCCGACTTTACGGCCCGCAACGTGGCCAATGAATATCTGCGCTGGCTCCCTCGCCTCGGTTGGCCGGTGCTGCGGGTCCACGTGGAGCACGGGCGGGTGGCTCACTTCAAACTGAGGCCCCTCGGCCTCACGTTATTGACGCTTCGCTTTGCCGCCGACCGCAGTCCCGAAGGACGCCAACTCTTCCACGTGACGGGTGGGCAGCTCGCGGGGGGCGGGGAACGATCTGGGCGACTCGAATTTCGCCAGGTACTGGGGGGAGACACCATCCTGGCGGCCCTGCACGACTTTTCCCCGCGCCTGCCGTGGTACATCTACAATGGCACGCAGGCGCTCGCGCATCTACTCGTGATGCGCCGCTTCCGTCGCCACCTGGAGAATCTGTCCCAGCGGCAGGCGTCGGGGAAACCATCGGCCGACTCACGGTAGGAAGGAGCCGTCCGGAATCGAGAGAATCCGACGTCCCCTCCCTGCCTCCGCGAACCCCCCAACGCTGACTTCTTCATCTGCCTGCGTCTCGCGGGCTCAATCTTTCGATGATGGCGACCTCCACCGACACCCCCTTTACCGAGGATCAGGAAGCAGCCTACGACGAGGTGTACGACCGGCTCGCTCGTGGAGAGCAGTATACCGGCCTCCGTGGATACGCCGGCACCGGCAAGACGTACCTCGTGAGCCGCCTGGTGGAGCAGCTGGTCGAGGAAGACTGCACCGTCACGGTCTGTGCCCCCACCCACAAGGCGGTCCAGGTGCTGAGCGACGAACTCGGCGAGGTCCCCGTCCAGATGCAGACGCTTCACTCATTCCTGGGGCTGCGCCTCCAGCCCACACAGGACGGCGAGTACGAACTTGTGCCCGACGGCGGCCGGGACTTCACGGAGGGAGTCGTGATCGTCGACGAGGCGTCGATGATCGGACGCGAAGAGTGGACCCACATCGAGGAGTCGCCCATCTTCGTCCAGTGGCTGTTCGTGGGCGACCCCGCTCAGCTTCCCCCCGTCAACGAGGACCCCTCGCCTGCCCTCGACGTTCCCGGCCCCACCCTGGAGACGATCCACCGCCAGGCGGCCGATAACCCAATCTTAGAGCTTGCCACGAAGATTCGGAGGGGCGTCAACGGTCGCTTCGGGAGCAAATTCGAGGACGATAAGGGCGTGGCGATCACCCACGACCGCGACGAATTCCTCGACAGCGTTCTCCGCGCCTTCGACACCGACGCCTTCGCGGCGGACGCGACCCACGCCCGTGTGCTGGCGTACCGGAACAAGCGGGTCCGCCGCTACAACCGTGAGATCCGCGCCGCCCGCTACGGGACCGACGCCGATCGCTTCGTGGAGGGCGAATGGCTGGTGGCCACCGAGACGTGGCTCCACGAGGGGGTTCCCCGCCTCACCAACAGCGAGGAGATCCGGGTTAAGACAGCCACCGTCGACACCCTGGAGGCCGAGAATCAGAGCGAATGGAAAGCCTGGAAACTGAAGGTCCGTACACCCGGTCGCGGGCTTACCCGGACCGCCTACGTGCTCCACGAGGATGAATTCGAGCGCTACGAGGAGGCCTTAGAGCGTCGCCGCGAGCGGGCCGAGGAAGATGGTTCGAAGTGGGACCGTTTCTTTGAGCTCCGTGAGCAGTTCGCCCGGGTAGACTACGCCTACGCGACGACCGTCCACCGGGCTCAGGGCTCTACCTTCGACACCGTGTTTGTCGATCGCCGCGACCTGCAGGCCTGCCGGGATCCGGACGAGCGACGCGCGCTCCTGTACGTTGCCGTGACCCGTCCCTCCCGTCGGCTCGCGCTGCTTGTGTAGGACGGACGCACACGGCCGTGAGCGCCCGGGGGCCTCGGGGGCTAAGGACGGGTCGTTGACAAGCCCCGCCGTACTGTCTACTTTGCCGTTTCCGGCGTCCGTCTACACGGATTTCCACACCGCAGTCCCGCTATCACCCATCCTTCGTAGATTTGTTCTCGTCAGCCATGCTCCGATTTTCGATCTCGCGCGCCTTCTCCGCCTCTCTCTTCATTCTGGCCGGCGGCCTGTTCTTCCTCGCCGGTTGCGGCGGCGGAGGCGACAGTGGGAGCGACGTCCAAATTCAGAAGGGCGAACGCTCCTCCACCATTGAAGAAGCCAACGCCCGCATCACATCCCCGGCCGATGAGGCCGTTCTCGACAGCGCCGACGTGGCGGCCACCGTTGAGGCCGATAGCTTCGAAACGGGGGTGCAGACCGACACCGACCGGGCCGAAGAAATTGCCAACTCCGGAAATGGCCAGCACTTCCATCTCATTCTCGACAATGACCCGTACATGGCCAACTACGAGGCGGGCGCGTCCTTTGATGTCGGCGAACTGCAGCCCGGGGCCCACACGCTGGTCGCCTTCCCGAGTCGGTCGTACCACGAAAGCGTGAAGAGCGACACCAGCTACGACTACATTAATTTCTACGTGGGCGAGGAGAGCGGCGACTTCATGCTGAACGAAGACGACCCGGCCGTCATCTACAGCCGACCGAAGGGAACCTACAGCGGCGCGGGCGCGGAACGGATCATGCTCGACTTTTACCTCCACAACGTGGACCTCAGCAAGTGGACGCCGGCGATCGGAGCGAGCCCCTCGGCGAACGGGAGCAGACACAGCGCAAGCACGCAGACGCTCATGTAGCCGATCAGCGTCCCGCGCACGCCGATCCGGTCCATCAGCGAGCCCGAGATCGGCTGGATGACCGCACCCAGGAGGAAAAATCCGCCGAATAGCGTAGCGGGTTGCCCCCTCGGTCATCCTTGGTAGGGACGCGCCCGTCCCACTCTGCCCGTGTTCGCTCTTCAAGGCCGAACCCGATCGTCCCATGCCATTTGATCGACGTTCCTGGTGGTGGACGCTCCTTCTGATCGGGGGGAGCGTCCTTTTCTTTACCGGTGCCGCCTGTGCCCAGCCTTCTCCCGGTCCCGCCGCGAAGCCGCAGCCCGGCATCGACGTGCAGGACTACGACTTTGACCTCACCCTGGCCGACACGACGGACCGCATCGAGGGCACGGCCACCGTCCGCCTCCGCGTAACGACCGACACCCTCACGGCCGTCCGGCTCGACCTCGTGGGTCCGCCGATGGAGACGGGGAATCCTGGTATGCGGGTAGCGTCGGTCACCCGGGATGGCGCCGCGGTCCCTCACACGCACGCCGACGACATCCTGCGCATCACACCGGACGGCGGCCTTGCCGACGGGGCGACGCAGACCTTTCGCATTCGCTACGCCGGGATCCCAACCAACGGCCTCATCATCGGCACCAATCGACACGGCGACCGGACCTTCTTCGGCGACAACTGGCCCAACCGGGCCCGTCACTGGCTGCCGGTGGTGGACCACCTCTCCGACAAAGCAACCGTCGAGTTCCGCGTGACGGCTCCCGCCGAGTACGAGGTTGTGAGCAACGGCGCACTGGTGAGCGATTCCACGGCGGGTGACACCCGCACGACCCACTGGCGGACCGGCGGGCCCCTGCCGACGAAGGTGATGGTGATCGGCGTCGCCGACTTCGCCATCGACACGGTGGCGACCGTCGACGGGGTGCCGGTGCAGAGCTGGGTCTACCCGGACGACCGCGACGCGGGCTTCGCGGACCTCGGACAGGCGCCGCCCATCCTCCGTTTCTTCGAGGAAAACCTGGGCCCGTATCCGTACGAGAAGCTCGCCAACGTACAGTCTGCCACGCGCTACGGCGGCATGGAGAACGCCGCCGCCATCTTCTACAGCGAGGACGCGGTGGCCGACGGGGAGGACGACACCCCCCTTCTGGCCCACGAGATCGCCCATCAGTGGTTCGGCAGCACGGTCACGGAGGCCGACTGGTCGCACCTCTGGCTGAGCGAAGGCTTCGCCACCTACCTGACGGGCCTATACCTGGAGCACGCCCGCGGGAAGGAAGCGTTTACGAAACACATGACCGGGGCCCGCCGGCAGGTGGTTCAATTCCACGATGAGCAGCCGGCGACCCCGCTCGTGGACACCACGTTCGCGGACCCGAACGAGCTTCTCAACACGAACCCGTACCAGAAAGGCGCGTGGGTGCTGCATATGCTTCGCCACGAGATGGGCACCGAGACGTTCTGGGAAGGCCTTCGCGCATACTACGACCGGTACCGCCACCGGAACGCCAGCACCCGCGACTTTCGGCGCGTGATGGAAGAGGTCTCGGGACAGGACCTGAACGCCTTCTTCGACCAGTGGACGCGGCGGGCCGGCCATCCCGCGATCGAGGGGACGTGGGAGTACGACGCGGACGCCGACGAGTGTGTGGTGCACCTGCGTCAGACACAGGATGCTCCTCCCTTCCACGTGTCGGTGGATGTGGCCGTCGAGACCGACCGGCCCGGCACCACGACGGTGACCATGCGCGACCGCGAGACACACACCCGACTGGCGTGTTCTCGGGCCCCGTCGTCCGTCACCCTCGACCCGTATACCCGACTCCTCGGCGAGTTCTCGATGGAACGAGCGCAGTAAGGAGGAAGGGGCTCCCCCTGGGAACCGCTTTCTTCCTCGCCGTTCGGTGAGGGTGCGGGCATCGGTCCCCTCCGTCGGTACTGCAATAAATGATCGGGATCACATTGTGACTTCCATCTTCTGTCGGTCTCTACGGCGATCCCGCACCCTGCTTCTAGTGGCGGCAATCGGCTTCTTCGCCGTTTCCACCCGTGCGCAACCCGACCCGCCGCAGCCCCCGATCCGGGACGCCGCGACGGAGGTTCGGGCCACGATCGAGGCCCTCTTCGACGGCATGCGGGCGGGTGACAGCTCGGCGGTACGATCGGTCTTTCACCCGGACGCCCGCCTGCATACGGCGCTCGGCCCCACCGACTCGACGACCGTGCAGTCAACCCCGGTCGACGACTTCGTTCAGGCCGCGGGGCAGCCCCGCGAGGCCGTCTGGGACGAACGCATCTGGGACGTGGAGATCCGCGTCGACGGCCCCCTCGCGAGCGCCTGGGTGCCGTACGCCTTCTACCTCGGCGACGAGTTCTCCCACTGCGGCGTGAACACCGTGCAGCTGGTGCGACAAGCAGAAGGATGGAGGATTTTGCAGCTGACCGATACACGCCGACAGGCGTGTGACGTGCCGGCCGAGGTTCAAAAGTAAATCGGTTGACCGGTCGACATTGTAGTACGGACGACCGGTCATCGTTAAGTATTCCTGTCTTACGTCCATAGGCGCGCCCGGGTCGTTGGCCCCCTTCTTGAGGCACCCGTTGCAGAGTTCGAAGGATTCTTCGTTCTACGGGTTGTTAAAGGGAGGGGTAGCCGACTCAGCGCGACTCGTATTGGAAGGCCGTTCCGGAAGTGGAGGTTGGGCTATAAGGAGGACAAGCAGGGCGCTCCTTCTTCAGGTCCAGCTCCAGCAAATCGCCGGCGCGGCGGGCCCGGCGCCATAGGTCGCGTGAGGCCTGCGTTCACTCTATGGGAAACCGACCGCCCCCCCCTCAATGGCGAGCGACGTTCCGGCAGTGGTGGCCCCCAGCTCCCGGATGGCCTGTGCAATCTCCCGGGCCTGCTCGTGGGTGACCACACGCACGCCCACCTCGGCAAGGCCCGCCCCCGAGTGACAGGACACACTAATTTATCTTGATCTAAATGTTTGTCTTTTCTTTATTGGAGGTTATAGATCCGTTCTTGCCGTGCCCGACTTCAGTTCGGGCCCGTACCGGCACCCGGCAAGCCAACAGGCACTTGTTTCTAACCAATGGCCGCCGACCGTTCCTCGACCGACCCGATCCCCGAATCCATGCCCGCCACTGATGGGCAAAACACCTCTTCCCCCGCCCCCGAGCCGACCCAGGGCGTCCAGGCCTGGCACGTAGCGGGAGGGGTTCTCGTCTGCGCCGTCCTGGGGCTGGGCCTCTACGGCCTCTGGCCCGTCCTCACCGGCCAGTCCAACGAGGACCCGGCCCAAGAAGAGGCGGAGGCCCCCTCGTCCGAGGCGCAAGTGGACGTCGTGGTGGCCGGCCGGACCAACTTTCCCCTGCGCACCCGCGCCAGCGGGCACCTCGTGCCGTGGCAACGGGCCCAGCTCCACGCCGAGGCCGGCGGACAGGTCCGGACGCGGGCCGTCAATGAAGGCGATCGTGTAGGGGAGGGCGCCCTCCTGGCCCGTCTCGAAAACCGGGAGGAACGCATCGCCCTGAAGGAGGCGCGGGCCCGACTGCTGAAGGCCCGGGCCGAGTATCGGGCCAAGTACGCAGGCCCCCCAGGCGACGACGGGTCCACGGCCGCCGTTCCCAATTCCGCTCGGGCCGACTCGTCCCTCGCCGCCCGCCGGGCCACGCAGGCGGCCGCCAGCGGCCTCACCGAGGCCGAACAGGCCGTCGAACGGGCCCGCCTGAACCTGCGGCGGACCCGCCTCACGGCGCCATTTGCGGGACGGGTCGCCAACCTGACCGTGGAAGAAGGACAGTACGTGGCGCAGGGGGAGCAGATGGCGATTCTCCTGCAGGATCGCCGCCTGAAGGTGGAGGTGGATGTGCTGGAGAGCGACGTCGTGCACGTCGACGAAGGGGCGACGGCCCAGGTCCACGTGCCCGCCCTCGGGTCCAAAAGCGACTCGACGGCCTGGATCGACGGCACCGTCTGGTCGGTCAACCCGCAGGTGGACACAAAAAGCGGGACGGGGCGCGTGACCGTCTCGATCCCCAACCCGGAGGGCCGCCTCGTGGCGGGGCTCTATGCGGAGGTGCGGCTCGAGACGCGGCGCCTCTCGGATCGCCTCGTGGTACCGGAGGACGCGGTGCTCGTGCGGCAGGGGCGGGACCTGGTCTTCGTCGTGCAGCAGGGCCACGCACAGTGGTCCTACGTAGACCTCGGGGCGCGGTCGGGCGACTACGTCGAGATTACCGACGGCGTGGCGCCGGGCGACACGATTGCCGTGGACGGCCACTTCGCCCTCGCCCACGACGCGCCGGTGGCGGTGGGGGAGGTACGGGAGATGACGCTGAAGTAACCGAAGCGTCCTGGGCTTCTTTCATTTCCTCGTTCCAAAATCATGCGCGACGTACCATCATGTCTGCTTCCACGTGGGAGGAACGCATCGACCGGGTCACCGCGCACATCAAAGAACACATCGGGGACATCGAAACGGCCCGGGAGGTCGCCGACTGAAGACCGATGCGCACAGCTCCACTCTTCGACCCTAGAATTGAATATTAATTCTGCATATTGTTCTGAACAGTAAAGTTCATTTCTTATTTTCGCTTCTTTTCCGTAATTGACTCTTGAGGAAGATAAAGAAATACCTGTAAATCAGTCGTCCGGAAAAGGATGGTTCGTACGGTTCTCAAGCCCCGGGATTGGCTTCGCTGTGCTGGTGACCAGTACGGCCGTGTGGTGGACCGTAGAGAACAAACCCGAAGGGCCATCCGATCTCGCTGCCACCGACGTAGCATGGGTCCGGCCTGTGTAGGACCTAAGATTAGTTGCTACTGTGACATCGTTATAACGCCCGAGCAACAATAACTTCTCCCGATAGGACATAGCGGCCAAAGAGCATCGAAAAGCCACGGGCTCCTTCAATAGGGCCCCGTGGCCTTTTTGAGACACGATGATAACCCTGATTAGTTATGCCTCCAAAAACCCTAAACATTTGCCTATTTACATCTATACTTTTTCTCCTTCTATCAGCGTGCGGAGCCAGCGACCCAGATGTCGTCCCTCTCAACAAAACGAGCGCCATCCAACTGATCGACTCCGTAGAGATTCATGAGACCGATGATCGGTTCATTGGACGGGTCGCTGGTGTCGATGTCAAGCTAAACCCGTTCCGGCTCTACATCACTGATGGGGAGATGGGCAGGGTGGCCGTGGTTTCAAGAGACGGGGAGATCAAGAAGTTGATTGGACGCCCTGGAAAAGGTCCCGGTGAGTTGCAAAGCCCATCGGACGTTCTCGTTGGTGAGGATTACACTATTGTGCGCCAAGGACAACGAGCCGGATTTGAAGTGTTCGACCGATCAGGAGCGTACAAGGAAACCTATCATCTTCCCGCCGGCAATTGGTTCGAGGGGATGTATTCTTCAATGCACGCAATCGACAACGGCTATCTTCTGCCACTCACGAGCGTAGATCCTCGCGAGCACGGCGTACAAGCCTCAGCGGAGCAAGCAACCATCGCAGCAGTCAACAGGAATTTCCAGATTGTAGAGACATTCGGAACGTTTCCGACCCTGTATCAAGAAGGAGAGTACGCTGCTCGCCAGCGCACTGCGGACGTTGCCGGTGACTCTACTTTGGCCGTTGGATACCGACTCGTTCCCGACATCCAGTTGTACGACATAGGCCCGAAGGAGGTCAAACAGAGAAAGACCCTCTCTCTGTCTCATCCTAAATTTCAGGTTCCAAAGGAAGAGATCCCAATGGAGATCGCAAGAGAAGAAGACGAGCTATACGAACGGTTGGCAGAGGTCTCTGGGGTCGAATACACCGCTCTGTTCGAAGAAGGGATTTTCGTCCATGCATTTGCGAACCAGACCAAAGCGTTCTATGAGAGCAAATTCGACGAAGAAGAGCAGACCCACTACGCTATCCTTGGAAAAGTAGACGCGAACACCCGTTTGCACCTTAAGCTGCCGGGAGGTGTTCTTGCCCACGACGAGAACGATCGGCTGTATGTTGAGCTCAACCCGACACCGGACAACCGCAAGATCGGTATCTATGAGGTGAAGTGGCCGTCGTCGGCCCGGACCAACGACTAACAGAGTCATGCGACCAATCGGCTGCAGCCTCACTGTTTCTCTGGTGATGGGAATCCTCCTCACAACCGGTTGCTCCTCCGGCCCGTCGGGGTCCGAGGTCACATCTCTCGACGAGACGGCTGCCCTCGAACAGGTCGATACCGTTGAGATACAAGAGACAGATGAACGGTTTATTGGTGAGCTCGCCGACGCTGACATCGAACTCGATCCGCTTCGCATCTACGTGGCCGACCGGAAGATGCAGCGTATCGCCGTGATCACGGCCGACGGCTCGATTGACCATTTTATCGGAGAAGCAGGCAGAGGCCCGGGAGAACTTGGCCGTCCCATCTTTCTGTCGGTTGACGAAGATCGCGTTGTCGTCGCTCAACGGCGCTGGCGGGGGTTCTCGGTGTTCGACACATCTGGCACGCCCATCGACGACCATCGCCTGCCCGGCGAGCACTATGTGGGGGGATACGATCTTTTCCAGATCCGAGACGGATACGTAATGCCGGTCACCAGCTTTAGCCCTCAGAGAATGGGTAGCCTACGGGTTCCGTCCGGCGAAAACACGGTTGCAACACTGAACGACACGTTTGAAGTCGAAGAGACGTTTGGAACGTTTCCCTCGCTGTATCGGGACGGGGAGTACTATTCACAGCAGCGAACCATGGACCTTCGGGCCGACTCGCTCGCGGCGGTGGGGTATCGGCTCGTCCCGAACGTCCAATTGTATGATCTTACCAGACAGGGCGATCCGCATCTACAAACGCTGTCGTTCGATCATCCTGACTTTCGCCCTCCCCAAGAGGAGACACCACTAGACATTGCGATAGATGATGAATTATACGAACGGTTGGCCAATTACGACATCGTAGAGGAAACGATGCTGCTTCAAGATGACATCGTGGTGCAGGTCTTTGCCAATCACACTAAAGGGTACTATAAACAGACCGAATTTAAACCGTCTGAGCAGGAGCACTTCGCTACCTTGGGAACGATCGATTCCGACGAGAGACTTCCCCTTTCGCTCCCCGGTCCCGTTCTTGCCCGGGACGAAAAGGACCGGCTCTACGTGGAGCTCAATCCAACGCCGGATAACCGCAAGATCGGCATCTACGAGGTAAACTGGCCGTAGTCCGTCGGTCTCGGACGTCAGCGTGACCTCCTACCGTCGGAAACAAGATTTCTGTTTCTTCTCTCCGTGACGCTCACATTTTATATTCCCTCGTGAACTCGGGACTCCTGTCCGATCGCCTCCATCCTGCTTCCATCGTCCGATGCCCGTCTGCTCCGTGATGCTTCCCCTCGTAGGCCTCGTCGCGGTGGCGCGTGTGGCTACCGGGGGCCCTGCTGACGAACCTGGGGGGCCCCACTCGCTCGCCGTAGACGGTGTATTCCGACGGGCCCCTCGGGCGGATTGTGTGGGCGCGTCCCGAGGGCGACGCCGCCGAAAAGGGATCGCCATCCTCATCACTTCACGCTCACCCGCGACACGTCGGTAACAGAGGGGAGGTACACCCGCCGGGCCGGACTGAAGGCCGAACGTCCTGACTTGCGACTTCGCCAATTCCCAAAACGACCACATCCACGGTTTTTCAGAACGCATTTTGTCATCCATGAACGACATGCGTCTCCTTTTTCGCCGGCTGGCAACGGCATCATCGTCGCTCCGGACTTACTCTGGATTCCCGCCAGCCACTTAGGAAAACCGTATCTATTGTCAGGTGGGCTCGGAATCGAGTTTAGACATCTCAGATGTTCTTGAGTGGCAGCGGTGATCTTCTTCCTCAAAAGAAACGTCTTTCGGAGACATCAACTCCGCAGGGGCGCTCGCTCATGTAGTGGACGTGACCTACGAGACCCTTCGCAAGCGCTTTCGGCGGGAGAAGGGTGTACCGATCGGACAGTACCTCCGGCAGCAACGAATCAACGAGGCCCGGCGGCTGCTCCTCGACACGAACGACCCGGTGTACGTCATCTGCTGGGAGGTCAGATTTCCGAGCGACAGCAGTGGCATCCGGGCGTTCAAGCGGGAGACCGGACTGACGATGGAGGAGTACCGGTACTGGCATTGAGTAGATGAAGACCAGCGAATCTCTTCGCTGAGTGCACTGGAGCACATACCAGTCCTGTACACCATTACAGACCATCACATAAGTCAATATTTTTCCTTGAACGTTTTTCTCATTTTTTTTATCAATGAATAAAAAATCACCTTCCTCCAATAAAAAAAGCAATATCACGAGTTTTATTGAAAAGGGGATGACGGCCACTGTGTTAGCATTCCTTCCCTTCGTTGGTGGCTTCGGACTCACGGTACAGTCTAGTGCTGGAGCAGCCGGGATTTCAGGGTCCCCTATAAGTGCTGTACAGACCTGTAATGAAGCGCAAGCTGCCCAAGTGCTTTCGCGCGGCCAACCGGGAATGCGGCTGGTTCTCCTGCTACTGTGAAGGTCCCACTACCCGCAAGTGTAAAGGGTGTGGCAACGAAAGTATAAGGTAAATAGCATTGACTGGATCTTGACTTCTCCCCCGGCTGAAGCCGGGAGATTCTTCGCGTTCGACACAGCGACTTGACATGCAGAGGTCGCTGCTCCGCGAGTTACACTGCATTTGATGCTCAATACAGAGGGTGAAGCCATGACACCAGGTAGACGGGTCATAGAACCTGTCGGTTCGTGCCCGACATACTTCCTGCTCTTTGAACCTGTCAGTTCATTGGGCCGAGGCTTTGGTACGTCCTCTCCTTCGAGAGAACCTATTTTTCGGCGCGGTCGGAAAACGCTGAACGCTTTCACATTGCCGCTTGCCTACCAGCCCTCTGGGCAAATGCCTGTGTGGTTTTACCAAGCTCCCAGGGCTTTGGGAGCCAACCGTTTACCACGTCAAAGAACTGCGTGTATATGCACAGACTGGAGCCAACCGTGTTTCCGGTTCACTCCGTCCTGCTGGGCGAGAAGAGTCCAGAACCGACAGGTTCATATCCCCCGGTTGAAACCGGAGGGTTTATAGCTCTTCTCGCGCTCTACTCAATAATCTAACCAGAGCCCGTCTCGGAGAGATTTATTGCCCCGAGCCAGTTTCCTCGAAAAAGTATTAACCTCCGATGGCTAACGCCTCACGAACACGATTCTGCCTTTTCATTCTTCTCGTTTCGACGTTGGTCGGATGTGACGAAACAGAGACAACAGTTGAAGGGGATTGGAAAGTGATACGGGGCGATTCTCTCCTACAGAGAACCGACAGCATCGGTGGCCTCGGCAACCCAAGGAGTTTAATGTCCCCAACCGATACTGCCCTCTACTTTATAGATTGGTCTTTAAACGGCCTACACAGGTATAGCACCAGCGTCGGAACCCTTTCTTCGGGAACGGGCATTGGGCAGGGACCAGGTCAAATTCGTGATGAGAGCGCCTACTTCTTAGCCCCCCTCAGCGGTAGACGAATCTGGCTCCACGATCGCCAGCAGGGGCGCGTTACGATTTTCGACGCAGCCCTGAATACACTCGAGGATATCACGATTTCCGGGTCGATGCGGACCCTCCCTGTGAAAGACTCACTCCTCGTCACTGTGCCTCGCGTTGGTGATCGCGTCGTAGACATACGGCCCCTCCAACGGTCCCAAGCCCGTATCGAGGGAACTCGTCCAGACGCAGTACAACGAGCCTATTCTGCCGGCACCTCCAAGAAATTTGAACCTGTCGGTCAAAACTACGCCTTGAGGTATGGCCCCTCAGCGTCTTGCGGAGGCTCTGTGATCGTAGGATTCGAATTTTCGTCCTTCCTGATTCGGGCCAGGAAGGATACGATCGACGTACTGGAGCCCCCCACTTCCGTGCCCTTTCCTGTCCAGGAGGGCCAAGCTCGTCTTCCGAACTGGTTCAACCCGAAAGGGACTCTCGATCTAGCATGCGATAGCTCGCATATCTACTCCCTCTTTTCAGGCAAGCACGTTTCCCGTTCGAAGGTTCGGACACTTGATCTTTCGGGTCGGCTCACTTCAACGAAGCAGGCCGAGCTTTCGGCCCAAACAGAGCGATCAACTCATCTTCACGTTTATGATCGAGAGGAGGGGGCCTTCGCGTACGAGATTCAGCTTCCCACAGCTGCCCGTAAGATTGCCGTCAACGATAAGTACTTGTACGTACTTCGTCACAGACCAGATGGCCCTCACATTCTCCATTATTCTTTTATAAACGAAAAAACGAATAGGTAGATACTGTACTGATCGAATAATGAACGAGCAACAGCGCAATATTACCGTCTTTATTTCCCAATCGAAATCATTCGCGACGCACCCCATGTCTGGTTTCCCGCAGGAGGAATGCCTCGATCAGATCACCCCTCACACAATGAGGAGAGCATCAAGGACCTTAGAGGCTATTTGAAATTGTGCGGGCTGTAAAAAAATCCCTGCTTGGATACCCAGAGAATTGTACTCAAC
Source organism: Bacteroidetes bacterium QH_7_62_13 (assembly GCA_003023365.1). Taxonomy (GTDB): domain Bacteria; phylum Bacteroidota; class Rhodothermia; order Rhodothermales; family Salinibacteraceae; genus Salinibacter. The sequence continues at coordinate 3,824 of PXTG01000068.1, read as the reverse complement.
CAGAGCTTCTCTGAATGCCAAGCAGCGATAGAACTATGTCAAACCGCTATTCCACCGATTTGACCGACGAGCAATGGGATCTGATCGCCCGCTCCTTCCGACCGAACAAGCGGGGCCGGGCCGGCCGATGGAGCTGGAGCCTCGAGAGGTTGCCAACGCAATGTCGTCAACGTAATTTCGTACGTCCTGCGGACCGGATGCCAGTGGGGAAACCTCCCAAGTGACTTTCCAAACGCCAATAGCGTCTATTATCATTATCGGAAATGGTGCCTCGATGGGACCTGGCGCCGGATTAATCGGGTCCTACGTCGACAGGAGCGAGCTAGACGCGACCGAGAATCGGAGCCAACTGGAGCCATTCTCGACAGCCAAAGCGTCGAGACCACTGAAGCAGGCGGCCCGCGTGGCTACGACGTCGGAAAGGGCGTCTGGGGCCGCAAACGCCACGTGATCGTCGACACAGTTGGAGACCTTGATGTGATTTGTTCATGCTGCCAACGTACAGGATCGAGACGGGGCTCGTCGCCTTCTCGGGCGCCTGTGGGAGCAAACCCAAGAGCAGATTGAGAAAATTTAGGCCGATGGGGCCTACGCTGGCCAACTCATCGATTGGGTGTAGGAAAACCGATTGAGTGCAGGAAAACCTCGACGCCGTGCTTGAGATCGTAGAACGTGATGAGGATCAAGACGGCTTCAAAGTGCTTCCTCGGGGTGGTCGAACGCACGTTTGCGTGGCTTGACCGATACCGTCGGCTCAGCAAAGACTATGAGCGTACCATCCGAAGCAGCGAGGGAATGATCTACCTCGCCTCTATCCACACGATGACAAAGCGCCTTGCTCCTGATGGGTAATTTTCAAATAGCCTCTTAGACCCCTGATATAAAAACGTTTTGTAATGCGGACTTCTTTTGGAGTTTGGGTTCTTTCTCTTATTCTGATCCCGCTGCTCTGTATCGGGTGCGAATTTGACGAGTCCAACATCACCTCTGCTGCACAAACGAACGCCTTAGAGCAAGTCGGCACCATCAAAATCCAAGAGACTGACGAACGATTTGTCGGGCAGTTTGAGTCTGCACACGTCACTCTCGATCCGTTTCGCATGTACATCGCCGACCGGGAGATTCACCGAGTTGCGGTCGTGGATCGAAGCGGCGCAATCGTTCGACTTATCGGGGAGCAGGGCCAGGGACCCGGGGAACTGCAGGATCCACAGCGGGCTGTCCGCGCTGGTGACAGCATCATCGTCGAAGATACGAATACCCAGTTTTCTGTTTTCACTGCCGACGGTGAATTCAAGCGCCGCGACCGTCTGCCTGAGGGAGTTTGGCGGGGCGGCATGTGGTCTCTCACGGCAGCCGATAGCGGGCTGTACGTAGCCATTCAGGACGTCGATCTGCGAGCACAGGGACTCAAGGCCACTCCGGATCAGGCTGTGATGGCTGAGCTCGATAGCCAATTCGATCCCGTCAGAACCTTTGGCACATATCCTAATCTATACCAGGAGAGCGAGTACGTGTGGCGATACACGACCCTCGACGTTAATGAAGGCCTCGCGGCGGTCGGGTACTACCTAGTCCCCGACGTCCAAATTTACGATGTAACACAGCCGAAGCCCTCTCTCGTCGAGACCGTCGAACTCGCCCATCCGGTCTTTACCGAGCCCGACGAGCCGCTTCCCATGGATATGCCTCGATCAGAGCTCCAGGAGTACGCAATTGATCTCTCTTTCGTGTGGCAAACGTTCCTCCTGAGCGACAGCACCGTGGTGCAGGTGTTCAACAATCGCACCGAGGCCTTTTACGAAAACCAAGCCGAATCGGAACGTCATCACTACGCCATCCTCGGCCGGATCGGCTCGCAGGAACAAAAGGCCCTTAAACTACCGGGACGCGTGTTTGCCCGCGACGAAATGGGTCGACTGTATGTCGAGCTTAATCCGACGCCGGACAACCGAAAAATTGGCATTTACGATGTCCAGTGGCCGTGAACAAATGGAGAGCATGCTCCATATCGCCCGATCACCGGCAGCTGTATAGACTGAAGTAGTACACCCTCTCATGATTAAGATATTTCTCGTTCTCACGGTGCTTCCAGTTAGTGTAGCCGACTCGATTGACGTGGAGAAAATGGCGGACCTCTCGGACACGCTCGCGAAGCACGAGATCTTCGAGCCCCGGGCGCTCGCCACCGACGACGACGGCACGGTATACCTGTTTGACAATGGCGCCAAGCGCATCCACGTCTTCGACGACGACTTCAATCACCAGTTCGCTTTTGGCCGGGACGGACCGGGGCCCGGCGAGTTCGACCGGGCGGTGACGCGCCTGTTCGTCTCGCCCGCAGGGGAACTCGCCGCGCTGGAAAAATGGGACCGCACCGTCCACTTCTTTTCGCTCGACGGAGACTACCGGGACTCGTTTTTCATACAGAAGGACCTGAAGGTGTCGGGAACGCCTCAGGATCGGGGCTTCGGCATTCCCCTGGACCTGGCGATCGACGGCAAGGATCGCATCTACCTAACGGACCGGGTCTGGTACTACAATCGAGACAAGGTGCAGGTTTTTGATCGGGAGGGCGCGTTCGTCGAGAGCTTCCTGCCTCAGGATCGCTTCCGGTCCTACCAGGAGGTACAGGAGGCACACTCGACGCCTGAGCGTACCCAGGAGCGGGTGGCCACGCTGATGAATAACTATCAGATCCGACTTGCGGTCGACGAGAACGGAGACCTCATCGTGGGGCACCGGGGAGACTACGTGCTCGAGAAGCACTTGTCCAATGGTAGGCAAAAGTGGCGACGCGAGATGACGTTTGAGCCAGTGAGGTCCCCTCATGCCGCTCAGGTTGTTCGTATGGGAGAGAAGAAATACAACGCGAGCATGGGGGAAGGGGCTGTTGCCGACATTGAAGTCGACTCCAAAAACACAATTTTCGTGAGCGTCGGCACATTCGACGGGAGTCTGAGCGAGGAGCAGAGAGACGAGCTGAATCAGTGGATCGACGTGTTCGACGCGGACGGCACGCATCTCGCGCGCCTGTTGGAGGACGAGTTGCCCCCTTTTCCCAGTCGTCGCGGGTACCAGATCGACGTGCACAACGGGCGTCTCCTCGTACTCGGGGACACGGAGCTCTTCGCGTACGAGATCATCCGAGAGCCGTGACGGCGACGGGTCCTGGGGAGTTGAGCAATTTAAATCGGACGAATAGGTGAGCTGATGAGTGTGCGAATCACCAGGTTTCTTTTGGTGATGTGCCTTGTCATAGTTACCGGCTGTGGGCGGGAGGGGAGCGATTCATCCATTGCAAACCGAGCAGTGGAGAAAACCGCACCTGCTGAATCCCTCTCTGTCGAGGTCCGGCCGATGGGAGAAGAGGAGGCTGTTGATTCCCGAGTTAGTCTCACGTTCAAGGGAACACTCAATGGTGCCCGATTTCCCCGAAAGGCCGACCACTCTCTGTTCACGACCAATGGTCGGTATCTCGTATGGAAGAAGACCCACACGGACACTCTCTGCATCTACGACCTCCGCTCCGCCGAAATGGCCCGCAAATTTCGGATTCTTCGCGGAGAGGGGCCTGGAGAATTCGAACAGCTCAGCGGGACCACGATTACGGACGACGATGTCGTGTATCTCGCCGAACCCAACCAGGCCAAGTTCCTCCGCTTCGACGTCACGAAAGGGCCGTTGGAGAGCCTCACGTTTTACGAATCAGGATTTCGTCCCGAGCGCGTGGACGCTTCGGGGACTCAACTCTTCGCCAAGAGGATTTCTGGAGGTTCTTCAGGTACTAAGTTGATGGGTGTCATCAACTTGGACGGGATCTT
>PXTG01000067.1 GCA_003023365.1 Bacteroidetes bacterium QH_7_62_13 | reverse complement strand
AGAATCGAGTCAGTTCCTTTTCCCCGGCACAGGGCATGTTGGGACGCGGAGAGATCTAACGTCTTTCTCGTCGGTCCACTTTTCCCGATTTAGGATCTTAGGTACGAGGCTATGGTCCCTGCGATTACTCTTTTCGGCGCCGGCAGCTGGGGGACGGCACTGGCCGTTCACCTCGCATCGGCCGGGCGGGACGTGACCCTTTGGGCGCGTCGGCCCGAGGCGATCGAACGGATGCGCGACACCCGCTACAATCCCCGCTATCTCCCAGATCTCCGCCTCCCGGAATCGATTCGGCTCACATCCGACCTGGAAACGGCCGCTCGGGCGGCCGACCTCTGGGCCGTGGCCGTCCCGTCCCAAAATCTGCGGAACGTCGCCCAGCGGCTCCGGTCCCACACCGAGAAGGTCAGCGTGCTCGTGTCCCTGGCCAAGGGAATCGAAAATGAGTCGTTACTGACGATGTCCCAGGTCCTTGGGAAGTCACTGCCCAACCTGTCGGAGGATCGGATCGGGGTTCTCTACGGGCCGAGCCACGCCGAGGAAGTGGCCGAGGGACGCCCGACCACCGTTGTGGCGGCGGCTCCGACCGAACCGGTGGCTGAGCAAATTCAGAATGCATTTATGACGAGGGGACTCCGCGTGTACGTGAACACAGACGTGACTGGGGTAGAGATTGGGGGGTCGGCGAAGAATGTCCTCGCCATCGCCGCCGGAATCAGCGACGGAGTCGGCTACGGGGACAACGCCAAGGCGGCCCTCATCACGCGGGGGCTTGCCGAGATCCGACGGCTGGGTCTCGCGATGGGCGCCCGCGCACAAACCTTCGCGGGGTTGGCTGGGATTGGGGACCTCGTCGTCACGTGCATGAGTCAGCACAGTCGCAATCGGTTCCTCGGGGAGCAGGTTGGAAAAGGAAAGACGCTGGACCAGGTGCTCGACGAAATGGAGATGGTCGCCGAGGGGGTGCGAACGACACAGTCGATTTACCAATTGGCTCGGCGCCACGACATCGAAATGCCCATCACGGAGGCGGTCTACTCGGTCCTGTTTAATGGAGAACGTCCTCGCGACATGGTGCGGACCCTGATGACGCGCTCGGCGAAGCACGAGAATTGGCTCCCGGAGGAACTTAGAGAACCTGCTTCGGGGTAAATCCGCTTCTCTGGGCCCATCCGATTCGAATCGTCGTGCCCCACTGAACACGTCACTTCTCACGTCTTGACGGGGTCGTAACCTGGAGACGCCGCCTGGTACGGAGCCCCCAGAGCTACGGGACCCGGTCCTCCAGAGTTTTCACATTTACCTACCTGCCGCCATGACGCCTCGCGAATTGGAACAGCTCGTGGATCTTGGGGAGGGGATCAGCCTGGAGTTCAAGCGCCGCGTTCCTCGCCCGGAGCGGATTGCGAAAGAGATTTTGGCGTTCGCCAATACGAACGGGGGACGAATTCTGCTTGGGGTTAGTGACGACGGCACCATAGAAGGCTTTCAGAATGTCTCCGAGCAGACGTTTCTTCTGCGGCAGGCCACAGAGAGCCACTGCTCGCCACCGGTGGAGTATAACACGGAGCGCATTGTCGTGGGCGAGCGCCAAGACGTGATCGTCGTGACCGTCCCTGAGAGTGGTGAAAAGCCCCACTCTCTCGTTTCGGAGGCGGTCAACGGGGAGGGGCGCGTTTACGTGCGGGTCGAGGAGCGGAGCGTGGAGGCGAGCGACGAAACCGTACAGCGCTTGCGGAATCAGCGACCCGGTGAACGTGTGACCTTTGAATTCGGCGAAACGGAATCACTCCTGATGCGCTACCTGGACGATTATGGGCGTATCACGGTCCCGCAGCTCGCACAGCTCGCGGACATTTCGCCGGAGAACGCCTCCCAGACCTTGCTTCGGCTTGCCCGAGCGGATCTTCTCCACCTCCACGAGTCCGAGGACGGGGATTACTTCACCCTCAATTATTAGAGAACGAGGTCCCATGAAGCCCGGCCCTTTTTCCGTTATTGCAAAACAAAAACCGAAAACCTGCTCCCCCTGACGACTCGGAAAGGGCGGGTTCTTATCCCGGCTTTCTCTCCCTGTGAGAACTGGCTGACACACCGACGGCATTAGATCGTTATCCCTCAATGTAGAAAAGAAGTTTCACTTCCGGGAAACGGAGCATTTTTCGTCTCTGAGCCCCGCTATATGTGACCCTTCGACGCAGAGTGGCTACACTGACCGAACCATGTGGGAGAGCGGTTGTATCTCCGAGCACGTGTATGTAAACTATGTGTGCGTCCATGACATCCGTTATTGATCATCGCCCATGCCCGTTACGGAAACGATCCCCCTTCACGAGACTGCGCGGAAGCGGTACCTCAACTATGCCCTGTCCGTCATTACGAGTCGAGCCCTGCCCGACATTCGTGACGGCCTGAAGCCGGTGCAGCGCCGCATCCTGTACGCGATGTTCAACAACCTCAACCTGTACCCCAACAAGCGGCACCGAAAGAGTGCGACCGTGGTGGGGGACACCATGGGGAAATATCACCCGCACGGGGACCGTGCCATTTACGACGCCATGGTGCGGATGGCGCAGGACTTCTCGCTGCGCAACCCGCTGGTGGACGGGCACGGGAACTTCGGCTCCCTGGACGGCGACAACCCGGCGGCCATGCGCTACACGGAGGCGAAACTCCGGCCGCTGGCGATGGAGATGCTGGAGGAGATTCGGGACGACACGGTCGATTACCGGGCCAACTTCGACGGGACGATGGAAGAGCCGGTGGTGTTGCCCACCCGTGTCCCGAATTTGCTCGTGAACGGGTCGAGCGGCATTGCGGTGGGCATGGCCACCAACATTCCGCCGCATAACCTGGGTGAGGTCGTGGACGCAGCGCTCCACATGATCGACGACCCGGACGTGTCGACCTCGACCCTCGTCGAGGAGCACATCGAGGGGCCCGACTTTCCGACCGGAGGGCGCCTTCTCAACACGAAGGAGGAGATTACGGAGATGTACGAGACGGGCAAGGGGACAATTGAGATGCGGGGGGCGTATCGCAAGAAGGGGAAGACCCGGGCCATCATCGAGTCGATCCCGTACGGCGTCGACAAAAGCAAAATCGTCGAGGAGATTGCCGACCACATCGCCAACGAGGAGGTCCCTCAACTCTCAAACGTGCGCGACGAGTCGACCGATGACGTGCGCATCGTGCTCGAGCTCAAGCGCGGGTCGGATACGGAGGCGGCGATGGCGTACCTCTACAAGCACACGAAGCTCCAGAAGCGATTCCACGTCAACCTCACGTGCCTGGTGCCGACGGAGGAGAGCGACGTGAAGGCGCCGCGTCAGGTGAATCTACGCACGATTCTCCGGGAGTTTCTCGACTTCCGGATGGACGTGGTGGTGCGCCGCCTCCGCAACGAGCTGGAGGAACTGGAGGACCGCATCCACATCCTGGAGGGCTTTGAGATCATCTTCGACGCCCTCGACGAGGCGATCAAGATGATTCGGGCGTCGAAAAACAAGGACGACGCCGCGCAACGGCTGATGCATCGATTTCAACTCGACCGGACTCAGGCCGACGCGATTCTAGAGACCCAGTTGTACAAACTCTCCCAGATGGAAATCGAAGCGGTCCGCGATGAACTGGAAGAGAAGCGCGAGCGAGCCGAGGAAATCCGGATTCTTCTACGGGAGGAGGGGGCTCGCTGGGAGCTCATCGAGGGGGAACTCAGAGAGGTGCGAGACGAGTACGCCGATGAGCGTCGCAGCACACTCGTAGGGCCGGAGGCCCGGATGGAATACACGGAAGAGGATTACATCGTCGACGAGGACGTGTACGTCATCGTCACTCGGGACGGGTGGATGAAGCGGCAAGGGTCCTACTCGGACGTCGATTCGATCCGGGTGCGGGATGGAGACGAGGTCGGCTGGGTTCTTCCCGGCACCACCCGGGCCACGGTCGGGTTCTTTACGAATTACGGCACGTGCTACACGACCCGCATCGCCGAGATCCCCAGTACCACCGGCCACGGAGACCCGGTACAGAAAATGTTTTCGTTTGACGATGGGGAGTACGTCGTTGGTGTGGTATCCTTCGACGACCGCGTGTTGCCGGATCCCTATCCGCCCGAGCCGGACGATCAGGCCGACCTCTTCGACGAGGATGAGTTTGATCCGGACGATCCGAATGCCCCGGACGAGCCCTATGTCGTGGGAATATCGAAGGGCGGGCAGGCGACCCGCTTCACGATCGGCGGCTTTACCGAGCCCTCGACCCGCACGGGCCGCATGTTCATGAAACTGGAGGACGGGGACGAAGTCGTTGGGGCCCGGCTTGCGAAGGGGCACGAGAACGTGTGCCTGGCTTCGCACGCCGGCCGTGCTTTGATCTTTCCCGTACATCAGGTATCGGTCTACAAAGGACCGGCGAAGGGCGTCCGCGCCATCAACCTGGAAGACGACGACCGCGTGCTTGGGTTCACGCTGAGTACCAAAGCCCGCGACGGATTTACGGTCGCGACGAACAACGGACGGGAAGAAATCGTGCGCACCACGAAGTATGACGTGACGAACCGTGGAGCGAAGGGCACGCTGGAGATCAAGCGCGGGTACTTTGCGGAGACCGATCCGGAACCGGTCGTGCGCTCGATCGACCAGTAGACCGCACGGCCGTCAACGTGGAAGTAGCGGCCCGGAGATGGACTGAGGAAGGAGCAGAACGACCTGCGTGGGGGGGCAACCCCCCAGAATGTCTGTCAGAAACTAGGTAGCTGATGCCAACGACGTATACTGGAGAAGACATTGATGTCCTCGAAGGCCTGGAGCCGGTGCGGAAGCGGCCCGGCATGTACATCGGCGGCACGGGACGGCCCGGCCTCCACCATATCCTCTGGGAGGTCGTGGACAACGCCGTCGATGAGGCCACGAACGGGTACGCCTCCACCATCGAGGTGACGCTGCACGAGGACGGGTCCAGCGTTACGGTCGAGGACAACGGTCGGGGCATTCCGATCGACGAGCATCCGGAAAAGGGGGTCCCGACCCTGGAGCTCATCCTGACCACGCTTCACTCCGGCGGGAAATTTGACGCGAGCAACTACATCACGTCCGGGGGGCTGCACGGGGTCGGCGTGTCGGTCGTGAATGCGTTGTCGCAAGAGATGGTGGCCACCGTCAAGCGGGACGGTCAGGCGTTTCAACAACGGTTTCAGCGTGGAACGCCCGTGACCGAACTTGAGCTGACCGAAGAGAGTGTCCGCGGCACCGGCACGTCGATTTTCTTCCGCCCGGACCCCGACATTTTCGAGTCCGTCGAGTTTGATCCGGCCTGGATTCGCGAACAATTGGAGGTGAAGACGTACCTCAATCGGGACCTGCGGATCGTGTTCGCGGATGCGACGAGCGGTGAGCGGGTCGAGCTCCAACACGAGGGGGGCATCGAGGAGTACCTGGAGCACCTGGTGGACGACCTTCAGGTTAACCAGGTCCACGAGGATACTTTCATGTTGGCGGACGATGACGTTGAGGGAGAAGGTCGGCTGGAGATTGCCCTCCAGTGGACGGACGCCCCCACGGAGCAGCTCCACACGTTCGTCAACGGAATCCCCACGCAGGACGGCGGCACCCACGAGCAGGGGCTCAAGAGCGGCATCCGGAGTGTCGTCCGGTCGTACATGGACACCCACGATCTCGTCCCCCACCGCCTTGAGATCAAGGGCGAAGACACGAGAGAAGGACTGGTGGCTATCGTGAATCTCTTCGTCGTGGATCCGCAGTTTCAGGGTCAGACGAAGGACAAGCTCAACAACCCGTCGGTTCGATCGATGGTGAAGGGGTCGCTCCGGACCCAGTTTGAGCAGTACCTAAACGATCACCCGTCTACCGGTGAGGCGATTGCATCGCGCGTCATCCAGGCCGCGAAAGCTCGCCGGGCGAGCCGGTCGGCCTCGGGAGGAGGGGGCGGGGGGCGGGCTCGAAGAAACGGCTCACGGGGGGATCGGCGAAACAAGCGCGTGATCGGGGCACGCAGGCCGTGTTGCCCCTGCGAGGAAAAGTCCTCAACGCCGAGCAGGCGTCCCTCAGCCGCGTGCAGAACAATAAGGAGCTTTCCAACATCGTCCAGGCGCTCGGCTGCGGCATCAGCGATGATCTTGACCTGTCCGACCTCCGTTACCACAAGATTATCCTGCTGATGGACGCGGATTCGGATGGCCACCACATCGCTACGCTCCTCCTCACGTTCTTTTACCGATACATGCGGCCCCTCATCGAAGGGGGATTCGTGTACATCGCACAACCGCCGCTGTACCGCATCGATGCGGGCAAAGAGACCCACTGGGCGCTCGACGAGCCCGACAAGCAGCGGATCCTTGATGAGGTTGAGTCGGACGGCCGCAATCTCAATGTTGACATCCAACGGTTTAAGGGGTTGGGGGAGATGATGCCGGACACCCTCGACGAGACAACCCTTGCCCCGGAGAGCCGGCGCCTGCTGGAGGTGGACATCCCCGACGCCGAACGTCTGGTCACGGAGCAGACGATCACCCAGCTTATGGGGCGGGACAGTTCGGCCCGCTTCGACTTTATCATGCAACACGCTGCGGAGGCCGACGAGTTGGATGTGTAGTGGCCTGGCCTCTCCGTGGAGTCGGAAGGGACGGGAGCACGTCTCGAATCGCCCAGTGCCCTCGGCTCCTGTCTTCAGTCGTATATCCCGTCGGGCGTCGACCCCAATCACGGTCATTCGTTCCTAGATAAACGCCGTTCAAAACTCGAGCTTTCCATCGGAGTCGAGTGTCGGTACCGACTGGTGGCGTGTATCGAACGATAGAGCAATTCCTTGTACGCATACGCCTCTGTCGGCTCACTTCTGAATCTGAAAGGCCCCCCACTGCTCCGGGCACCGTTTTTGCTTGGGACCTGAGGGAGGAGAGGAGGCGTTACCGGGTGATCTTCCAACTTTTTCGCCGCTCGACTAATGTCGTTTCCCTTCGAGTTTTCTGCCCCTTTGCCGCCGAGAGACCATAGCTTCTCGGGGGACGAGTCCTCCGGCCTCCAGTTTCAACGACTCCTGACGCTCGTCGGCATGATCGGGCTCCTTGGATTGGGGGCCGTGCACAAGGCGTTCAATCCGGGAGCGACCGATCCAGTGTGGGCGCGGCTTGCGGCTGCGAGTCTGTTCCCGGCCCTGCTCATCCTTTCGTACGCTCAGGGGTGGGGCTACCGAACCTACGTTCGCGTCTTCCGACAACTTCTGTACGTGGGGCTGACCTGGCTGATTGCGATTGTCAGTCTCAACGAAATGAGACCGGCCTACGCCCTTGACCTGTTACTGGTGTACTCGTCCTTGGTCCTCGTGGTGGGCCTTGGGGCAAAGTCGATGCGTTCTGTCCTGAGCTTTGCGGGGTACGGGGTCATTCTAACGGCCCTCGGCGGACTGTGGGCTGGGGCCGATTCGTCGATCTTTGCGGGGCTACTCGGCTGCATGATGACGGCGGCCGTCGTGGAGACGGTGATCATCTGGCGCGTCTTCGTGATCCGCAAACGGCTCGAGCGGCGAGGGCGTCGGCTCCAGGTGATCACTGACAACCTATCGGAGGGGGTTTATCGATCAACACCGGAGGAGGGAGTGGTCTATGCCAACCAGGCATTTGCCGACATGTTAGGGTTCGGGTCGGTGGACGAGGTTCTGGAGTGCGACCCGAGTTCGCTCTACGTCGATCCGTCCGTTCGGCGGCGTCTTCGCACACAGGCAAGGAAGGAGGGAGCGTTTGAAGACATCGAAGTGAAAATGCAGGGCCCTGATGGGTCCGAGCTAATCGGCCTTATGAGTGGGACTGTGGTCCGCGGTAGCGACGGCGCGGTCAAGGGGTACGACGGGTCGCTCGTCGACATCACGGAACGGAAGAAAATCGAAAATCGACTTCGAGGACTCGCCCATAGCATCCCAGGGGTGGTCTTTCAATTTGCGGCTCTTGCCGGCGGAGAATACGAGATGCGCTTCGTCAGCGAGTCCACCGAGGCATCATCGCCCAGTCCAATGTGGATGGGGCCGTTCATGCTGGAGAGGTATCCTCTCACTGGCGAGTGATAGTAGTATTGCCGCCGCGCGTCGCTGTAAACAAAAATTTTTGTCCCGATACCGCCGACATTTTTTTCGGGGCCGCTCAAGTCCACCTTCAGATAATGCCTATCCTTCCTTTTTTCGCTTAGCTTATTCTCGAATACGAAGGCTTGCTGGTTGACGTTGTTCGTTATGAGGTCCAGGTCGCCGTCGCGGTCAAGGTCAGCGTAGGCAGC
>PXTG01000060.1:8608-34659 GCA_003023365.1 Bacteroidetes bacterium QH_7_62_13 | reverse complement strand
GACGGCCTTCGCTTGCGGTGCCTCGTGCCTTGCCGGGGTGAGACGGTGTCCCACCGCTCCGTTCGTGCTCCGGTTCCGATCACGGTGTTTCGCTTGTGTTTCGTGCCCTCCCGATTCGCACGCTTTTTCGTCCATTCCGACGACCGATAGGCCACTGATGAAGGCTGTGTGGCGGGGGACAGCCTGAGAAGACACGGGACCCCGGACCGTCGTTTCCTTGAAATCGCCCAGATCGACCGCCGCCGGTGCCTGTGTTGGGTGGTTCCCCACACGGGACGCGCGGCACACGCTTTCTTGCAGAGCCCCAGAGCAATCGAATGAAAATCTCCACGCTTCAAGAAAAGAAGCTCGACGAGCTACGCGACATTGCCCGCAACCTGGACCTGGCCGGTTACTCGGACCTGCGCAAACAGGATCTGATCTACCGCATCTTGGAAGCCCAGGCTGAGGGGGCTGCCTCGGGCCACGCGCCGATTGAAGAGTCCGGGGAGCCGTCGCAGCCGCGGCCTGTGGAAGGAGACGGGGCCGCGACCGATCCCGCGCCCGACGCCGAGGCGGAGGCGTCCCACCTCGAGGAAGAGGCATCGGATGCTTCCGCGTCCGAAAAAGGAGGGACCTCCGCCGCCGGAAAGCCCCAGTACATGCGGGAGTACGACCGGGATGAGACGGAGCTCCGGGGCATGATCGAAAAAACGGGTCTTCTCGAAATCCTACCGGACGGATACGGGTTTCTGCGCTCCGACGAGTATAGCTACGAGTCGAGCCCCGACGACATTTATGTCTCCCCCTCCCAGATCAAACGCTTCGGGTTGCAGGAGGGAGACACGGTGCGCGGTGAGGTTCGTCCGCCGAAGGAGGGAGAAAAGTTCTTTGCCCTTATTCAGGTGGACAAAGTAAACGGCTGCGATCCCGGTGAGGTTGAGGAGCGAGGAGACTTTGAGTTTTTGACCCCTTATCGTCTCCCCCCCAAAGGCGGGGAAGACCGTTCTTCTCCAGAAGATTGCCCGGGGAATTACCGAAAATCACCCGGACGCTCACCTTCTCGTCCTCCTCATCGACGAGCGACCGGAGGAGGTGACGGACATGGACCGCAACGTGGAGGGCGAAGTCGTTGCCTCCACCTTCGACAAGGACCCGGAACGCCACGTGGAGGTGGCCGACACGGTGCTCAAGAAAGTGAAGCGTCTCGTAGAATCGGGGCAGGACGTGTGTGTGCTCCTCGACTCGATCACGCGCCTGGCCCGGGCCCACAACGCCGTCCATCCGGGCAAGGGACGAACGCTTTCGGGGGGAATCGAAGCGGGGGCGCTACGCGGTCCCAAAAGCTTCTTCGGGGCGGCCCGCAACGTCGAAGCGGAGGGATCCCTCACCATTATCGGCACCGCCCTCGTGGATACAGGCAGCCGGATGGACGAAGTGATCTTCGAGGAGTTCAAGGGCACCGGCAACATGGAACTCGTCCTGAATCGCGAGATGGCCGATCGGCGTGTCTTCCCGGCCATCGACCTTATCCTCTCCGGCACCCGCCGCGAGGAAGAGCTGCTGTCGAAGCCGGAATTGAAGCGCGTGTGGGTGATGCGCAAGATCCTGGCCGACATGGAGCCCCTTGAGGCGATGGAGTTTCTCCTCGACAAGATGAAGGGGACGGAGGGCAACGAAGACTTCCTCGAACAGATGAACTCATAGTTCTCCCGCCTCCTCACGTTACACGTCGGAACTTAAGGAGGGAACTCGCTCCTTCGAGGCATCAGGGGGGCGGAAAAGAGGGAAGAACATATCGCTGGGCCGATCTTCGGTCCTGGTTCTTGAGCCTCCGTTTTGATTTGTTTGACGCTGCTGGACAAATCCCGTCAAGATCTAATTGAGAGGTATGGCTGAGGGGCCCTAACACTTCGCCTCTCTGTCTTTCGTCTCTAGCTTCCGTCTCTTCGTCATGCCGTCTCGGCGTTCTTTTCCGCAACGCGTGCTCGTGACGGTCGGGATCGTGACCGTGTCGGTGCTGGTCCTATACCTGTTCGTGGTACTGTCACGAGTGCTGCTTATTGTCTTTGCGGGGATCTTGATGGCGGTGGGGCTTGGGGGCGGGGCCGACATCTTGCGACGTCGCACACCGCTGGGCCGACCGGGCGGATTGGCCGTGGTCATCACTCTCGTTGTGGGGGCCCTATTTTTCTTTTCGGGAGCCATCGGGGCGCCCCTGACCGGGCAGGTGAACGATCTGATTGTCCAGCTGCCGGAGGCTGTTGCCCGGTTTCGGGAACGGATCTCCGCGCAGCAATGGGCCAGCCGCCTGCTCGCCGATCCGAATGCGATTCGGGACCTCATGCCGTCACCGAAGGAAGTGATGGGGGGCGTCACGAGCGCGTTCTCACGCACCTTCGGGGCGGTAGCAAACGCGTTCGTGATCGTGTTTATCGGAATATACGGGGCGGCCGATCCGGGGGCGTACGTCAACGGGATCGTGCACCTCACCCCAAAACGAAGTCGGGAACGAGCCCGCGAGGTGATTGATGCGCTCGCCCACGCCCTGCGGTGGTGGCTGGTGGGACGCTTAACAATGATGACCGTGGTGGGGCTCCTGACGACGCTTGGACTCTGGATCGCGGGCATTCCGAATCCGCTGGCGCTGGGACTCCTCGCAGCGCTTCTCTCCTTTGTGCCGTATGTGGGGCCCATCCTGTCGTTCGTCCCGGCCGTACTGGTGGCACTGCTCGTAAGCCTAACGAAAGTTGTTTATGTGGTAGTCGTCTTTGGCCTCGTCCAGACCCTGGAAAGTTACGTGGTCACCCCGCTCGTGCAGCAACGGGCGGTGTCGATGCCGCCAGTCATCCTTATTACGGCCCAGATCGCGATGGGCGTAATCGCGGGGGCCACCGGTGTGCTGCTGGCTGCGCCGCTCGCTATCGTCGTGATCGTTCTCCTCCAGATGCTCTACGTCGAGGACGTCCTCGGAGACTCGATTCAGGTCCTCGGGCAGTAGGGCGTGGGGTTTTCGTCTTGCGCGATCCGGGGTCGGTCCGATCGCACGAACGGGCTACCAAACGCACGTCTCTGCGGTGAATGGGACGTCTTCGCCGCAACCCGAACGCCTGACTCATGTATGGTAGTGGATGCTCGATTACTTCGACCGTGTCTCCTCTACCGAATTCCCTATGTTGGACCGTTTCCTTTCAGTCAGTTTCGTCCTCCTGTTCCTCACCACTCCCGTGCTGGCGCAGGAGACCGATCCCTTCATGCGTCACCCAGCCGTGCATCCGGATGGGGAGCGCATTGCGTTTTCCTACCAGGGCGATCTGTGGACCGTCCCCGCCGACGGGGGGCGCGCTGAGCGTCTCACCATCCACGAGGCGTACGACGGCCAGCCGCGGTGGCGTCCCGATGGGTCGCAGATTGCGTTCACGAGTGACCGCTACGGAAACGACGACCTGTTTGTGATGGAGGGGGGAGGCAGCACGCCGTCGCGTCTCACGCACCACTCTACCGACGACGCGATTGGGGGGTGGACACCGGACAGCACGCTTCTCTTTACCACCCGTCGCACGTACGCGCAGGCCGAATGGAGCGACGAGATCTATCAGGTGGGGGCGGAGGGCGGTACGCCCGACCGGCTGCTCGATGCCGTGGGGACGGCCCCGCGCATGTCGCCTGACGGACGCTTCGTCGCGTTCGAAAGAGGGTACAACGGATCGGACAAGAAGGGATACGAAGGTCCCGCCGATCGTGACGTTTGGGTCTACGACACGAAGGAGGACAGGTACACCCAAATTGCGACGTACGAGGGAAACGATCACAATCCGGTATGGACGGGGCCGCGGACCCTGCTCTACATCAGCGAGCAGAGCGGCACGTACAACGTACACCGGCGGGCGATCACCGATCAGGGAGGGGCGCTGGGGGACAGTGAGGCGGTTACAACGTTTGAGAATGATGGTGTGCGGGGCCTCAGCGCCAGTGCCGACGGGAGCGTGATTGCCTTCGAGCGACAAACCGACGTGTACGTTTTGGAAGATGGAGAAGACCCGCGCGTGCTGGACGTGACCGTTCCGGCCGACTATCGCTTCGATCCCACCGAACAAAAGCAGATGACCGACGGCCTGCGTGGCTACGCCGTCTCCCCGGATGGGGAGCAGGTGGCCCTGACGCTGCGGGGCGAACTCTTCCTCATGCAGAACGACACAACGGAAGAGCCCCGCACCATGCGGCTTACCGAACACGCCTACCGGGATCGCGATCCTGCGTGGACCAGCGATTCGACGCTCGTCTTCGCGTCGGACCGCAACGGGGATCAGTACGACCTCTACCGTTTCGAATCGGCCGATCCGGAGCATTCCGGGGATCTCTACGATGCGCTCCGGCACGAGGTCACACGCCTCACGAATACGCCCGAGGATGAACGCATCCTGGCAATGGCGCCCGACACGACGCAGATTGCCGTCCGACGAGGATCGATGACGAGTTACGGGGCCGGTCAGCTCATAACGGCCCGTGTCTCGGGGGAGGGACTTTCCGACGAGACGGTGCTGGTTGAAGGATGGAACGCGCCCATGGACGTGTCCTGGAGTCCGGACAGCGAGTGGTTGGCCTACAGCAAGGACAACCTGAACTTCAACTCGGACATCTATATTCACGCCGCGGACGGATCCCGCGAGCCGGTAAATGTGAGCCAGCATCCGCGCGGCGACAGTGAGCCGGTCTGGAGCCCGGATGGGTCGAAGCTCGGCTTCGTCTCCGAACGCACGAGTGCGGGCACCGACGTGTGGTTCGTGTGGCTCCAAAAAGAGGACTGGGAGAAGACCCAGCGCGACTGGGAGGAGGACAGAGACGAAGAGGAGTCAACCGAGGAGGGGGCCGACGTCGAGATTGACGTCAACAATATTCACGACCGACTGGAGCGCGTGACGGGCCTGCCCGGTCACGAGGACGATCCCGTCATCGGGAAGAACGGAGAGACGTTCTACTTCGTGGCCGGCGAAGCGGGATGGGCCGCCGATTACGGCACAGAGCCGGATCTCTATAGCATTAAGTGGGACGGCTCCGACCGGTCGCGAATCACGGAGGGCGGGGTCGAACCGTCGAATGTGCGCCTTAGCCCCCGTCAGACACAGGTGACGTTCACTCACTCGAATGGAAAATTGGCTCGCGTCCCCACGAAATCGGGAGAGTTGGAGCGTCTGCCCTTTGCCGCGTCGATGACCGTGGACCACGAGACGGAGCGTGCGCAAATCTTTGAGGAGGTCGGACGGGCCCTCGATCAGGGCTTCTACGACCCGAATTTTCACGGTGACAACTGGGACTCGCTCCGCACGAAGTACCGAAGCTGGGCGATGGCGGCCTCGACAACCCGGGACTTTCAGGAGACCGTGAACCTCATGCTCGGGGAGTTGAACGCGAGTCACATGGGCTACGGGGGCGACGATCGAGCGGAGACGCAAACGGAGCGGACGGGACGCATCGGTGTAGAATTGGATCCGGTCGAGACCGGCGTTGAGGTGCAGCGGGTGGTGCCGCGCTCGCCTGCCGCCCGCGAAGCCAGTACGCTACGTCCGGGCGATGTGATCACGGGGGTGGATGGCACGACTGTGACGGCCGCCGGCAACTTTTACGCGCTCATGGAAGGAACGGTGGGGGAGAAGGTGCTTCTCGACGTGACGGGGCCGGACGGAGAGAAGCGCACTGTCCGCATCCGACCGACCGACGATCTCAGCGATGAGTTGTATCGAGAATGGGTGGAGGAGCGGAAAACGCTGGTGGAGAAGTATTCCAACGGGCGACTCGGCTACATCCACGTCGAGGGGATGAACTGGGACAGTTTCGAGCACTTCGAGCGAGAACTCTACGCCAGCGGTCACGACAAAGAGGGCCTCATCATCGACGTCCGCTTCAACGGTGGGGGCTGGACGACCGATTACCTGATGACGGTGCTCAATGTGCGCCGGCACGCCTACACAATTCCACGTGGAACCACGGACAACCTCCAGCAGAATCACGAGCAGTTTCGGGAAAACTATCCGTTCGGGGAGCGGCTTCCGTACGCGGCCTGGACGAAGTCCGTAGCGGCCCTGGCCAACGAAAACAGCTACTCGAACGCCGAGATCTTCTCCCACGCCTTCAAGAACCTGGACCACGGTACGCTCGTGGGGGAGCCCACCTTCGGTGCCGTCATCTCGACGGGCGGGGCGGGCATGATCGACGGGTCATACGTTCGCATGCCATTCCGGGCCTGGTACGTCTACCAGACCGACGAGAACATGGAGCACGGGCCCGCCCGGCCCGACGTGCGCGTGCAGAACCCGCCGGCCGTCAAGGCCGACGGCGAGGACCCGCAACTTCGCCGCGCCGTCGAGGCCCTCCTCGATGGAGGCGAATCAAACCAGTGAGGGAAAGAACCGAGGGCGTCGTCCGGATCTTTTCCCCGACGTGGGGGCGGAACGCACTTGTGGCGGGTACCGGTGCCCATGCCCGCCCGAGACGCTCCGTGTACCCGGAAACAGTCCGGAATGCCGAGCCCCTGTTCGGCCTGGGTAGGAAAACGAAAGCTGTCCCGTCCCAACAAGGAATTGGAAGGCTGAGACCGGAACTGTAGCGGTCGTGGGTGGTGCTAATAAATTGACCGTTATTCCTAGAACTGTTCCTCATCCCTCGCTCCATGCCCGAAGACGTACAGATCAACGCGTTGCTGTTTGACATGGACGGCGTCCTGGTGGACGTTTCCCGGTCCTACCGGCGCGCCATTGAGGAGACGGTCGAGCACTTTACCGGACGCCACATCGGCGAGAATGCCATCCAGCGCTACAAAAACTACGGTGGATTTGAGGACGATTGGAAGCTCACGCACGCCATCATCACCGATACGGCGATGGAGGTGCCGCTGAGCCGGGTCATCGGGGAATTCCAGGACCGGTATCGGGGCGACGACTGGGACGGATTCATTACGGAGGAGCCTCCCCTGATCGACGACGAAACGCTCGACACCCTCAGGGGCAATGGTCGTCTTCTCGGTATCGTCACGGGTCGCCCCGAAGAAGAGGCCGAGTGGACGCTGAACCACCAGGACTGGACGGACTATTTCCCCCTACTCGTCGGGAAGGAGAAGCAGGGAGAGCGGGAGAAGCCGGACCCGTTTCCGCTTGAGCACTCCCTCACCATGCTCGCCGCCGCCGGCTGCGACCTTGATCCGGAAGAGGTGGCGTACGTTGGGGACTCCGTAGACGACATGGTGGCGGCCCGCGACGCCAATATGTGGGCCATCGGGGTCGTGCCTCCCTATGTAGACGCTGATGATCACGAGCCCCTGCTCAAGGAGCGCGGCGCCCACGTCGTCATCGAAGATCCCAACGAGCTGCCCGAAGTGCTCGACACGTTTGAGGAGCGGGCCACTGCTCGACCGGTGACCCGATAAGAGGTTCTGGCTTTGCCCATCTGTTTACCGGCAGGCTGTCCTCGCGGACGGTCTGCCGGTTTCTCTACGTGAAAAAGCGGAGGGGAAGTGCCCGAGAATCAGGAGCCGTCCTGCGCGACAATTTCCACGCGGCGGTTCTTGCGGCGGCCCTCCGGCGTTTCGTTCGGGGCGGCCGGCGACATCGGCCCGAAGGCTTCGATTTCGAGGGAGTTCGTTTGGACGTCGTGCGCGGTGTCCAGATAGTGGGCTACCGCCGCCGCCCGCTGGGCCGACAGGTACCAGTTGCTGGGATAAGTATCTTTCAGGTCAGGGCCGATGGGCACGCTGTCGGTGTAGCCCTTGATGCGAAATTCGGCGTCCCCGTACTGCTGTTTGAGCGTCTGGGCGTGCTCGTCGAGCGTCTCCTTCGCGCTATCGAAGAGCCACGCACTGCCCGATGGGAAGTAGACCGGGGGGCTGAGGGTCGTTTCGTTAATTGAGCGGGACTGGCCCGTTCGGAGCGAGTCCCGCATACTTTCGAGCTGGGCAGCCAGGTTTCGATTGACCGTCTGGAGGGAATCCACTCGACTGCGAAGGTCGCCCTGCGAACCGCGCTCGCAGCCGAAAACGGTGAGGGCAACCAGTAAAGAAACGAGGAGGGGGCGCATGAGGTGGACGGACCTGTCAGACAGAGCGGGGGGGGGAAGGCATCACCGGAAGTTGCCTTCACAGTAGGGGTAAACATTCGGCACTAGACGCCTCGAATGCAACATCTTGGGGCTCAGCCCCGAGAACGATGGGGGGAGCCTGCGAGCAAGGCCCTACGATAAGGTTGCTCGTACGGTGGATTCGATCCGATCCATGTGTCGACGAAGAGTGTCATAGCCGACGTGGCGGCGGGCCACAGGCCAACGGGCCCAGGCGACGCGTCGGATGTTTTCCCGATGATCGGGCTCGAAGGAGCGTTCCGGGGTGCGCATGAGAAACCAGTGCGTGGTTTTTACGGCGTAGTGGTCGTCGCGGGGGTAGCCGTGCTGGGTGGTGCCGAGGGCACAGAGCAGATGCAACTCGTCAACGCCCACTTCCTCCCGTACCTCCCGCAACGCACACCTGGAGAGCGTCTCGTTGGGATCGAGGTGTCCCTTGGGCAGGTCCCACACCCCGCGCCGGTGGATGAGCAGAAGGGCGATTTCGCTGGGGAGGGGACAGGCTACGTACCCGCCCGCGGCCGTGACGGCTTGGGGCGGACGGTATGGGGTGAGGTTTTGCAGGGCAGTGGGGGGCACGGATGGGACCCGGAAAGCGTCGTTCGGGGGCGGATTCGGATGGTCGAGGATTGACTCGTCCACAACCAGGATGGGGCCGGGGGCCTGGGCCTGGGCCTTGTCGAGGGACGTGTAGAGGCGGACGTCCGTTTCATTGCCGGTCGGCAGTCCGTGTTGCTGCGCCGTTGCGAGGTCCTGTTCCGTTTCAAGGCGGTGGAAGAGAGGCATCGGGAATAGAGGAATGAGCAGATGACGAGGAGAGCACCACGCCGTTCAACCTTGACTACGAGGAACGAACTCCTTTCCGTTCGTCAGGCGCAACGGCAGGGAAAATCCCGCGTCAGAGAGTACGGTCGGAATGATCGCACCTACAGTGGCCACACGAGTGGAGTACTAACGAGGAGCACGATCCACAGAAGGACTTGCAGGAGTCCGCCGACTCGGGCAAGGTCGAGAAATCGGTAGTTTCCGGGGCCGTATACCATGAGGTTGATTTGGTAGCCGATCGGGGTACTGAAGGCCATCGATGCGGCGAGGGGAATGCTCACAATCAAGGCCGGGGGCGAGTCCCTGACTCTCCGCGACCGACAACGCAATCGGAAACATGAGGGCCCCCGCGCCATTGTTCGTGACAATATTTGTGAAAATGGCCGTGGCAAAATAAGGACCCCGAGGAAACGATAAGGACGTTCCAGTCTGCGGCTTCGCGGGCTTGACCGGGCGAGAGCACCCCGGCGGCGACCAGCACGAACGCGCCCGGCGGTCCCGCGACGGCGAGGTGCAGCAGGCCCGCTCCGACCAGTCCCACGATGCCGATGATGAGGGCGACAGCGAGCTGAAGCCGCCATCCGCCCCCTTCGGATGCAGCGACGGGCCGAGTTTTCCCGATGTTTTGAGGGACAGCACGAGACTAAACGGGGACGAAGGGTCAGGGGCTAGAAATTCCTCGGTCGTACGTATACCTGACGTAGTCGGGAGGGGACAACCCAACGTGGTTCTTGCATTCCTTTCACATGGGGGAAGGATCAACGATCGGCGTGTCATCTTTGCGGTGGACCAACTGGAAAACCCTGTTGGAAACGGGCAAAAACCGGTTTTCGGGACTTCTGCTCTCCGACTTCCGATCCCATCTTTTCGTCAAAGGGGGAAATTCCATGTGGCACCGAGCATGGGCAGCAGTTCAGAATGTGTTCTTCGTTACGGAGTGGGCGCCGGACGTCACGACGGAGACGCTCCGTGCCGATGCCGTGGCGGGGCTTACGGTAGGGGTCATGCTCATCCCGCAGGGCATGGCCTACGCCGTTATTGCCGGGATGCCACCCATCTACGGGCTATACGCCGGCCTCGTGCCGCTGCTCGCGTACCCGCTCTTCGGCAGCTCGCGGCACCTGGCCCTGGGGCCGGTGGCCATCGACATGCTAATTGTGGGGGCGGGGGTTGGGGCGCTGGCCCAGACGGGGACGGACCGGTACATTGCCCTCGCCATTCTGCTGACGGCCATGGTAGGGCTTATGCAAGTGGTTATGGGGGCGATGCAGCTGGGATTCGTGGCCAATCTGCTCTCACGGCCCGTCATTGCGGGGCTTACCTCGGCGGCCGCCCTCATCATCAGCGCGAGCCAGCTCGGCAACCTCCTTGGAATCGAGGTAGGTCGATCGCAGTACGTGCACGTACTGCTCCTGGAAACGATACAGAATATAGGAGATGCGCACCTGCTCACACTCGGCATCGCGGCGGCCTGTGTTGCGTTGCTCGTAGGCCTGTCTCGTTGGGCGCCGCCGGTCCCTGAGGCGTTGGTCGTAGTGGTCGGAGGCACGCTGGCCAGCTGGTTCTTCGGGTTTGACCAACATGGGGTGGCCGTGATCGGGGCCATCCCGGACGGCCTTCCGACGCCGGAGTTGTGGACGGTCAATGTCTCGGACCTCAATTCCCTCCTGCCCACCGCGGTCACGCTGGCGCTTGTTCAGTTCATGAATAGCGTATCGCTCGGCCGAGTGTTCGCGACGCGCCACGGGTACACCGTCGATGCGAACCGGGAGCTCATAGGCGTAGGGGCCGGCAACTTCCTGGGAAGTCTCTTCCAGAGCATCCCGGCCTCCGGCAGCTTCTCCCGCTCGGCGGTCAACGATCAGGCGGGGGCCGAGAGCCCGCTGGCGAACGTGGTGGCGGCAACCGTCATCGGACTCACGCTTCTCTTCCTAACCCCGCTGTTCTATTACTTGCCGGTGCCGGTCCTCGCCGCTATTATCGTCGTAGCGGGCATCGGGCTCATTGATGTGAAGGAACTGCGCGCCCTGTTCAGGACCCGGCGGCGGGACGGATCCATTGCTCTGTTCACGGCATCGGCGATCCTTTTCATTGGCCTCCAAGAAGGGATTTTATTGGGGATTGGTGCCTCCGTGGTCGCCGTACTTTTTCGAATCAGTCGGCCGAACGTGGCCGAACTGGGGCACGTCCCCGGCACGCGGCTCTTTCGCGATATGGACCGGTTTGAACAGGCGGTGCGCCTCAAAGACATTATGGTGCTGCGCGTGGACGCCGCGTTCTCCTTCGCCAACGCGGAGTACTTCAAAGATTTCATTTTGGAAAAGAGCGAGCAAGAGGGACGCGACGTAGAGGTGGTGGTCGTGGATGGAAGCAGCATCAACGATCTCGACTCGACAGCCATCGAAGCGCTCACGTCGGTGGTCGAGTCGCTGGAGGAGGAAAACATCGAACTGCACCTGACCGGTCTCATCGGACCGGTGCGCGAGGTGGTGCGACGGTCGGGGCTCCACGCCCTGCTCGGGGAGAGTCGCTTTCACCTCGACCCCCACGAGGCCGTTGTCCGGGTGTTGGAGCGGTGGGACGCGGCGGACGACGGGGACCGGGTGGAGCGCTACTTCGCGGCCACGGAGCCGGAGAAGAAGGAGTCGACGCCCGCGGCCTCTTGAGCGGGCGTAAATGCGGGCAACGGAAGTGCACGAGCGCGTGGAGGAGCAGAGTCGATCAGTCGACGGTACGGCGTTGGAGGAGGGAGCCGCAGTCGCGGGCCTGGCGAATCACCTGACTCACCGTCAGCGTCCAGCGGGGGGCCGTGTCGCAGCCCGCCGCTTCGAGGGCCCCGGCCGCCCAGTGGTTACAGTTGTTGAAAACGTGGTACGGCAGCTCCGAGGGGTAAAAGCGGCTGTCGGGATAGTAGCCGTCGGCGGCGGGGAGAGCCGTGCCGCTGTCGGGGCGCGCAAACGTGGCGGCCACGTACTGCGTCAGGGCTTCCAGCGCCGAGGCGCTCACGGGGAGGCGCACGATGGTGTGGCGGTCGAACCGGGCAGACACGGAGTCGGCAACGGGCACGACGTGGACGACGCTGGCGGTCGGCCAGGCTCCGGCCCGCACCGTGCCCCATATGCCTCGCGAGTGGCCCGGATAGTACCGGGCCTCGCCCCAGCCCACTTCCACGTAGTCCGCGTCGAGAACGTCGTCGGGCACGGGCCACTGATCGTCCGGCAGGTCGGCACGGCGAATAGCAATCCCGGCGTGCCAGCCGTGCCGGACGAGATAGACGGCGCTTGTGCTGTCCCGGTCGGCCTCAGTCGCCACCGTCTGGCGGGGCAGTTGGCACCGCACGACCAGAAGAAGCCCCCAGCCGGTGAGCAGTATCAGAAAAATACGACGGCCCCAGCGAACCACGACGTTTGAAGCGCTTCGAAGGCAAATCGGTCGGGCTACGGCTCGTGCCGGTTCTGCCGACATCGCACCATCACTACGTCTACGTGCCCTTGAATACGTGCCCTTGAAAGTAAAAAACGAGCGGGAGAACCTCCGGGTTCACCGGCACGGCTACGAGGCAGTCCGCGCTCGCCCGCGCGGGAGGGGGCGGGATAGCCGGTGGCGAGGACCCAGCGTCGTGCGGGGGAAGGCGGAAATGAAACGGTGAGACGGGGAGAGGGCGAACGACTTCTCCGGCAATCGATTCGTGGACTAAAGACACTCGTCTTAACCGTAGAGTCACACCCCACTCGTTCGGCTATGTCAACGCCTCCGTCCCTTCGCGAGCACGTCGTGAATCTGCTGACGGTCCGCCAGGCCCACGGTACGTTCGAGGATGCCGTGGCCCAGATGCGCGTCGATCGGGTGGGGGACCGGCCCGACGGGATGCCGTACTCGGTCTGGGAGCTTGTCGAACACCTGCGGCGCGCCCAACGCGATATTCTGGAGTATTGCCGGGACCCGAACTATGAGGCCCGCGAGTGGCCCGATAGCTACTGGCCCGACACGGCCGGGCCGCCGACCCCGGAGGCCTGGAACGAAGCCGTGTCCGGGGTGCAGGACGACCACGACGCCCTCTGCGCAATGGTGCGGGACGAACGCCTCGACCTCTACGACACCGTGCCTTCCAGCGACGAACACACGTACCTGCGCGAGATGCTCCTCGTGGCCGACCACAACGCCTACCACATCGGGCAGATCGTGACCGTTCGGCGACAACTCGGGCTCTGGCCGACTGGGGACGATGTTGAGTAGGCCAGTCCCGAACGCGCCGGGCCGCTACGACTGGAGATGCTCGTCAAGGTAGCGCTCCGCCTCAGTTTCGATCTGGCCCTGCATGGGTCGAAGGAAAGCGCTCAGGTTGATCAGGACGTCGACCGTATCGGTCGCCACCTCGATCGTGCCGTCCGCCGCGTCGCCCTCGAAGTGGAGCGTGTTGTCGTCCCACTCGTAGTCGACGCCGATGTCGGCCTCAAGCTGTTGGGCAACCCGCTCGACCGCTTCGCGGCCCCCGTCGAGACCCAGGGAGTGAGAACGCGTTAATTCAATGTCTGCCATGGGAAAAGAATAAGGTGTGGGGAAAGAGGGGATGAGCGATCGGTCCTGATTCTTCTACCGCCGTGTCCCGCACCGGCTGGGGGAGGGGGTGTTCCGGGGACGAACTTGACGGAGGGCCTTGCCATTGCGGCGCGAGGGGCCTTGTTTGGGGGAGGGCTCGTTCTTCTTCCGTCGATCCGTCCCGTCCATGCTTTCTGTTCGTCTCCGTTCGGTTCTGGTGGCCCTTCTCTTCGTCGGTACGCTTCCGGCACAGGCGCAGGAGGAGGGACTGCAAGATCCGGCGACGTACCTCGGCTATGAACTCGGCAGTCAGTTTACCCCGCACCACCGCGTGGTGGACTATCTGGAGCACGTGGCGGCCCACTCCCCGGCCGTGACGACCCGACAGTACGGCACGAGCCACGAGGGGCGTCCGCTCGTCCTGGCGACGGTCACCACGCCGGAGAACCACGGTCGCCTCAGCACCCTCCGCCGCTCCAACCTGAAGCGGGCCGGCATGGTCGAGGGAGCCCCGCAGGCCGACGCGGCGGTCGTGTGGCTCAGCTACAACGTCCACGGCGACGAGTCGGTCTCCAGCGAGGCGGCCCTGAAGACGCTCCATGCACTCGCCGACACGAGCAACGCCCGCACGCAGGGATGGCTGGAGAATGCCGTCGTACTCCTCGATCCGGCCCTCAACCCCGACGGCCGCGAGCGGTACGTGAACTGGTTTCGCAAAACTGTCGGGACGACGGTCAACCCCGACCGCTCGGCGCGCGAACACCATCCCCCCTGGGCCCCGGGGCGTACCAACCACTACTACTTCGATCTCAATCGCGACTGGGCCTGGGCCACGCAGGCGGAGACCCGGCAGCGACTGGACGCCTACCACCGCTGGATGCCCAACGTGCACGTGGACTACCACGAGATGGGGGCCGACGATCACTACTACTTCGCCCCGGCGGCCCAGCCCCTCCACGAAAACCTGACCGAGTGGCAGCGCGGCTTCCAGGAGACCATCGGCCGCAACAACGCATCCTACTTCGACGACAACGGCTGGCTGTACTTCACCCGTGAGGTGTTTGACCTCTTCTACCCGGGATACGGCGACACGTGGCCGCTCTTCAACGGGGCCGTCGGCATGACGTACGAGCAGGCGGGGGGCGGCGCGGCCGGGCGTTCCGTCGTAACGGCGGACGGGGACACGCTCACCCTGGCCGAGCGCATCGAGCACCACCACGTGACCGGCCTGTCGACGGTGGAGGCGACGGCGGAGAATCATCAGCAAGTGATCGAGGAATTTGCCGCGTACCACCGGTCGGCTCAGCAAAATCCGCCCGGGCAGTATCGGTCGTATGTCGTCCGACATCGGGGGCAGGGGGACCGGGTGGATGCACTGGCTGAGTTGCTCGACCGCCAGCGCATTCAGTACGGCTACGCCACGGAGTCCGGACGGGCGATGGGGCGGGACTATCGGAGTGGGCAACGTCGGGAGGTGCGGATTCGTCGTGGGGACCTTGTGGTGGACGCGGCCCAGCCGAAGGCGCGGCTCGTGAAGACGCTCTTTGAGCCCGAGACGACGATCCCGGACTCCCTCATGTACGACCTGACGGCCTGGGGGCTGCCGTACGCGTACGGGGGCGACGCCTACGCCCTGTCGGAGCGGGTGGGGATCAGTACGGCCGACGCTCCCCCGTCTCGCCCGGACATCACCGGCGACACGGATCGACCGTACGCCTACGCCACCCCCTGGCGCAGCCGGGGCGACGCTCGGTTCGCGGCGGCCCTCCTCCAGGAAGGCGTGCAGCTCCGGTTTGCGACCGAGTCCTTCACCGTAGATGACCGGTCGTACCAGCCCGGCACGCTCCTCATTACCCGCACCGCCAACACGAACCGTCTCGATGACTTCGACGAGACAGTGCGACGCGTGGCGACCGAGCACGACCAGCCGCTGCACGCCCTCCAGACTGGATTTACGACGGAGGGGCCCGATCTCGGCTCCGGCACCGTGGGCCTGGTCGACGGACCCACCGTCGCCGTGCTCTCCGGCCCGCCGATGACGCCAAATCGGGTGGGGGAGGTCTGGCACTTTTTTGATCGGCAGATTGCGTACCCGGCCACGCTCCTGCCGGCGGAGGACATGGAGGCCTCCATGCTCGATGCGGTGGACGTCCTCGTGCTTCCGGATGGCGACTACGACACGTGGCTCACGGACGCACGCGCAGAGACGATTACGCGATGGGTACGGGAGGGCGGTCGCTTGATTGCGCTGGGGGAGGCCAACGAGGCACTGGCCGGCCGAACGGGGTATCGGCTCTCAGCAAAACAGACGAAAGCCTCGACTGATACGATGTCCGACGGGGCGCCCGGGCCCGAGCCGTACGGGGCCCAGCAGAGAGAATCGCTAACCCGGTCCGCGCCCGGAAGTATCCACCGCGTTCGTCTCGACACCTCCCATCCACTGGCGTTCGGGCTCCAGTCGCCCTACTTTACCCTGAAGCAGAATACCGAGGCCTACTCGTATCTGGGCAGTGGGGGAACGGTGGGGGCGCTCGACGAGCCGGCACCGGTGAGCGGCTTCATGGGCCGTCAGGCGCAGCAACAGGTCGACGATACGCTCCTCTTCGGGGCGCAGCGGCTGGGAAGCGGGCACGTGGTGTATCTAGTCGACAATCCCCTCTTCCGTGGGTTCTGGTACAGTGGGCACGTGCTCTTCAGTAACGCTGTGTTCTTCGTTGGGAACGGCTGAGGGTCTTCTGCGAGTGGTCCGGCGTCCGGAACGAGAGAGGAGGACAAGTTGGGGAACGCGGCGGCCGAGCGGGGGCATTGATTTTTCCCGGATGCCGCTCGTCACGCCGCGGCTGGCTTGGCGGTGACGACCGCATCCGGGACCGAGGCGGGGACTCCCCAGAGAAGTAGACGGTGACGCATGTTGGTCGGGTGGGGGAGGGGCGGTCGAAAGAAGAGAAGGGGATGCTCGGCCACGGTCGGCGTCGCAAGAGGCGCAGTCGTCGGGCCGCTGCCCGCGTGGAAGCCATGGTGGGGCGCAAGGGGCCCGTCGGGTACACGAACCGGTCGCGCAGCGGGATGAAGGGGAGGGTCCCGTCGTTACAGCACGTCTTGCAGGAAGCGCCCCGTGTGACTTTCCCCGCACGCCGCCACCTCTTCGGGCGTCCCGGACGCGACGACCTCGCCGCCCTCGTCCCCGCCCTCCGGCCCGAGGTCAATCACGTAGTCGGCGTACTTGATGACGTCGAGGTTGTGCTCGATGATGAGGACCGAGTGTCCGTCCTCGACGAGCCGGTCGAAGGCGTTCAGCAGCTGCTTGATGTCGTCGAAGTGGAGGCCGGTCGTGGGCTCGTCGAAGATGTAGAGCGTGCGGTCCGACGAGCGACGATTGAGGTGACTGGCCAGCTTGATGCGCTGGGCCTCTCCACCGCTGAGGGTCGTCGACGGTTGGCCGAGCGTCAGGTAACCGAGCCCAATTTCCTGTAGCGTGTCGAGCTTATTCGTGACCGCCCGTTCCCCCTCGAAGAATTCGGCGGCCTCGTCGACGGTCATGTCCAGCACGTCGGCGATGGTTTTGCCGTTGTAGGTGACGTCCAGGGCTTCCTTCTTGTAGCGCTGACCGTTGCAGGCCTCGCACTCCAGATAGAGGTCGGCCAGGAACTGCATCTCCACCTTCACGACGCCCTGTCCCTCGCACTCCTCACAGCGCCCTCCCGAGGTGTTGAAGCTGAAGAAGCCCTTGTCGTAGCCGTGGACGTTGGCCTGTCGCGTATCGGCGAAGAGCCTGCGGACGCCATCGAACGCGTTTGTATACGTGGCGGGGTTGGACCGGGGCGAGCGCCCGATGGATTGTTGATCGACCATCTCCACCGCCTCCACGTTTTCGTGACCGCGGATCGTGTCGTGGGCGCCCACCTTGCCGTCTCCGCTGCCGCCCTTGAGTCGGTGAAGGCCCTCGAACAGGGTCTGGTTCGTGAGGGTGGACTTGCCGGAGCCCGAGACGCCCGTCACACAGGTGATGGTACCCAGCGGGATCGTGACGTCAATGTTCTTGAGGTTGTGCTGCCGCGCGTTCTCAACGACGAGCACGTCGTCCTCGTCGACGGGGCGGCGGTCCTCGGGCACCGCGATCTCTTTCCGACCGGAGAGGTACTGGCCGGTCAGCGAGTCGTCATCCTCCTGAATCTCGTCGTAGGTACCCTGGAAAACGACCGCTCCGCCGAACGCCCCGGAGCCCGGACCGAGGTCCACGAGCTGGTCGGCCGCCTCCATGGTCACGGGGTCGTGCTCCACGACGAGGACGGTGTTGCCGAGGTCGCGCAGGCGCTGCAGGATGTCGATGAGGCGCTCGTTGTCGCGGGGATGGAGGCCCACCGTTGGCTCGTCGAGCACGTAGAGAGAGCCGACGAGCGACGAGCCCAGGGAGGTGGACAGGTTGATGCGCTGGGTCTCCCCGCCGGACAGCGTTTGGGACAGCCGGTCGAGCGTGAGGTAGTCGAGGCCCACGTCCACGAGGTACCGACTGCGCTCGCGCAGCTCCTCCATCACGCGGCCCGCCACCTCCTCCTCGTATTCGGTAAGCGCCAGCTCCTCGAAATAATCGCGCGCCTCCCGCGTCGTCATCGCGCAGATTTCGCCGATGTGCTTCCGCTCCACTGTGTCGCCGCCCACCTTCACGTAGAGCGCGTCGTCACAGAGGCGGTGGCCCTCGCAGTCCGGGCATTCGGAATAGCCCCGGAAGCGGGCCCGGAAGATCCGGTAGTGGCGCTTGTAGGAGTTCTCTTCCAGGAAGCGGAAGAAGCCCTTGAGGCCGATGTAGTCGCCTTTCCCCTCCCACACGATCTCCCGCTCCCAGTCCTCCAACTCGCGGTAGGGACAGTCGATATTGAGGCCCTCCTCGGCCGCCACGGCCACCAGGTCCTTGAAGTGTTTGCTCCACTTGTCGCCGCGGAACGGAGCGAGGGCGCCCTCGCGGATGGAGAGTTCCTTGTTGGGGATGACGAGGTCCTCATCGAGCCCCGCCACGCGCCCGAAGCCCTGGCACGTGGGACAGGCGCCCACCGGGCTGTTGAAGCTAAAGAGCTGGGGCGTCGGCTCCTCGAACTGCATGCCGTCGCGCTCGAAGTGGGCGCTAAACTCGTGGGTCGGAATGCCGTCTTCGGGCGGTTCGTCCCGTCCACGCAGGGCGGGAACGACGGTACAGCGCCCGCTCCCTTCGTCGAAGGCCTGCTCCACAGACTCGGCAATGCGGGAGCGGTTGTCCTCGTCCCCGGCTTTGAGCTTGAGGCGGTCGATGAGGAGGAGCAGCCGGTCGCGCCCGTAGCTGTTCACGTCATCGGGCGGCGTCTGGTTGAGGTCGATCGTTTCGGGACGTTTCCCCTTCTCGGCCTGGCGCTCGGTGGGGAGGAGCAGCACGCGGTAGAAGCCGCGCTCGCGGAAGCTCGTTAGTTCGTCGCGCAGCGCCATGTCCGTGTGCTCCGGAATCGGTGCACAGAGGTAGAAGCGGTTTCCGTCGTCCATCTCCTCCTCAAGGTCGAGGGCCACGCCGTGGGGCGTGTCTCGGCTCACCGGCCGTCCGCTGATGGGGGAGTAGGTGGTGCCGATGCGGGCGAAGAGAAGGCGCAGGTGGTCGTAAATTTCCGTCTGCGTGGCGACCGTCGAGCGCGGATTATTGCCCGAGGTTTTCTGTTCGATAGCGATGGCGGGAGCGAGGCCCGTGATGAGGTCCGCCTCCGGCTTGTCCATCCGCTCCAGGAACTGGCGCGCGTACGCACTCAAGCTCTCCACGTAGCGGCGCTGCCCCTCCGCGTAGATGGTGTCGAAGCAGAGGCTCGACTTGCCGGACCCGGACGGCCCCGTGAACACGATGAGTTCGTTCCGCGGGAGGTCGAGGTCCACGTCCTTCAGATTGTGCTGGCGCGCCCCCCGAATCACGATGTGGTCCTGCGCCGATTCGCGGGCAGTGACCGACGCGTTGGCGATGACGGGATCCTGTGTGGGAAGATTCTCAGTGGTGGGCATCAGTTGGTCGGGAGAAGGGCGTTTGGAACGAAGAACACGCTCGGGGTGCCGGTCGACCCAGGTAGACTGGATTATTCTGGTGGTCCATTGACTAAGTGGTATGCTGAGCGGTGGACATTGATGCTCGTTGCCTCGGTGTAAAAATGGGAAATTGGTGGAGAATATTTCTCCACCGGCGACCGTCCCGTCACGTTATGGAGATGGGTTGCTGTGAACTGGTCGTGCGCACGTGTCGCACCGTTGTGCTCGGACACGATGTTGCGCATGCGTTCGTGCAGTGCGTCTGTCGTCCACGCCACCGCTTCCGCGAGTGTGTCCTGAACAGCCATGTGGTCTTCCGCTGAATACTCGTAGCAGGCGCGAGGGCCGAAGCCGCGGTTCTGGTCGAAATCGGCGAGGTCGTAGCTCACAGAACGCCGTTTGCGAGCTGGCTCTTCAAGCGATGACGCGCCGGGAGTAGTTACAGTGTGGCACGAGAAAAAGGAGTCCATACCGACACGGAGCGCGAACAAAAGCAGGCCATGATATCCGCGTAACCAACATGCGATCCATTGCGTAGAGGGGAACGGTGAACGAGGGGGAAGCGTGAGGGATTACGTCACTTAGTCCATTCGTACCAACATTTTGCCTCCCATGCGCACCCTTATCGGGATTCTTTCTCTTGTTCTTTGCGCCTGCACCCTCGGGGACGATCCGGATCCCTCCGAAAACAGTTCGGCCACGGACGACGAGGTTGTCGTGGAGCGTGTTGAGTCGGAAGAGGCGACGTTTCGCGTCGTGAAGACCGTGGGCGGGCTGGAGCACCCGTGGGCTGTGGACTGGCTGCCGGACGGTCGGATGCTTATCACCGAGCGGCCGGGCGACCTGATCCTGGTCGACGGAGACGAGAAAACTTCGCTCGGGAATGTGCCGGAGGTGTGGGCGAAGAACCAGGGGGGGCTGTTGGACGTGCGCGTGTCGCCCGATTACGAGCAGACCGGATGGATCTACGTTTCGTACTCGAAGAAAGAAGGCGACAAGGGCGGGACGGTACTCTCACGTGCCAAGCTTGAAGGGACGTCGCTCACGAACGTCCAGGAGCTCTACAGGCAGACGCCGTTCTTGACGCCGGACTACCACTTTGGCTCACGCATCGCCTTTCCCGACGACGAAACGGTACTCGTCACGATGGGCGAGCGCGGCCAGCGGCGCGAACAGACGGTCGACATCCCGACGCCGACGACGTCCGTCGGGACGACGGTTCGAATTAACCGGGACGGTTCGGTGCCCGAAGATAATCCGTTCGTGGGGAGTGACGAGGGACTCGACGTGGTGTACAGCTACGGCCACAGAAACCAGCAGGGCATGACCATCCATCCACAGACAGGGGCCGTCTGGCAGCACGAGCACGGGCCGCACGGGGGCGATGAATTGAACCTGATCCAGGCCCGCAACAACTACGGGTGGTCGGAGGTCTCGTACGGCGACACGTACACCGACCAAACGCCCATCGGAGGCACGACGGGTCCCGGCATCACGGATCCGGTGACGTACTGGGATCCGTCACCGGCTCTTTCCGGAATGGACTTTTATACAGGGAATCAGCTTAGTGGCTGGAAGAATGACCTCTTCATGGGAGCACTCGCCCACACGAAGCTGATTCGCGTGGAGCTCGACGGTCAGGACGTAACGCACCAGGAGGAACTGCTTGAGGGAGAGTTAGGCCGGATCCGCGACGTGTCGACCGGGCCGGATGGGGGGCTCTACGTCCTCACCGACGCCACGGACGGCGGGCTCTATCGACTGGAGCCGGTTGAATAGGGACCCACCGTGGGGCCAAGATAGAAGACACCTCCCGACGGGATCACTCGACGGAGGGGGAGGACGGGGCGGTCTGGGCCTCGGGGGCATCGTCGGGAAGGCTTCCTGGAGCGAGGGGGGCGCACCAGAGCACGCCCTGCGGGAGCAGCGTGAGGTCGGTCGCCGGGCCGAAGTAGTCGCGGAGGCGGGCGTAGAGGTCGGAGATGCCCGAGCCGCGGCGGAGTACAGTATCGGGCTCCGTCGTGTCAAATCCGGGACCCGTATCGAGCACGGCCAGGCAGAGTTGGTCGTTGTCGTAGCGGCCCGTGACGTGCTGAACGGCGTTCTGGAGGAGGGGGAGGAGCGACAGACGCGGCACGGACACGGACAGCAAAGGGTCGGGCACGTCGAAGCCGATGTCCAGGGCTTCCCCATACTGCATCCGGGCGAGCTCGGTGTACCAGAGGGCGGCCTCTAATTCGTCGGCGAGGGCAACCGGATCACCGCTTGCAGCACGCTGGCGGTATGTGAGCAACGCCTGAAGTCGGTCCAGCAGAGGTTGCGCTTTTTCCGGGTTGTTTTCGAGGAGCTGGGTCGTCGCCTCCAACGTTTCGAAGAGGACGGGGGGACAGGTCTGGGTGCGAAGTCGTCGCATCCGCGCCTCCCACCCTTCGGCGTGGTCCTGACGGTCGCGTTGATGATAGGTTTGTAGCGCCAGGAAGCCGGTCCCCCCCGCCACAGCCGCGGCAGCGAACGCGCCCACGCCCAGTAGTAGGGTCCAAGACGTGGCGAAGTCTGGGCCGAGCATGGCCTTCAGTGTGGCGGTCAGGCCGACAAAGACCACGATCGTACCGGTGGCCGGAGCAACGGCGTGATAGACCACGGCACGGGTGGAGCGGAGCGGCACGAAGGCCTCCATCCCGAGGCGCACGAGGCGGACCGTAGCGTCGAGAAGGGCCACGTAGAGAATGCCGACGAGCACACTATTGCCGATGGCCACCGTCGACCACGTCCCAACCGACCAGCCGCCCTCGCCGCCGGCATGCACGGCCAGGCCCGCAAGCCCCCCCACAACGAGCACGAATCCAGCCCGACGCAGTCCATCGACGATCGAGGACACCGGAGACGACATGGAAGCACGCGGATCAATCCACAGAATCGTACGCCCCCTACATAGGCATGCGCGCCCAAACCGTTCGCCACAAGGCGACCGACCAAGGGGGAGGCGATCAGTTCGACGGAGTGGGTTCGGGGCCGGGAATACTGATCGACCCCAAGGTGGTAGCGCGGGATGCTCCGGTCACCGACGGCAGGTTGGTCGGGACCCCATTGACGGTTTCGTGTGCCAGGACGGCGAAGCAGAGGGCTTCTTTCGCGTCGGGCGCCAGGCCGTACTCGGTCGCCGGTCGCACGGGGATGGGCGCGAAGGCGTCGGACAGCATGTTCATCAGCGTATCGTTGTGTATGCCGCCCCCCGACACGATGAGCACGTCCAGGGTGTGCTCGGTCCGAAGATATTGGGCATAGGCCTGGTAGACGGACGCGGCGGTGAGCAAGGTGGCGGTGGCCATCGTGTCGGCGGCATCGAGGCCCCGTGACTCAGCCGCGCCCAGCAGCCGGTCCACATAATCGGCCCCGAAGGTTTCGCGGCCGGTTGACTTCGGGGGTTCGCGGCGAAAGTACTCGCCCTCGAGCAGGTCGGCGAGCAGGTCGTGGTCCGGGGTCCCACTGGCCGCGTGGCGGCCGTTCCGGTCGAGGGGAGCGTCGAACAGGCGCTTCGCCAGCGCGTCGATGACCATGTTGGCCGGGCCGGTGTCGAAGGCGCGGACGTCCGTCGGCCCGCCATCCGCCGGAAGCACGGTCAGGTTGGCGATGCCGCCCAGGTTCAGCAGACCTCGGTGTTCGTCGGGGGCGGTGCACGTGACGTAGTCGAAATAGGGCACGAGCGGAGCGCCCTGGCCGCCAAGGGCCACGTCGGCGGAGCGAAAGTCACCGACCACCGGGACGCCGAGATGCGTGGCCAGCGTGGAGGGGTTGCCAATCTGGAGCGTAGCGCGGACCTCTTCCCCCGCGCAGTCGGCGGGCTCGGGAAGGTGCTGGACCGTCTGGCCGTGCGAGCCGACAAGGTCGAGTGCGCGGCGGTCCCGTCCGGCTTCGGACAGCACGCGATCCACCGCCTCGCTGTAGCAGGAGGCGAGACGCGCGTCCAGGCGCGTGAGGTCTCGGACCGACGAGTCCTCCCCCGTTGAGTTGCGGCGGAGCAGATTCCGGAGGGCATCGGGATAGGGAGCGTGGGCAAACGCTTCCTGCTCGACGTCGAGGGCCAAACCACTGCCCTCAAGCCGGGCGAGCACCGCGTCCACTCCATCCAGAGAGGTGCCCGACATGAGCCCGACGACGAGGCGGGACGACTGATCGCGGAGGCGCAGTAGGGGCTTCATCGTGTCGGCTCATCCTTGGCGTTTTGTTCAGCCTGCTGGCGCATCTCAGCGGCCTTCTCGAGGTACGCGCGCGACTGATCGGGTTCCTGGGAGGCCAACTTCACGTAGATCTGAGCGGCCTTCCGGTACTGGTTTTGGGCCTCGTGGATGCGCGCAAGGGTTTCGGAGACGAGGTCGTCCACGTCGTTTTCGAGGTCGGGCTCCGGCACGTCGTCCATGTCCGGATCCGGCTCGATACGGGCCGATTCCAGCTCGTCGATGAGCCGATCGAGGTCTTCGTCGTCTTTTTCCATCTCGCCAACCCGGTCGGCCGGTGTTTCACCAGGTGGGTCCGCGGCGCGGCCTTCGGGCGTGTTCACCAGCTCGGGCCGAGTTCGTCGAGCTCCGAGACCGCCTCCGTGGCGGTGGTGGGGGCTTCGTCGCTTTCTGGGCCGCGGCTCGGTTGCGCCTCGGTCGGGGCGGGGTCGGTGGACGCAGGCGAAGAGGGCGAAGGCGCCGCTTCGAGACCGTCGGCGCCCTCGTCCTGATTCAGCTGCCGCAGGACCCGTTGTTTGCCCGTTCGCGCTACGGGACTGTTCGGAATCAGAAAGTAGACGTTTTCCCAGTACTGTAGGGCTTTTTCCCACTGGTGCTTCGACTCGTAGGCGCGGGCAAGAAGCACGTGGGCCGTCAGATGGGCGGGAAGTTCCTCGACCTTCCGCTCCAGCGTCGCGATGGCCGCGTCCACATCCTTCCGCTGAAGGTGGTCGAGTGCGTCCTGAAGGTCCGGGACAGCCATGAGAAAACGTCGGCGGTGCCGCGTGAGGCGATGACAACAACGGAGGGTGTGCCCTACGAAGGTACGGGGCAGTCCGTTCGATTGAAAGAGAACGTCCGAGGAACGGGGCTCGGTACGCCGGGATGCTTCAGGCCTGAGCGGGGGGCGCCTGGCGCACGGTGAATACCTGCCGCAGGTTGGAAATGGTGATCAGCCCGAACCCAGCGGCGAAGAAGGCCTGGAATGGAACGGCGGCCCATTCGCCGAGGGCAACCACCACGCCCAGCCCAACGGTACAATAGATGGCCAGGAGGGCCTCCCACCAGATTACGTGCGGAAGCTCCGCGATAGCGTAGCGGCTCCGCCACCATCCCTCGCGGGCCTCCCCCCCATACTTGGGCGTTCGAATGAAGGCGGTATCCGTTCCGCGAAGGGCCTGCCAGACGGCGTTCGTGTTGCTGAGGGAAAGGCCCATCGTGCCCGCCATGAAGACGGGAAAGAGGCGGAGGCGCCTGCCCCAATCGGGATACAGCCGGCGCTGCGCGAAGAGCTGAGAGAGAAAGAAGCCGACAAAGCCGAACAGGCCGAAGCCCATGGTCGCGAAGTACAGCTCGCCGGGGCCGTGGCCGATTCCCTTCATGAGGAGGAGGGGAGCGTGCGTGAGGGCCGCCAGCAGGATGAAGGGGAAGGCACAGTGGGCCGTGAGGTGAAACGTGCCCTGCAGCTTGACCCGCAGCGGTTGAGTCGAGTGCCACAGTCGACGCGTCAGCTTCAAGGCCGTTTCCACGCCGCCCTTTACCCACCGGAATTGCTGAGCGCGCAGTGCATTCATATCCGGCGGCAACTCAGCGGGGACCTCCACGGTCGGCACGTAGGCGAAGTCCCACCCCCGGAGTTGAGCGCGATAACTGAGGTCGAGGTCTTCGGTGAGAGTGTCGTGCTCCCACCCCCCGGCGTCCTCGATGCAGGCCCGGCGCCAGACACCCGCCGTGCCGTTGAAGTTCATAAAGCAGCCGGACTGTTCGCGCACGTGCTGCTCGATGGCAAAGTGAGCGTCCAGCCCAAACGCCTGCACCTGCGTGAGGAGCGAGTTGTCGCGGTTGAGGTGCCCCCAGCGCGCCTGCACCATGCCCAGGTCGTCGTTGTCGAAGAACGGCGGCATCATGCGGCGCAGGAAGTCCGCGTCGGGCACGAAGTCTGCGTCGAAGATGGCCACGTAGTCACCGCGGGCGAGCCGGAGGCCGTTGGCGAGGGCCCCGGCCTTGTAGCCCGTTCGGTCGTCGCGGTGAACGTGTACGATGTTGACGCCCCGCTCCTGCCAGTGGTCGACCCGCTCGGCCACGCGGTCGACGGTTTCGTCGGTCGAGTCGTCGAGCACCTGGATTTCAAGCTTGTCGCGCGGGTAGTCGAGGACCGCGCAGGCATCGATGAGACGATGAGCCACTTCGGCTTCGTTGTAGAGCGGCAGCTGAACGGTCACTGTCGGCCAGTCGTCGGTCGGCACAGGGAGGTCGTCGAGATCGGGGACCGGGCCCTGAATCAGCCGTTCGTTGGAAGTGTGAAAAAGGGCGAGCCAGAGCAGGTTGCCGCCGTAGGCGGTGAGCGCCACGATGGCG
>PXTG01000060.1:0-8591 GCA_003023365.1 Bacteroidetes bacterium QH_7_62_13 | reverse complement strand
CCCTCCACCCCCAGTTACCGATTGCGACCGTAGGTTTCGTGGCTGGAGACCCAGTCGGACGAGGAAATGGCGGCACCGAGGGAGAGCTCGCCGGCGAGGGCCGCCCCTGCTACCACCTCCGCAAACTTCTCCACCTTGCCCTGGCCGTAACAGTCCATGAGTTCGAGGCACTCGCGCTGGGTGGGCAGGCCCGTGCCTCCCCCGTACGTGGCCACGATGAGCGACGGAATCGTGAGCGAGATGTAGAGGTCCCCCTCCTCGGTGACGTCCGTGTAGAGCACCCCGGCCGAGGATTCCGACACGTTCGCGACATCCTGTCCCGTCGCAATGAACAGGGCCGTGATGGCGTTGGGGGAGTGCGCGCCGTTGTTGTTGGCACCGGAGAGGAAGGCCCCCACGGTCGACACGTTCCAGTGGTAGTGCAGGCTCTCGGGCTCCACCCGCATGTCCTGAATGAGGGCCTGGCGGTCGATGGTGGCCTCGGCCGTCACGCGCTTCCCCCGCGTGTTCATCACGTTCACCTGCGACGCCTTCTTGTCGGTGGCAAAGTTCGACTCCAGGTAGAAGTGTTTTACCTCGTCCGGGTACTGATCGACGATCCATCCGCAGGCGGTAAAGGTGGCGCGTCCCACCATGTTTTGGCCCGCGGCGTCTCCCGTTTCGTAATTGAAGCGGAGGTACGCGAATTGATTGGACAGGTACTGGTCGATCCGCAGCAACTTGGCGACGCTAGAGGTCGATTCGGCCTCCCGTCGAATGTCGTCGATGTGATCTTCCACCCAGTGGGTAAAGTCGCGGGCCTCCCGGGCATTCTCGAACACGAAGACCGGGGCGCGCTGCATGCTATCGTCCACCACTGTCGCCTTCACGCCGCCGCTTTTGTTGCAGACCTTCATGCCGCGGTTGTAGGAGGCGACGAGGGTCCCTTCCGACGTGGCCAACGGGATGAGGAA
Source organism: Bacteroidetes bacterium QH_7_62_13 (assembly GCA_003023365.1). Lineage (GTDB taxonomy): Bacteria > Bacteroidota > Rhodothermia > Rhodothermales > Salinibacteraceae > Salinibacter. Next base: position 7,638 of record PXTG01000060.1, on the reverse strand, counting down.
GTCATCCCGGGCGTGCTCGCCGTTCACCGTAAGTGGACCGGCGAAGCCGAGCGGAATCTGAGCGACGCCGGTGAAGTTTTCGACGTTGCCCTCCGTGACGTGGGGATCGAAGGAGTAGTGCGGAACGTGATCGAGCGAGGTGTCGCTGTAGTCTTCGACGAACTGCTGCCGCTCGTCAATGATCGCCTGGCTGTAGTTGTCGTCTGCGTCGCGCGGGATGCGCTGCAACGCGTCGTCTCGCTCACGGATGGCGTCTTCTACCGTGAAGCTGAGCTCGCCAAAGGGCTGGGCGCGGAAGGTGAACTCAATCTCGTGCTTCCCCGTCTCCAGGTCCGGACGCTGAGCCCGCACGTGGAGGGTGCGCTTGAGGGGAAAGTCGACGGGGTTGTCCGACGAAATCTCGTCGGCGGTGTACGTCTGCCCGTCCCCCATAAAGAGGTGCAGGTCGGGACGAGGGACCGACGCCCCGTCGATTCGCAGATCGAGGAGCTCGGTCAGGGTCGCGTCCTTCAGGCGGTTCTTGATGGCAAACTCGACGCCCTGATCGGTGTTTTCGAGGCTGCCGAAGTTGTAGATCTGCTTCAGCAGAGCACTGGGGACGAACATGGACGGAGAAGAAACCAGAATGAGGGGGGAACGGTGAGGGGCCGAGGAGAACACCCCCCGACGGTGGTGGACACAGACGAGCTCACAGGCCCTGCTAACTTAGGACTGGGCGTCCTCTGATTCAAAGTGCACGTGGAGCCAACCGTCCGAGAGCGTATGCTCCGTTACCGTGTAATAGCTCAGGAAATTGGGCAGAATGTAGTTGCGGCGTTGGTTGGTCACCTGCACGACCAGTTGATCGCCATTGTGGCGGACGGTCACGTCCTCGTTTTCCACAAACGGGAGCCGGATCTCGATGATGTAGGCGTCGTCTTCGTCCCGGACGCGGAACGTATCCTCGTCGTAGAGCACCGCCGTCGGGTCACTATCTTCGTACATCGCGTCGGCAATTTGGTCGAGCCGCTCGTTCCCGAACACCTCCATCCCAAGGTGGGGCACCTGGAGAATGGGAAGCGGGCTGAAGCTCCCGTCAATTTCCTCCAGATAGCGACGCTGGGAGGTAACGTATCCCTCAAAGAAAGAGTTGTCCGGCACCTGCTCGTCCGGCAACACCCGGTTCACGATGACGCTGTCCACGCTGTAGCCGTAAAGCTGGAGGTAGGTGTAGGCGCGGCGCGCCTCCTCAATGACCATCTTTTCCGGATTCATGACGAGACGGATCGAGGTGGTGTCCTGGGTGGCGAGGACGTCCCGGATTCGCTCCAGCTTTTCGAAGATGACCTCCAGTTCCTCGTAGCCCTTATCCAGCGGAATGCCGGTGGTCTTGCGCACGCCGACGCCGACGGACTTGAAGGCAAACTTCTGGAACGGGAAGGCCTTCGCCAGCCACCACTGGGTGACCTGGGGCAGCGTCAGAAGCGTGAGCGTCTCGCCCGTGGGCGCGCTGTCCACCACGATGAGGTCGTAGTCCTCCTCACGGACGGCCTGCTCCAGCCACAGCAGCACCGAGCCCTCGTTCATCCCCGGGAGCGCCGCCATCTCCTCCGCGGCGATCTGGTCTACGCCCTGCCAGCGGAAGACGGTGAGCATGAGGTCGCGCATATTGCCCCAGTACTTTTTCATGGAGTAGTACAGGTCCACCTCCTGCGCGAAAAGGCGGTCCTGAACTTCCTGGGCCTCCGGGCCGAGGTCCCGGTCAAGCGCATCGGCTAGGCTGTGGGCCGGGTCCGACGACAGAATGAGCGTCTTTTTGCCCTGCTGGGCCGCGCGCAGGGCGGTGGCCGCCGCGCACGTCGTCTTCCCCACGCCCCCTTTGCCCGTAAAGAGCAGGACACGCGTGCCGACGTTGGGGACCGATCCGTCGTCTTCCGTAGGAAAAAGCATAACAGGAAGGCGGGATGATAGAGAAGGTGAAACCCGTCTGTCTACCCCGAGAATCAGTACACTCCAATGCCGACTGGGTCCGGAGGTGCCGGGATCCGTACGACCGGATTGGGAAAATAACTGCTGCGTCTAGGGACTCGGATTCGAGACCGTGTGGAACGGGGCAGGGACGGGCAAACGGGCCATTTTTCTGAAGGGACGCTTTGCACAACATCCATTTGCGATAGTGGGCAAGTCTCCTCACCCTTTTTTGTGTCACCAAACTGTAAACCAGCGTCGACCGGCATCCCAATCGTGCTTTCCGTCGTGTTTCGTTCCCGGACGTTCGTCGCGGTCCTTGCTCTCCTGGTTGTACCCGTCTCGGCGATGGCACAGACCGTTGAGGTGGGCGGCCGGGGGTACCTGGATTACTTTTACAACGTGGCGGCACCGGACAGGGCGTCGGGGGGAGCGGAGAAGGATGTGCATGGCTTTCGCTACCGTCGGCTCTACCTGACGGCCGATTACGTGCTGTCGGACGCATTCAGCGGACGGGCGCGGTTGGAGGCAAATGAGGGAACGAACGGGCGGCCGGTGGTCAAGGACTTGTCGTTGACCTGGGCGTACAGTGGCGACCACAGCGCCACGATGGGCATCACGCCCCCTCCGGCCTTCAGGATCGTGGAGGACGTGTGGGGCTATCGGGTCCTCGAAAAAACGATTATGGACCGGCAGGGAATCGTCTCGTCGCGGGACTTCGGTCTCCGCCTCGACGGGCTGGTGACCGGCGACGGGACGGTTCGGTACGCCGTCATGGTTGCCAACAACGGAACGGCCCGGCCTGAGACCGACCGGGCCAAGCGTGTGTACGGGCAACTCGCGGTGCGTCCCTCCGAGCAAATCACGGTGGTCGTGGGCGCGGATCGGGCCGGGTACGACGATGCCCGAGACGCCTCCACGCGAGTCTCGGTGTTTGGGGGCTATGCGACCGAGCGGGTTCGCGTCGGGGTTGAGGGGTACGGATCCCGAGTGACAGTGAGAGACAAAGACCCGCGGACCAACGTGGGAGCGAGCCTCTTCGGGGCGGTGCAGGTGAGTCCCCGCTGGGACGTGGTCGCCCGGTTCGACCGTACCGTCGCCACTCGGGCAGGAGCGGATCGCTTCGAGACCCTTCTGCTCGGGGGCGTCGCCTTCAACCCGCACCCGAACGTCGGACTGATTCCAAATCTCCGCGTGCGCAACCCGAGCGACCGGGCCGTCAGCACGACGGCTCGATTTACCCTCCGGGTTCAGTTCTGAGGGGACGGGGCTACACGAGGGGGCCTCTGCGCATGGCGTCAAGGGAGCGGGGGCCCGCCCCAGCGAGGATGAGTACCAGCGCACCTAGCAGCATCGCCCAGTCGGTCCGGGCGGCGTGCATCATCGCCCAGAAGCCGTAGGTGTCGAGTTCGCGGACGCCGAACGGTCCAAATCCATGCCCAAGCAGAATTGGGAGTTTGGTGGTGATGAGGGCCCCGGCCATGATGAGTGCCAGCGGAACGGCGGCCCACCGTGCGTACAGGCCGAGAAGCACAAGGACCCCGCACGTGACCTCCACGGTCCCGACGCCAAACCCGAAAAATTCGGGCGCGGGGAAGCCAATTTCGGCGAAGCGGCCCGGTCCGCGGACGTCCGGGAGTAAAAATTTCTGTAAACCCTCAGATACGAAGACGACGCCCACCATGAGACGAACGACCGGAAGGGTGCGCAGGGCCCGGCGGGCCTCCGCAGAAGAAAATGGCATGAGCAAAAGCGTGTTGGTGGGGGAAGACGCAAGGACGAAGCGGTTTCGGCCTGTTTGGTCTATCGTCGAGGCGGCAGGTGGTTCGGGAGAACCTCCACCATCTTGTGGGAGCCGGTGAGTAGGAGGGTGTCGGTCGGTTGAGCGTGGCGCTGATAATCTTTAAGGGCTTCGTCTATCGGCCGGGCGGAAAGCACGTGAACTCCGTAGGTGCGCAGCGTATCGGCGATCTCGCCGGGCGGAAGGGCGCGCTTCGTGTCGATGGGAGTCGGGATGACGTGGGCGTCCCGATTCGCCAACAGCTCGGCCACCTCGGGCAGTCCCTTCCCCCGCACGGCATTTAAGCAGACGTACAGCGTGCCGCCTCGCTCGTCCAGGGAGGAGGCGAGCGTGTCCAGGCCGGCGGCGATTCCGGGCGGATTATGGGCAACGTCGACGACGATCAGCGGCTCCTCCTGGAGAACGTCCATCCGGCCGCGGAAACCGGTGTGGCCCCGCACGTCGGTCAGGCCGTCGTGGATGGGCGAGGAGGCATCCTCCACGGCGGGAACGACCAGCTCGGCGGCGCGAAGGGCGAGGGCGGCGTTGGCCTGCTGGTGGCGTCCCGGGACGGAGACGCGCAGGTTGTTGTAGGTGCGGAGGGGCGTCCGGGCGTCGATTGTGCTGCCGGTGAGGTCGGACCGCTGGGGCTGCCAGGTGACCTCGTCGTGCAACTCATGCAGGGGGGCGTCCCGCTCGGTGGCGACCTCGGCGATGGCGGTGCGCGCCTCGTTCTTGGTCACGCCGGAGAGTACGGGCGTTTTCGGTTTGATGATGCCGGCCTTTTCGCGGGCAATCTTGCCCAGGGTATCGCCCAGCAGGTCGGTGTGGTCAAGGTCGATGGTGGTGATCACGGAAAGGGCCGGGGCGAGCACATTCGTGGAGTCGAGCCGGCCGCCCAGCCCGACCTCCACGACGGCGAGGTCGACGTTCTGCTCGGCAAAATACAGAAAGGTGAGGGCCACCGTGAGTTCGAAGAAGCTGGGGGCGACCCGGTCGAAGAGGGAACGGTGCGTTTCGATCGCGTTCGTCAGCCAGTCGGTGGGGGCCGGGGTCCCGTCGATGCGCATCCGCTGCGTGACGTGCGTGAGGTGGGGAGACGTGTGCAGGCCGGTGCGCAGCCCGGCGGCCGTCGCGATGGCGGCGATCATGGCGCAGACAGAGCCCTTTCCGTTGGTCCCGGCGACGTGCACGGCCCGCAGTTCCTCGTGTGGGTTGCCCATCTCGTCCAGGAGCGCACGCATGTTTCCCAGGCCGGGCTCGCGGGCGTCGTCGGCCACGTTGGCGAACTGGGGCAGGTCAAACAGATAGTCGAGGGCGTCGTTGGCCATGCCGTGGTGCGTGAGGCGTGAGGCGTAATGCGTGAAGCGTGATGCGTGAGGAAGAAGGAGGTCCTACGGATCGGAGGGGGCAGGTGCGTGGGGGTGGGAGAGGGCGATGCGGCGCTTGTGCTGGGCCACGTGCTCCAGGGTGAGGTGGAGGGTGTGCTGGGGGAGAAGAGAGTCCACGCGGTCGGCCCACTCAATGCAGGTGATGCCGCTGCCGTGAACGTATTCCTTGAAGCCCAGCTCTACAAACTCGTCGGGCGTTTGTACGCGGTAGGCGTCAAAATGGTAGAGGGGGCGGAGGCCTTCTTCGTAGGTATGGAGGATGGTAAACGTGGGACTGCGGACTGCAGACGGCGGGAGGCCGAGCCCTTCCGCGATTCCTTTCACCAGGTGCGTCTTTCCGGTACCCAGGTCGCCGTAGAGGGCAAGTACGGAGCCGGCGTCTATCGTCTCTACCAGCCGGGTCCCGAGCGCCCGGGTCTCCTCGACCGATTCGGTCGTTACAGGAAAAAGCGCCCCTGTCTCGGAAGGTTGGACGTTGGACATGGTGCGTTCCGCGCTGGGTCGGAGCAGGTCTGGAATGTGGTGGGGGGTCTTCCTGCGCCCTCTTTCCCATTCTCCCTCTCGCTACTCCCTATCGAGGGGTAAGGGTGGCGACGGGGAGAATCATCTCCGGTAGCGAGGCCCCACCATGCTGCAGGGTATCGCGATACAGGTTTTCGTAATGGTGGAAGTTTGTGGGGTAGACGAAGTAGTAGTCCTCCTTCGCGAAAATATAGTTCGTGTTCATCCCGTACCGGGGCAGGCCGAAGTCCTCGGGATTGCGGACGAAGATGGCCTCTTCTTCGTTGCACTTCAGGTTCCGCCCATACTTGTACCGAAGGGCCGTGGACGTTTCGCGGTCGCCGATGACCTTCGAAGACTGGAGGCTGCGGATGGCGCCGTGGTCGGTGGTGAGCACCACGGTGCAGTCGGTGTCCGCGAGGGTGCGCAGGCTCTCGTACAGCCACGAGTGCTCGAACCAGGTGCGGGTGAGGGCCCGGTAGGCTTCTTCGTCGGGGGCCAGCTCTTGCAGGACGTCGGAGTCGGAGCGGCTGTGGGCGAGGATATCGATGAAGTTGACGACGACGGCGCTGAGGTCATGCTGCGTCAGGTTGATCGCCTGCTCGGCGAATTCCTGGCCTTCCTCACCGGTAATGAGCTTGTCGTAGCGGATGTTGAGGTCGCCGGGATGCGTGCGGTCGAGTAGGTCGTGGAGGAAGGGTTCTTCGTGCTGGTTGCGGCTATGCTCGCTTTCCTCGTCGGTTTCCCACGCGCCGGGAAAGCGATCCACTAGGTCGGCGGGCAGCAGGCCGCTAAAGATTGCGTTTCGCGAGTACGGAGTGGCCGTCGGCAGCAAGCTGTAGTAGAAGTCCGTCTCGATGGCAAAGTGCGGCTGCAGGAGTTCCTCGAACGTGCGCCATTGATCGTAGCGGAGGCAGTCGATCACAAAAAAGACGACCGGCCGGTCGCCGACCTCCGGCAGCACGAACTCCGGAACGACCTCGTGCGAGAGCGGCGGGCGTTCGTCGTCCGGCGGCGAATCGGCCTCGGCAATCCAGTCGGCGTAGCGGCGCTCAATGAAGGCCCCGAACTCGCGGTTCACTTCCTCGAACTGGGCCTGCTCCGGCGCAATCTGCATCTCCGCCTTCGGATGCTCGGCCGTCTCCTCGCGCAGCTGCTTCATCACCGCCGACTCCCGGTGCGACACGGACAGCATGTATTCGTGTAGCTCGTCGGAAAGGCCGATGGACTTGCCGGACATTGGACTAGGGGATTTCTCGAAATTCAAATGGCGATTGGGGCATGGGACCCGCCCCGTTCGAGGGGAGCTTGCATTGGCGCATGTTGTACGTAGCGTTCTCGTCCCGGTGAAAAATCGACGAAGATGTCGCGCAGTTCCTCGCTCCGTTCGTCCATGGGATGGACGTACCCCCGGACGTCGAAAAGCCTGTGCCAGCAATATCACCCTCCGCCGCCTGTCGTAAACCGAAGAGTTATTGCCAGTTTACGAGAGCCGGGGAGGCATGGCGACGGCAACCGACGCGGTGGACCTCGTCCAGGAGACCCCGGTCGATACGGTCCTCCTCGATGAGCAAATGCCGGGCATGCAGGGCCTGGACGTGCTGAAAAAGATTAAGAAGGTGCGGCCGGAGGTGCCGGTGGTTCTGGTGACGAAGAGTGAAGCGGAAAATCTCATGGAACGGGCCCTGGGGAGCCAGATCAGCGACTACCTCACGAAGCCCGTCAATCCGAGTCAGATCCTCCTTACGTGCAAGCGACTGCTGGAGCGGACCCAACTCCGACAAGAGACGCTTTCTCAGGAGTACCTGCAATCGTTCAATGAGATCTCGCAGGCTCTCCGCGATCCGCTCTCGCACGCCGACTGGACAACGCTGTACCGGAAACTGGTGCGCTACGACCTGGAGCTAACGGGGGACGAGGGAGCACGCCAGATCTTCCAGGACCAGTTCGAGGAAGTGAACCGCGAGTTCGGGGCCTTCATTGAGCGCCGCTACGCCGACTGGATTGCCGAGGCCGATT
>PXTG01000030.1 GCA_003023365.1 Bacteroidetes bacterium QH_7_62_13 | reverse complement strand
TATGTTACTGATGCGGTTCCGGACGTTGGGGGTGGGATTTAACTGATGTGTAAAGAGGATCGTGACGGGGCGTCCCCAGGACGGGAGTGGACGGTCCCACGAGCCCAATGAAAATTTACGATCCTTTTGGTCGAATCGCCTGGACCGCATGTCTTCGGTGAGGGTTTATGACAGTCCTGAACAACTGAGCAACCGTTTCCGGGACGCAATGCCTCGCCGACCTATCTTTGTCCCATGGATTTTTCCCTCCTGTTCGATCCGGAATACCTGCCTATCATCGTCGGGACGATCGTTGGGTTTGGGCTGCTGGCCGCCGTGCTTCTCGTGCCGGTCTACCGCTTCCTAGAGCGCGAGAAAAAGGTAGCCGAAAAGTGGACCCCGGACGCCCTCGCCGAACGGATGGGGGACCGGAAAGAGAGGGATGGGACGGGAAGGTCGGACGATGGCTCAGCATCCGAGGAGGCGTCCAATCCCCCGAATTCTTCGACGTGAAGGAGGAGACACTACGGAGCATCCGTCGACTCAACGGTTATCATTGGGCGAAGATCGGTCAGTGTCTTCGGCCCGACGCCGTCCACGCGCTGGAGCTCCTCAACCTGCTGGAAGGGACGCTGGGTAGAGCGGTACTGAACGATGCGTGCCGAGAGGGCCGGACCGATGCCGTCTAGGGTCTGTAGGGCCTTTCGAGAAGCCTGATTGAGGTTGAGCGGGGCGTTCGGGGAGGGAGCCGCCGGTTTCGTGGCTGAGTCACGGGAAAGGGGGGAAGGGCCCGCGGTCGTCACGTGCTTCTTCGGGACCAGCGAATCGACGGCGACCGGTGGTACCTGTTGCTCCTGCACGTGGCGCACGGTCAGCCCGGTGACGAACAGGACGGCGAGGGGGAGGGCGGCGATTCCTTCCTGACGGGTGATGGAGAGGCGCTGTTGGAGCCGATAGAGCCAGATCATGGACGGGGACGGATCTGTAGCGCGTTCGGTGAATTGCTGTGTTTGGTAGACAGCGTTATTTCCAAAATCTAACGTCGGGCGGACGCTTCTGTCGGGTGAAAAGACGGGTCGTCGTCCTTCGATTTGTCATGGCTGAGCGCGAGATCATTCGGACCGAGGCGGTGGTGCTGCGCAGCCTCGACTACGGCGAGACCAGCCAAATCGTCACGCTCCTTACTCGTGATCGGGGAAAAATCGGCGTGATGGCGAAGGGGGCCCGGCGGACCAAGAGTCAGTTCGGATCTACCCTCCAGCCGATGGCCTACACGCAGGTCGTCTTTTACTACAAGCCCACTCGTGACCTGCAAATTTTGAGCGAGAGTAGTCACGTCGACTCCTTTCACCGACTGCGTGGGGACCTAGAGTCGATCACCATCGGGCTCCGCATCGTAGAAATCGTCGATGCGCTGGTCGAGGAAGAAAGTCCCCAGCCGAACGCGTTCGCCCTGACCGTTCGGGCACTGCGACGGCTCAACCAGACGGAGGAGCGCGCCGCGAACCTGTGGCCGTTCGTGCAGTTGCGACTGGCTCGGCTACTGGGCATTGCGCCGGCCATTGAGCGTACGAACGTGGAGGCGGTGGAGGAAGAAGGACTGCTCTCCCGAGCCAACGGCGGCGTCTATCCCGCCGAGGCCACCCCCGAAGCCCCCCGCCGTGCCTCCCGGGCTGCCCTCCGGGCCTACGCCATCTTCGCGCGGGCGGACCTCGACACGGTTATGCGGATGGAGCTGGCCCCTGAGGTCCGTCGGGAAGTGGAAGAGCTTGTTCGCGACTTCCTTCGCTACCACGTCGAAGAGGCGTATCCGGAGCGCGGACAAGAAGTCATTGCTCAGCTGGAACGAAGCCCCTTCCGGCCAGCATCGACATCGTCCTCGTAATCCTCACCGTCCGAGTAGTGGTTTGCTTGCCCCGGCACCCGACCGTACCTCCAATCCGCTTCGATTTGTCCGGATAAGGAGGGACTCGGAGAAGAATCCCGAAGGCCCCTCTCTTCTTGACCTTCTGCAGTTGCCTCACTACCATTATGTGTAGATTATAAGGTCCCAGTGTGCCCGGACCGCAACATTAGGGCCGATTCGCCGCTTCAATCCGTCGCAGCATACCGGTTGCATCCGTCATGGGTCGGAAAAAGCTCACTGCCAAGCAGCACGAGTTTCTCCAGTACCTCATCGATCACACGAAGGAGCACGGCGTGTGGCCCACGTACCGGGAAATAATTGAGCACTTCGGCTACAGCTCGCCGAACAGCGTCACCCAGAACCTCAAGGCGCTACACCGGAAGGGGCACCTCAAGCACGACGACCAACAGGGGTACCACCTCGCCGAACGGTATCAGGATCAGCCCGAGCCGGGAATTCCAATCAAGGGGGTCATCTCGGCCGGCACCCTGCAGGAGGCCGTGGAGGCGGACCTCGGCACCATCACGTTGGACATGCTATTTCCAAACCTCGACCGCATTTTCGCCATCCGTGTCTCCGGCCAATCGATGCGGGGCGCCGACATCCGCGACGGCGATTACGTTCTGCTCATCGACGAGGACATTCCGGAAGGAGGGATCGGGGCTGTGCTCTACGACGGGGAAACGTCCCTGAAACGAGTCTACCACGACGAGGACGGCCTCCGCCTAGAACCCTGCAACCCGGAGTACGACGACATCCACATCCAGCCGGACGTCTTCGAAGAAGTCACCATTCTCGGCCGGTACGTCGGTCACATGAGCAATGATGGCATCCACAAACGAACCAGCCAAGGGAGAATCCCCAGTGCCCAATAAATCAAATGGTTGATCCGTCCGTAGGAGAGGGACGATGAATTTTCTCACCTCCCAAATTTCCCGCCTACGTTCATGAGTGACCTCCCGAGTTGGACGAAGAACCTCGGCCGTGACGGCGGCCACTGGGACGACGGCCGCTGGTACGACATTCACCTGGAGCGTCGGATGCCCCAGGCTATTCCGATGTTCGAAGAGCTAGCGATGGCCCTACCGCCGCTCCCCCCGGGGTCGGTCGTGGGCGACGTGGGCTGCGGCACAGGCAACGCGGCGGCGACCGTGCTGGACGCATACCCGCAGATCCAGCTCGTCTTGATCGATGAAGATCCCGATCTCCTTTCCATCGCCCACGAAAAGGTGGAGCGCATGACGCGCAACGTGGAGCCCCTCCGCGTGACCATTCCGTCCGACGGAGAGCCGTTGCCGGGCGGCCCGTTCGACCTCGTGGTAACCACCCTTGCCCTCCACAGCATCATTGGGCACGACGTGGATCAGGCCGAGGCGGAATCCCGCTACGAGCTACTCTTCCGAAGCATTCGGGAGCCGCTCCACCCGGGGGGGCACTGCATCATAGGGGATCACGTGGGCACCCTGCCGCTCTTCGCTCAACTCAAAGCCATGGAGCGGGCCGGGTTCGCTGATGTGGATTGCGCCTGGCGGCAGGACGACTTCTTTGTGGCCGGCGGGCGCGTGGACGGCGACTGATTCTTTTTCTGGTCGTAAGGGGAAGGGGGCCGGGCGCGGCAACGGGCCAGCGGCGCATCCGCAATGAAAAACCGCAGGGGGCGCCAATTTCAGAGAAACGCCTTCCGAGCGAGCCGCTTCCCGGGGGCGATTCCACGGATGCCTTGCGGTCGGCCCCTCATCAATCCCGTTCCGCCCGAATTCGCTCGTAAGTTTTATCCAGGTTCACCATCGGCTTCGGGTAATCGGCCCCGAGCACGCAGTTGAAGAGTTTTTGCTGCTCGTGGCTCATTCTGTGGGGCTCGTGGACGTATTCGTCGGGAACCTCCCCCAGCTCGGGAAGCCAGTAGCGCACGTACTCCCCGTTCTCGTCGTAGCGTTTCGCCTGTTTTACGATGTTAAAGTAGCGAGCCCGGGGGTCGTTGCCCACGCGCGAGTTGTAGGCCCAGTTGCCCCAGTTCGACCCTACGTCGTGATCGAGGAGGCGGGATTCGAAGTAGGCCGCCCCCATCCGCCAGTCCAGCTTCAGGCTCTGCGAGAGCATGCTTGCCACATTTTGCCGGCCGCGGTTGGACATATAGCCGGTCTGGTTCAGCTCCCGCATGTTGGCGTCGACGAACGGGATGCCGGTCGTGCCGGTGGCCCAGCGCTCGAAGGAGTCGTCGTGGTCGCGCCAGTCAATGTCGTTTCCGATGATCCCGCCCGGTCGAAACAGGCGGTCGCCGGCCTTCCAGGCGACGTAGTTGAAGAAGTCCCGCCAGATGAGCTCAAACTTCATCCAGTAGGTCGATTTGTTGTCGAATCGCCGGTCCTCGTAGCGCTCGACCTCTTCGTGAATTTGACGCGGCGTGATGCAGCCGTGGGCGAGCCATGGGCTGAATTTGGACGAGTAGTTGGCGCCGAGCAGGCCATTCCGGGTCGCTTTGTACTTTTTGAGGCAGTCCTCGCGCCAGATATATTCGTCGATTCGATCAAGCCCGCGAGTTTCGCCCCCGCGAAATGGAAGCACACTTCGGTCATCAATGGTCCCGTCCCCCTCAAAACCGAGGTCCCCGAGTGTCGGAATGGAGCCGGCCTCGACTCCCTCCGGCAACGGAGGGAGGGAACGGGGGGCCTCGGTAGTGGGGCGAACCTGACTCTTCTTCTCAACCGCTTTGCGGAAATTGGTGTAGACGCTCGGGATATCGGACGGCTCCTCGAACGGAATGTCGTCGATGTGGTAGAGGGTCTTTCCCCAGAAGAACCCCGGCGTCGCGTCGGTATCACGAAGCGCGTCCTCCACGGCCGCTTCGACCTCTGCCTCCTCCGTTCCAATCTCCTGGAACTGAAGAACTTCGCTGGCGTCGGTCTGGCGGACGAGGTCAGGAAGCACCTTCTCCGGACGACCTCGACGGACCACCAGATCGGCTCCCTCGTCCTGGAGCGAGTCGCGAAGATCCTCGACGCAGTCGCGCAGGAACCGGGCGCGAATTGCCCCCATCTTCGGCAGATCAAACATGGTGGTGCCGAAGTGGCGGGGATCGAAGCAGTAAACGGGGACGACCTGATCGTGATGGTCGGCTGCGTAGCGGAGCGGCGCGTGGTCCCGGATCCGGAGGTCGTTCCGGATCCAAACGAGAGCAGTGGAGGGCACGGGGCAAAAGGTCTACGTCTTAATGATTGAAGAGAGGAACAGGGAGCAGCGACGATGGGAAATTCAGCGGGCGAGGGCGTGTCAGTCTTCCTTCGCCCAGGGGACGTGGTCACGGTCCTTGTTCCGTCGACAGCGCTCGCCGCAGTATTTGACATTCTCCCAGTCGTCTTCCCACTTCTTCCGCCATTCGAACTCTCGGTTGCAGACCGGACAGATCTTCGTTGGTAGATTCTCGTGGGACACAGTGTGCATCGCATTGATTCACAAAACCGTGGACCAGAGCCTACGACATACCTCGGATGTGGGTGCCCGGCAGAATCAGCTTCTTACAGGCTCGTCAAGACGGAGAGAAATCATCTTTGCGCGGTTCTCACGTTCAGAACCCAGCATTCACGGTTGAGGGTCCTCAGGTGGGCGGAACAGGGAGCAGAATCGGGCCGTAGCAACCAGTGATTTTTTGGGATGGCCAACGGCTCCTGCCTTGCGCCTACCACCCGTACATTGGGGCCATAGCTCAGTTGGTAGAGCGCTGGAATCGCACTCCAGAGGTCCTGGGTTCGAATCCCAGTGGCTCCACACCGCCTAGCGAGGTGGTTGCCCTGATCGGCACAGATCAACGTCCCTCAGAGACACGCGGAGGGCCGTCGTCTGCGGTCGTGGAGGCATCCCCCCGGCGTCGCAGTAGATCCTAACGGGCGCTACTCCCTTCCTACGACCGTCCAGTACAGCTCCACGCTCTTCCGGCGCAGGTCCTCCAGCGACCCGTCGTTCTCGATCACGTGGTCGGCGCGGCGGCGGAGCTCGTCCTGCGGGAGCTGATGGGTCATGCGCGCCTTCACCTGCTCGGGCGTCACGTCGTCGCGCTCGGTGACCCAGGCGATGCGGTCGGCGTCCGGCGCGACCACCGCCGCGGTGACGCCCACGTGGTCGTCGCCCCCGGCCTCGAAGAGCAGCGCGGCCTCGTGGACCAGCAGATCGAGGCCTTCGTCCCGCGCCCGGCCAGCCGCCGCCTCGAACGCCTCAAAGACGTGCGGGTGGACGATGGCGTTCAGGCGCTCGACTCGCTCGGCGTCGCCGAAGACCCGGTCGGCGAGGGAGGCGCGGTTGAGGGATCCGTCGTCCGCGTACGCCTCCGTACCAAATTCGTTGACGATGGCGGCCCGTACGGCCTCGTCCTCCTGCATCAGCCGCTTCGCCTCGACGTCGGCGTAGAAGACGCGCGCGCCCTTCTCCTCCAAGAAGCCGCAGACGGTGGTCTTGCCGCTGCCGATGCCGCCGGTCGCGCCGAGGGTGATCACAAATTCGGAGTGTGGAGTTTGGAGTGGGGGAGTAGAGAATTTCGCGGCGAGAACGCGGAGCGGGACGTAGAGTGACGTTAGATGGGGGGCTGAGGTGTCTAAGTAGACACGCAAAAGAACCTTAGCAATAAGTCATTCCGAGTGGAGCGAAGCAGGCAATCCCAGATTGCCAGAATCGAGGAATCTCTTCGGCAGTTGGCGGAAACATTTTTCGTCTCTCATTCCTCCGAGTGGGGCGTTCTTGCCAGGTTCAGATAAATTCTTCGACTCGCTCTGTCTTCGTCGCTCCTGTCTTCGGTCGTGGCCATCTGGATGGCCTCGTTCGCTCAGAATGACTCTCGGATGACGGTATTTCTGCGTGTCTACTCAGCTCAATGCCGTGTTTGCCCAATTCCCCTCGTTCGGCCCATGCCTGAACGTCGCTCTGAACCAAGCAATTTGCATAGCGATCTTTCGTTTCTGCGAGAAGCTGCCGGACGAGCCCTCCTGCAAGGTCATCCGCCGGCAACTCATGCGATCAGCCTCTTCGATTGGAGCGAACTACCGAGCTGCCTGTCATGCTCAGTCCCGAGCCGAGTTTCTTTCGAAGATGTCGATCGCAGAGGAAGAAGCCGACGAAACCGAATACTGGCTCGAACTTCTCAACGAACTTCAGCATGCCCCAGAGGCTCCATTAAACAAGCTCCGCGACGAGGCACACCAAATCACCTCCATGCTCGTCGCTTCCGTCAAAGCGGCCCGCGAGAAGCAATGGCCCGTCTGCCCGACAGCGGAGCGCACGTTCCCCATTCCCCACTCCAAACTCCGCATTCGAAGGGTCATCCGGGCGGCCATTCTAGACGGCGTCCCCCGAGGAGATGAAGGTGCAGGTGGTACACCGATTGCCCGCCATCATCGCCACAGTTGATAACCGTGCGGTACCCATCGCGCAGCCCTTCCTCCTGGGCTAGCTCCTTCGCCACCAGGAACAGATGGCCGACCAGCTTTTCGTCCTCCGGCTCCAGGTCGTCGAGGGAGGGGATTGGTTTGCGCGGGACGATGAGGATGTGGGTCGGTGCCTGCGGATTGATGTCGTGAAACGCGACGCACCGATCATCCTCGTGGACGATATCGGCGTCTTCCTCCCCGTCGATGATCCGCTGAAACAACGTCTTTTCGGCCATGACACACTGCCCTCGTGAAGTGAGAATGAGCATCGAGGATCAAATGGAGGAGCACTTCTCACTGCGCAATATAGAAGAACCGAGAGGGAAATCACAAGACGACATCGTTACGGCTGCACTGTAAAAGAGTCGTCGGTCCCTCGAACAACATCCCCGGCCGCCGGTCTGTAGAATGGTCGTTGCACGTGCATTGCCCACCACATTCCCCAAGCGGATCGTCACGATTCATGTCCACTGTTTATATCACTCGGAAGGTGCATTTCAACGCGGCCCATCGGCTCCATAATCCCGAGAAGTCGGACGCCTGGAACCAGGAGACCTTCGGCAAGGACAACAACCCCAACTGGCACGGCCACAACTACGAGCTAGAAGTCACCATCGCCGGAGAGCCGGATCCCGAAACCGGGTATGTGCTGGACCTTGGGGATCTCAAGACGATTCTCCACGACCGGGTTCTCGACAAAGTAGACCATAAGAACCTGAACCGAGAAGTGGACTTTATGGACGGCGTGATTCCGTCCAGCGAGAACTTCGCGATTGCCATCTGGGACGAGTTGGAGGAGGCGCTACCTGCCGGAGAGCTTCACTGCGTGCGCCTGTACGAGACGCCCCGCAATTTCGTCGAGTATCGAGGGGAGTGATGGCCTCACTCGTTTTTCCACGCGCTTTTTCACGCTACCCAATCCGCCATGGCCGAAAAGAAAATTCCTTCCGACACCCTCCGCGAGAATGGAACCTCTGATGGAGGGCCGCCGAAGCTCTACGAGCGACGAGACGTGTACGATGAAGAGACCACGGAGGCCCTCGCCGACCATGTCTCGTCGATCCTCGATATTTTGGGGGAGGATCCCTCCCGGGAAGGACTGGAAGAGACGCCCGAACGAGTGGCGCGCGCCTATCAGTTCTTGATGCACGGATACGCCCTCGATCCGAAGGACATCCTCCGGCAGGCGATGTTCGAGGAGGAATACGATGAGATGATCCTCGTGAAGGACATCGAGGTGTACTCGCTCTGCGAGCACCACATGCTCCCCTTTTACGGAAAGGCGCATGTCGCCTATATTCCAGACGGTAAGATCGTCGGCCTCAGTAAGATTCCCCGGACGGTTGAGGTGTTTGCCCGGCGGCTACAGGTTCAGGAGCGGTTGACCCTCCAGATCCGAAATGCCATCGATGAGGTGGTGGAGCCGCTGGGGACGGCGGTCGTGATTGAGGCGCGGCACCTGTGCATGATGATGCGCGGCGCCGAAAAGCAAAACTCGATGACGACGACCAGCTCCGTCAGCGGCGAGTTTGACGAGCACGCCACCCGTGCCGAGTTCATGCGTCTCACCCAGACGACGGAGTAGGGGGAGCGTTGGAGAGAACGAGACGAGGAGAGCGCTCCGGTTGTTGCTCATCACCTGCCTTCCAACTCCGATCTTCCCACTATGATTGTCGTCGTGACGGGGGCAAGTCAGGGCATTGGGCGGGCCATTGCGGAGGCCTTTGCTGAGCGTGACGGGGCACGGGTGGTTCTGGCCGCCCGCTCGGCGTCAAAACTCGACGCCACGGCCGAGGCCTGTCGGGCGCGGGGAGGCGAGGCGATGGTTGTGCCCACCGACGTGACCGACGACGAGGCGGTGGCCGGGATGGCCGACACGGTACAGGAGGAATGGGGCGTGCCGGACGTGCTCGTCAACAACGCCGGCATGTTTACCTACACGCCCCTCGACGAACTGACACTGGACGGCTTTCGGGAGCAAATCGAGGTGAACCTCACGGGTGCGTTCGCCGTCACGCAGTCGTTCCTCCCCGCGATGCGGGAGCGAGGCGAGGGACACTTGTTCTTCATGGGCTCGGTTGCGTCCGTTACGGCCTACCCGGCCAACGCGGGGTACTGCGCCGCCAAGCACGGTCTTCGCGGGCTGGGTCGGGTCGTTCGGGAAGAGACGAAGGAGGAGGGCGTTCGGGTAACGACGGTCCTGCCGGGGGCCACCTACACGCCGACGTGGGACGGGGTGGAGTTGCCGGAGGACCGCTTCATGCCCCCGGAAGACGTGGCCCAGTCTGTCGTGGATGCCTACCCCCTCTCCGACCGGACTGTGCTGGAGGAGCTTCTGCTCCGGCCCCAAGAGGGGGACGTCTGATTCTTTCCGATTGCCTCGATGCAACTCGCTCCGCGTCCGTGAGGCCGTCGGTGCAGGCACCCACTTCCTCGGAAACGTGCACTGACGCCCCGGAGCCCCGCTACGCATTGTCGGAGAGGCGGTCCGTTGGCACCCACGCCCACTGCAGGGCGCTGGAGACGAGCGGTTTGTCGTCGTCCGGGGCCGTAAGTGTCACGTCGACGTCCATCTTGCCAATTGGATGGGACTGGATGTGGTCGGCGTCTGCGGCCGAAAGGGTCGCCTCGGCCTGTACCGCATGGCGGGCGAACTGGTCGAACGAGACCTCCATCGTACGGAGCAAGGGGGAGGAGGCAGGCGGGACATTGAGGGCCACCACGAGACCGGAGGCGGTTTCGGCCAGCAGGGCCAGCGCCGCTGCGTGCAGGCCGCCGAGGTGGTTCTGCACGGCCTCGCGATTGTCTAGGCGAACGGCGACCCGCGTGGGGGTATACGCCTCGATGAAACAGCCGGCCGTGTCCACGAACGGAATGACCGAGCCGATGGCTCGGGTCACGAGTGGAGGGCGCAGACGATCGGATAGGTCCCGGTACCGGTCCGCAATCCGGGCGAAGGGGTTGGTTGAAGGCATGAAGGTGGAAGGAAGTCAGAAAGAGAGAAAGAGGTTCTCGCCGTGCCCCCCCAAACAAGGAACGCGGCAGACCGTGTCACCGACGCAGACGCACTTGAGTGTTGAGATCGGCGGTTCGACCGATTGTTGACCGGGAGAACACTTTTTTCCACCGCCACAATCCCGGTATCGACATCACGAATGAAACAAATCAACGAGGAAAACAGGCGTCGGAGAACGTATCCGCAGGTGCTCCGTTAGTAAGATCGCTGTTATTTACCTACCTGACCCTCTGGAACTCACGTGGCTACTCGCACCATGGCCAGTTCGTCCCGAACGGAAGCTGCGCTGGAGGAGCTTGAACGTCTCATCGTCGAGAAGATGCCGATCACCCAGCACCTCGAGTTCTCGCTCGCGACGGATGAGGAGGGGCGTCTGCGTGCCTCCGCTCCCTTGCAGCCCAACGCCAACCACATGGGCAGTGCCTTCGGGGGCAGCCTCAGCATGCTCGCCACCGTGACGGGCTGGGCGATGATGCATCAGGTTGTGCAGGACGCAGTGGAAGACATGAAGCGTCGTGTGGAGGTGATGATTCAGGAGAGCGACATCGAGTACATGCGGCCGGTCTACGAGAATATTTCCGTCATTTGTGAACGGCCCGACGACGACGCGCTGGAGCGGTTTCAGAAGATGCTTGATCGCTGGGGGCGGGCGCGGCTCGATCTCAAGTGTAGGATTGACGCGGCGGGGGAGCGAGCCGTCACGTTCATTGGTAGCTACGTGGCTTTGGCGAAGGGAGATGAGCAGGGCGATGGTGCTTTCGGCGCCGTCCCCGACGAGGAGGCAGTCGACGGTGAGCTATAGCATTTCTTCGTACATCCGGTACGACGACGCCCTCATCCCCAGGGCTTCGTACGTCTCCCGAGCGGTCTCGTTATCCTCCTCTACGTAGAGGCGTAGGCCACACACGTCGTCGTTGACCGATGCCCGCTCGCGCACGGTTCGGTGCAGGGCCGTGTACACGCCCGACCGTCGCGCCTCCGGCCGCACGTAGACGCTCTGGATCCACCAAAACACGCCGTTGCGCCAGTCGCTCCACTCAGTTGTTATCATGAGGGAGCCGACAATCGCCCCCGCTTGGACGGCGACGAGATAGAATCCACGCGACGGATTCTCAAACATCGCCTGGACGCCCGCCCGGACCGTTTCAACGTCCAGGGTTTTGTTCTCTGTTTCTTCCGCCATCGCCGCGTTGAAGCGCGCAAGGAGGTCGGTGTCTTCGGCCGTGGCACTACGAACTGTGATGTCGTCGGACATAGGGAGAGGATCGTTTCTGGAAAAAGCCGGGCCTCTACGGGCGCCCGAGCATCCGTAGTCGGTCGCAACATGGTCGGCCCGTACGGAAAGTGACGCGTCGACCTCGGCGGCAGGATCCGCGTAGTCGGTCACCCGCCCGTTTTCTCCACGGTGGCGCGTGACTCCCACACCCTTCGTGGTGGTGCCGTCCGGACTTAGGATCGTCCAGCGCACCGTCATCTGAGAGTGGCCCGTCGGGAGTGGTGTATCATCGTCGGCATCCGGGCCTGGTGGGGGAGGGCCGACGCCTTCGAAGCGAAGCACACGCAGTCGCACAATGTAGTCGAAGCGGGACCCACTGGCCCACGGCACTGTGTCCGTCGACTGAATGCCCGCCTGCCGTTCGAGGCTGGGAGCAACGACGCGATTGAGGGCCTGGTCCGGCTCCTCGCCCCATCGGTGGGCGTCCGCGAAACGGATCGTATGCGGGCCGTGTCGGGTGACGTACGGGCTGCGTCGAGGTAGGAGGCCAGTTTGGGCGTCGTAGTCCCACCGTCAGACCGGTCGTAATCGCCCGCAACACGCATTTTCCGTCTACACTGTGTCCCTCTCGGTGTTCGGCCCTGGCGATCCGAGCTGGTGGCCCCGAGACTGGGTACTGCACGTTCTGGAAGGAGACCGCCTCCGTTCACGTTACAGGTATATCTGCAGAATCCGGTCAACAGATGCGTTGTTCTACGGAAGCATATTACGGTTCATCGTGCCTTCCCGAGGTACACCACCAACAAGCAAGACTCGGTGCAGGTAGTGGAGGCGTGGTCCTCAGGTCCAGAAGTGGGCAACGACGACTACCTTAAAAACTGAAGCGGGGAGGAGACGAGCGAAAGAACAGCCGCTCCGATGAAGAGAATCTCGGGGCGAGGAAGACATGAAAATGGGGTGGGGATAAACGTGTGATCCCCCCTCCTCGATTCCATTTCGGTACTCCGAAATCAATGCCGGCCCCCTCCCCAACTCAGCTTGCATGGACCGCGCCGTCCCGGAGCTGCTTTACCCGCCGTTTGACCGTTGCCCGGTCGTCTAGATCCGCAAGGTCGAGCGCTTGTTCGAAGTAATTGAGGGCCGACTCCGGTTCGTTGTTGGAGAGGACGACCTCGCCGGCCCACTGGTAGGCTTTCGCCTTCCATCGATCGCCGATCTGCTCGATGTCGACCGCTGAGAGATAGTCATGAGTGCGCCTTCGTTTGTCCTCCGGAATGCGGGTCGGGGATTCATTTTCCAGGAGCATTCCGATTCGGCGAAGGAGTTCGTAGTCGTCGGCCCGCTCGGCGTAGGCGTCAGCCTCGTTCGCGGGGAGGAGACGATTGGGACCGAGGGACTCGACCCGGTTTCTGAGTCGAAGGCCGTTCATGTACTCCCGGACAACGGACTGCAGGTCGTCCCACACGTCGTTTCGCGAACGGGGAAACGCCCCCACCCAGAAATCGTCGGTCACTCGCCCAAAAACGCTCTTCAATGCCTCCCCGTCGAGACGCTGGTGGAGGAACAGACGGGCCAGCTCTCGCGCAGCGGACGGTGCTTCGCGTTGATGAGCCGAGCTGAACCCGTCTTCTCCACACCCGCTCACGCCCTGAAGGTCGAAGAGGAGAACCTCGACGTAAAGGCGGAGAGCCTGCTCCCAGTCTCTATTCTGTCGGGCGTGCTCGGCCATTTCGTATCGGGTGTTTCGGTATTCTCCCCACTGCTCGTTCGCCCAGTGTTGCTTTGCCCGTTTGCTGAGATCGGTCGGCGGATCGGCCATGGCCGTGTCGAGAGTTGTAGAAGAGGTAGTGAATCCGGTTTATGGGAACGGAAATGGTCGTATGCCCCGCGGAGATTGGAAATTGCTCGTCGCAGTCCAGTACACGTCCCGAGGACAGCCAATCCGGCAGACGTATTTTAGGCCGGACCTACTGGCTCGAAGATCTTCTCGCCCGACCGAAAATTAAAACAGTCCTCAATCGGTTTGGCTCCTTGGAAGGTCGGGCTGTGTAAACCCGTAACACAGAACGCCTTAGAGAACCTCTTTTTAGCACAATCGGGGCGGATTATTGGCTGTTTGACACAACAGTATAGCGAAATTAGACCCGACTTTCAGTTAAACAAAATAATACAATACTGTAACAGGTCCGGGCGTATAGCTCTTTGGGGACGTCCGCATCCCCAACTACGTTCCGAGAAATCCGACAGGCGTTTCGAAACGCGTCTGGGAGGTAGACATCTTCCTGCGTTCAGATGCGCACCTTGACCGAACGGGCCCCATCGCCGAGAAGCCCCAGGAGAACCGGTCGCGGAACGCCCGTCGAGTCCTCTCATTCGCAGTGCCTGTCGCGTGGTTGCCTGCATCGCGACGAACCTCGCCGACTGTTTACTTCCTTGCACCCATCCACGCTTTCATCATGGATGATCTCGAAATGGACGAGCCCAGTCCGGAATTCATGGCGGCCACCTACGTGGCCCAAATTGCCCCCCTTCTCTTCGACGCGGCCGAAAAGGTGCCGGAGATCGGAGACGAGCCCCAACATGTAGCGGTGGCCGAGGAAACGGTGACCCATCACATCAAACGACAAAACTTCGACGTTGAGCGTACGGTCGCCACGGTCCAGAGGGTGTCGGAAGGGATCGAGATCGAATATGAGGGGCAGACTGTGACCCTCAGTTTTGACGACGCCGACTAGGGCTTCCTGGGACACATTGCCGTATCGCTTCGATGGAACGACCACTCCCGCGATGTCCTCTTCCGCTTCCGATGCCGGCGCGGCGCCGTCGTGGCTTCCCATCGATCAAGCGATGCCCGCTCAAACCGAAAAGGCAGTCTTTGCCCCGGGCTGCATCTGAGGGCCGGACGCCCTCTTCTTTCAGTGTCCTCCACGGCGTCGTGTGCACCTGTGTCGGGTACGCGGTTCGAGGCGATTGGGGCCGTGGACCGTCTTCCCTCGCCTCACAGGAGGGAGAAGTGCTTGTGATTCCCATTCGTTGACAATTTCCAGAACGACTTCTCTGTACCATGAGCCACGTATCGGGCATTCACCACGTCACGGCCTATGCCCACGATCCGCAAGAAAACATTGACTTCTACACGGGTGTCCTCGGCCTGCGCCTGGTGAAACAGACGGTCCTCTTTAACAATCCGTCGAAGGTGTTTCGGGGACCGACGATGTACCATTTCTACTACGCCGACGGGACCGGCACGCCCGGGTCCGTCATCACCTTCAAGCCGCATCACAGCATCCAGAAGGGGGAGGTGGGACGCGGCCAGGCCACCGCTACGGCCTTCACCATTCCGGACGGTTCGGTTGACTACTGGGTCGATCGGCTTGACGGGTTCGACGAGGTATCCCTGTATCCGGTCACCGAGCGCTTCGGCCGAACGGTGATTCAGTTCCAGGACCACGACGGGCAACCCCTGGAACTCATTACCGGCGAGTCTGACGTCGAGCCCTGGGAGGAAGGACCGGTGCCGGCGGAGCATGCCCTGCGCGGGTTCCACGGCGTGACCATTCAACCCCATAATCCCCGGCTTACGGCCGAGGTTCTAGAACTGATGGGGTATCAGCGAATTGATACCGAGCCCACGCCACAAGATGGCGACTGGATGCGTTACCGGGTGGAGGATGGGGCCAATCACGGCGAGTACATCGACCTCTACACCGAGCCGAACATGCATGAAGGGTCCTGGGGCTACGGCACGGTCCACCACGTGGCCTTCCGGGTCGCGGATGATGACCAGCAGATGGCCCTTCGACAGCGCCTCCGCGACGCGGGGCATCGGCCGACATCGATGAAGGACCGAAACTACTTCCATTCCATCTACTTCCGCGAGCCGAATGGCGTAAACTTCGAGATCGCGACCGATCCACCCGGCTTCCTCCACGACGAGCCGGTTGAGGAACTGGGAGAGACATTGATGCTGCCCCCCTTCCTCCGAGACCGGCGGGAGGAGGTGGAGGAGACGCTTGCGGACATCACGACGCCGTAGTGGAGCCGCCCGTTACGGACAGCCCGGCTCCCACGCCCCCAATTCCCCCGAGCTCTTCTCGGCGAGCCGACCGGAAAAGGCACAAGAGGCGATTACGCTCACGGTGGAGCGTCCCCGCCGTCACCCCTCCTTCGTCTCTACCGTCCCGATGGTGAAGCCCTGGATTTCATCGGCGCGGAAGCGAAAGACGGAACCGCCGAGATGGATTGCTTCGGCCCCCGTCATCACTTCCTGAACGGAAACGTGCACGAATTCGCCCGGGTCGTCGTCCCCCACGGCGTCCATCATCGCCGAAATGAGTCCACTCATGGCGTCGATGGCTCCGTTTTCGTCGCCGGCACGTTCGCGGGCCATCTCGACCATGCGAGATGTATCGGCTTCAAACGTATCCTGGCCCACGATGTGACCGGTGACCATGTTGCCGCTCACGACCAGTGTCACTGGACAGGCTGCCTCGTCAGCCTCGTCGGCCGCTCTATTGAGTGCTTCGATTCCTGGATCGCTCATAATGATTGTAGGATATTGGGATTAGAAAAACGACTGTACGTCACAGGTGGTGATTCCGCTACGAGTATCCCAAAGTAGTGGCGGAATGGGGACGGGGACAACTTCCGAGGCGAGTCTCATCGGAAATGTATGAACGAGGGAAAGGGCCGGCGCCGGAGGGGCCTTGCCGCCTATCTACAGCCAAATTTCGTACTAGAAAAGGCAATTTGAATGGATAGGAGAGAATACGAAGGGGCGTCGGGCGGTTTCTCGTGACGTCCATTCCACGCACTTTCCCACGTCTCCCCCTCTCCTTTTTCGTCCTGAGGGAGGACTCGTTTTCGTCGCCGCCGTGGTCGGTTCTGCCGTGCCTGGCGCCTCATGACGGCTCTTCCCAGTGTTGCTTCTGGCGCCGGGCGTGTTCATGATTGGCCACCTCTCTGGGCCACATCGGTATGGATCCGGAGACTGGGATGTGGACTCAAACGATTGGGTGGTTTTCACGACACGCACCTGAGTGGGGGAGGGGGGTAAGGCGGTGACGACAGCCGTGCGAGCGACAAAAGGGAGGGAGTCCGGGTGGGAGAAAGCGGGCTGTCATTCGCCAGTAGCCGGCTCCAACCCATCATCTCCCTGGATTGGAGGGGCATTTTGACAAGAACTCGGTGACAAGAACTCGGATTTCACTCTGAACGGGGCCAGGACGGGGTCGGTCTCGCTCTGTGGTCGGACGTGCGATTCTCCGAGCCGGGCGGACGGTCCCCGTTGGTGTCCTCGCCGGAAATGGAGATGTACGAGCGCCCTGTCTCGTATAACAGAGATGATTCTACACACGAAATCGTGTTACGAAAGCTCTTCGCGCATCGCTTCGTGGAGGTCCGCACGGGTGTCGTTGAGCCGAGCCTCCATCTCGTCGCTAAGGACCACGTCGTAGCTTTCCTCGCTGTGACCGAGGGTGTGGAGACGGTCGGGAAGTTCGCTCACCCGGGCAGCGGCGTGCTCGCGGACGGCGTCGAGTGGACGAGCCGCCCCGACCTCGGTGCGTTCCCCGTCGGTCATCACACGGTCGAGGAGGGGGGCACCCGGGTGTCCGTTTTCGTCTTCGGTCACGATCACGTCGCGCCTCGCTGTGCCGTCCTCGTACTGGCGTATGATCTGTTTGCGGCCCGGCAAGTTTGACTTCTGGGCGGAGAGTTTCATTCGGGGCTGGCCCGCGTAGCCGCACAGCTTGTACACGCTATCGAGGGCGGGCTGGTCGGCGGAGGTGCCCATCTTCGTCCCCACGCCGAAGCCGTCGATGGGGGCTCCTTGGTCGAGAAGACGGGCAATCTTATGCTCGTCGAGTCCGCTGCTGGCAAAGATCATCACGTCCTCCAACCCCGCGTCGTCGAGGAGGCGTCGCGACTGCTTGGCCAGTTCAGCCAAATTTCCGGAGTCGAGGCGAATCCCCCGAATACGGAAATCCTCGCCGTTTTCCTCGGCCATGGCAATGACCTTCCGCACGCCGTCGAGCGTGTCGTAGGTGTCAACCAGTAGGATCGTCTCGGGATACAGGTCCGAAAATTCCCGGAAGGCATCCATCTCCGCGTCGTGGGCCTCGATGTAGCTGTGGGCCATCGTGCCCGTGATGGGAAGGCCGTACGCCTTCCCGGCGGCCACATTGGAGGTGGCGTCCACCCCGGCGATGTAGAAGGCCCGGGCGGCCTTCAGGGCCGCGTCCGTACCGTGCATCCGGCGCATGCCGAAGTCGGCCACGAGGCGGTCCGTGCCACCCTGGTGGGCGGCCTGGACCACGCGACTCGCTTTCGACGCGGCGAGGGTCTGGAACGTGATCTGGTTGAGCAGGAATGTCTCGGCGAGTTGAGCCTCTCCGATCGGGGCGACGACCTCCACGATCGGTTCGTCGGGAAAAACCGGCGTTCCTTCGGGGACGGCGTACACGTTCCCCGTGAATGCGAAGTCTGAGAGCCACTCCAGAAAGGAAGGATCGAACTGATCCTGCTCGTCGAGATAATCGAGCGCTTCGTCTGAGAAGGACAGATGCTCGAGGTATTCAAGCGCCTGCTCAAGGCCGCAGGCCAGCAGGTAGTTCCGGTCCGTGAGGCGACGCACAAAGAGGTCGAACACCGCCGTCTCGTCCATCCCCTCGCGCCAGTACGCCTGGAGCATCGTGAGCTGATAGAGGTCCGTGTACAAGGCGGACGTTTCGGAACGAAGCTGGTCGGTAAAGGGCATGAGAAACAAGAGTGTTGGCCGAAGAGCGCAGACGAATACCGAAACACCCTCCGGTAAAACGGCTGAAAGTCCCCCTCGTTTTACAGGGATCTAGTTGCGGAGCACGCCTCTGATGCTCGCTTACGGAGCGACCTCCACCGCAGCGTCGAGCGCCCGGTCGACGCGGGCTTTCGTTTCGGACAGGTGGGCCCGCGTGTCGCGTTCGAGAGAACGGCGGTTCAAAAGGTTGTCGATCTGCCTGGACAACTCCGCCAGCTCCAGTCGAGCAAGGGAGCGTACGTCCTCTGGGGTGGTGGCCTGTTCCGCCCCCGCGACGCTGATCGTAATCCAGTTGGTCGTGTTCAGCGTGAAGTCGATGAGTCGGTCCACGTACACGCGCTGCAGGTTGCGACGGAACGAATTGATCGTAACCGAGCGGGGCGGCTGCACGTCGAGCTCGCTCCAGATGGCGTCGGTCAGGCGCGGCAGCAGGTCGCCCGGTCCGTACGCCTCGCCCTCCACGCGCATCTGGTTATCGATCATGCGTTCCAGGCGGGCGGGGTGCAGAAGCTCGGTAAGCAAGACCGTCTGTACCCGATCGACCTGTTCGTGCACCGGGTAGTCGATCTGGAGGGAACGCTCGGTGCCCCAGTGGGAGTGGTGGTCGGGGGCGAGCTTGTTGAGCCGTTCGGAATCAAACTGGAACGCGTCGGGGGAAAACGCGACGTCAACCAGCAGGTCCACGGCCTCGCGCTGTTTTTCGGCCGGCACGGGCCGGAAAGGGGGCCGGGCGTCGGGGCTGCCTTTGTGGTCGCGAGCCACGTACATGCCACCGACGGTTTTCGTGACGGGCAGGAGGACCCGAAGTCGTTCCAGGAGAAGGGCCGTCGTGGCCTCGCGGAGGCGGTGATAGCGTTCCCCCTCCGCGAGGAGGCGGTCGTCGAGCTTCGGCTCCACTTTGCGAAGCAGCTCCGTTCGCCTCTCGGCGAACGTCAACGGACTGGAGCCCAGCTCCCAGGCGTTCGTCAACGGGTCGACGGCGTAGGCCCCCAGTTGGGCGTCCTCGTCGGTGCCGTAGGTGTGGAGCGAGTCGCTTGACTGGGCCGCGATTTTGTCGAGTCCATTTTCCGCGGCGGTGGTCGTGTCGGCGAGAGGGGCGTTCCGGGTTAGGGGGCCGTCTTCGGGCTGCTCGGCGATGGGCCTGTACCCGTACTGGATGGCCCACTCGTCGTAGGATCCTACGTTCGGGTTCCAGTAGTGGCCTTGGTTGTCCGGGTTGAGGGCCACGTTGACCGGGGCGTAGTCCATGACCGAAAGGCTTACGCCGTGCTCGCCCGTAACGCTCTCGTTGTGGAGCTGGTTGGTCGGGAGGGCCGAGGACGCCTTGAAGTTATGGCGGAGACCGAGTGTATGCCCTACCTCGTGCATGACGAGATCCTTGATCGCGGCGCCGAGGTATTCCTCGGGCATGGGGGCGCCGGGCTCGAGGGTGCCCCGGGCCAGAAGGGTGGCGCGTTGTAGGCCCAGCTGCTGCGCCTTTCCTCGTTCCGCCCAGCAGGCGCGCCGGGCGAGTCGGTCCGGAAACATCCGGCGAAGGGCCTGCGGGGTTCGTTGCAGGGAGGGAGGCAGCGACGGGTCGGTGATGGCCGTCGCTTCTGGCAGCAGTTCTTCGTGGGTCTGTTTCCAGCCGCGGACGAACGAGGAGGAGATCAGGACATCCGCATTCAAGATTTCGCCCGTTCGCGGGTCGGCCTGGGACGGACCGATGGCGTACCCCATCTGGTGGGCGGCGGTCCATCGCACCGTTGAGTACCGGATGTTTTCGGCGCTCCACGACGAGTCGTCCGGGGCATCCTTCGCCACGACTGCATTCTTGTAGCCGGCGGCTTCAAAGGCCTCGTTCCAGGCTTCAATTCCTTGCTTTACGTACGGGCGGTACTCGTCCGGAACGCTTCGGTCAACGTAGTACACGATGGGCTCTTTCGGCTCCACAAGTTTGCCCTGCCGGTAGGCAGCCGTGTCGCTGGGGGCGAGGCGCCACCGGTTCACGTAGCGGAGGTAGGGATCGGCCCGCTCGTCCTTCGAGAAGTCCTTGATCGCGTTGGTGAAGTAGCCGACCCGGTCGTCGGCTGGGCGCGCCTGCATCGGCTCCTCCGGCAGCTGGAAGAAGGAGTAGCGGACGCCAACCGGAATGGAGCGGTAGTCGGGAAGTGCGCCGCGGCCGAGGAGGGGCGGATCGGAGCCCCGGAAATCCAGCATGGCGTCGATCTCTACGTTCCGCTCGAAGCCCTGCACGCTATCGACGTAGCTCGTCGACTGCTGAAACTGGACGGGTTTCCCGCCGAAATACGGCTTGACGCTCTCGCCAATGTTCGCGTAGTCGGAGACGAGAAAGTCGGACAGCTTGATTAGCAGATGGTCGGTCGAATCGTTGCGGCTGACAATATCGAAGGATGCGACCACCGAGTGGCCCACGTTGTCCTTCATCGACGTGCGCATGCCGCCCGCATCCGCGCGGAACCGCGCGTTCCGGTGCACGAGGTGAATCTCGTGTCCGACTTTCCGAAAGCGCATCAACTGCATGTCGGTCAGGGGCAGCCCGTCGTGTAGATTGAGGACCCCGACCCCCTTGCTGATGTGCAGGGCCAGGCCGATGTTCTGTCCCAGCATCTCGGGCGAGAGTTCGGCGAATAGGGTCCGGTCTTCCTTCTGGTGTAGCGGAATGAAGCCCTCGACTTTCTCGGTGTCTTTCAGGGTCTTGTCCCACGACTTGAAGGGATCGTCCTGTTCCTGCTCCGTCTTCTGGTTTTGTTTTTTGTCGGGACCGGTCGAGCCCCTGAAGAGAGAGCAAGAGGTGAGAAGCAGCGTGCAGAGCGCGAAAATTGAAAAGTGTCGCATGAATCGAAGCAAACAAGCAGATCAAGTTCGAGTCGGGAGGGGAGGGCCTCCTGTTCTCCACCCCGTCCGGATGCCAGGACTGATGACTACAATATGCGCATTGCGGGCGACAATGTGAATCCGCGGGAGGGAGCGGTCGGGAGGAGACCGGTTACTTCGGCGTTAACATCCATCGGGCTCGTCCCGAGGGAGAGCGTTCGGTAGAGGTGGGGGCCTGGAGCTCTGGTTGTCAGGTTCTCTGTGCGCCGTACCACTTCGACCACCTGCTCCATCACTGTGAGAAGGGACGGCGGCACGTTGGGAACGGCTTCACCTACACGCTCCTACACCAGCGCGACCTCGAACGAGCATGATACCGAGATGAGGCGGTCGATCTTCTTCTATGGGAGAAAAGTCTTATGGGAGAAAGGGCCTTACGCCAACGCTGAAAAGCCAGACACAGCAGCAGTTATCCACAATCTACTGAGGCCCGCTTTTCTCAGGTAAAATAAATAACGGAAATTCCCTGGTCCGGTACAGTCGCGAAAACGCCGGTGAGTTGGTTCTGTTATTGTCTTCGAACATCTACGTTTGCGTCCACGCTGTCTGGTTATCCACAGCCCTGTTCATCGGAATCAGAAGCCATCTTGCGTCGGGAACGCAGGGATCAAGTCGTTCACGGGCTGCACGGGATCTGCGCAGTCGCAGCGCTGGGAGCAAGGCCATCTAGATGGCCACGACCGAGTACTCTCTGGGGTGGCCTCAGACAATCCGCCAAGCAGCTTCTCAAGCGTTTACACGGGGCCGTCTCAGAGCATCCGACGGGCACCGGTAGGAGGGGACAGGTGACTGGTCCGTTCGAATTCCACGCGGAAGAGACAAGATACGGCCGAAAAGTGGAATCCTACAGACGGACTGGTCGTTTGGGCACCGTCCACAGCAGAAGTGTCTGCTGTACTGCCGGTATTTTGTCTTCACACGATCCGACCTTAGCGCATCATGCCCGACGAAAGTAGTGCGTATCCACATCCGAGCGACTTTGAGGTGAAACGGCCCACGTACCACGAGGACGAGGACGGGTTCGTGACGGCCACCATCTCGATCTCTCCGTTTAGTGTGGAGGGCGAGAGCTCGACCAAGGCGGGAGCCCGCCGCGCGGCCATCTACGAGGCGAGTAAGACCTACGCCTCCTACCACCCCGACTACAACGAAGATAACCCGTTTCCCGAGCACTTCGTCGACCGCCAAGGCACCGAATGGGAGCGGCTCCCTCCGTTTGAGCGAAGCACGTACGGCGACTACCGCTTCACCGACGACCTCGGCGAAGAAGACTATGTTGACATCGAGACCATGCTGATGTGGGACGTTCGTCCCGACGAGATCATGGACGACGAAACCGACGAGTAACGACCGCCCGGCGCGCGCCCACTTCGCCTCCGTGGAAAACGTTTCGTTCCCCCGACCGAAATCTCTGTTATTGTAGAGACTGAAATTGATAGGTAACGTGTTCGAAACGGGGCCGGATTGCCGGTTCGTGTGGACGGAATGTGGAAAGAAGTCCTTGATACTCCCGGGGGCGCACTGTATCTATCTGAGCGGAGTAATGTTGTCCCGACAACCCCGCTCTCGCGAGTGGTGCGCACGGGCACCTCTTCCGGCGGTACGTTCCGTTTTTGCTTCCCTGACTGCCTTAGTTAAGACCACGCCCGGCAGCAGAGAGAACGGAATCGCCCGGCGGGTTGGCCCTTTCCGCCGACACCCAACTTTGCTGGTCTCCACGGCCCCCGCGACCGTCCGGAGGCCACTCAACAGAATTCGTCACTAAGATACACGCCTCCGAACAGTATGTCCCAACCCTCTTCTTCTCCTACGGACGCCTCCGACTCGTCCGATGTCGTTGATCCGGCACAGCAGAGCATGGGCGATGGTGCGGTGCGCATGGCCCCAGCCGCCGACGTGCCCGACCGACAACTTCACCTCGAGCAGAGTGATCTCATCGAGGACGACCGGACGAACGACGGCATCTTCGAAACCACCATCTCGGAGGAGGTCTACGAGCAGAATTACCAGTACGGCACCGACACCCACGTGCCGGACACGTGGTACCGGAACGCTCGGCATCTCGCGTCGGTCGAGAGCGACAAGGAGTATTGGACGAAGCGATTCTACCAGCTCCTTAGCGGTCATGGCGTGCCGACCGGGCCGTTCCCGTTCACGCCTGGGGGGCGTATCTTCGCCAATGCCGGCACCTCGCTCGGCAAAGCCACGCTCATCAACTGTTTCGTGTCCGGGTTCCAGGGCTACGACCAGGACTCGATGGATGAGATCCAGGCGGAGCTTACCCGGCAGGCCAAGATTCTGGCCAGCGAGGGCGGCTATGGGTTTTGCTGTCATATCATGCGCCCGCGCGGCTCCCGCATCGGGGGCGTCGGTTCGATGACGCCCGGCGCCGTTCAGATGCTGGACGTGTGGAATGAGCAGGCCGCTACAATCGTCGCCGGGTCCGGCATGCAGTCCGATCGCGACGACGTGAAAGACAAGATCCGGAAAGGCGCCCAGATGGTGACGATGGGCGTGTGGCACCCGGACATCATTGAGTTCATCAAGGCGAAGCAGGAGCCGGGCCGCCTCCACAAGTTCAACATGTCGGTCCTCGTGAACGACGCGTTCATGGAGGCGGTTCGGAACGACGAGGAGTGGCCCCTCCGGTTCCCCGACTTCGAGGGGGAGCCCGAATTTTACAAGGAGCACTGGGACGGCGACCTGAAGGCCTACGAGGCGAAGGGCGGCACCGTTGAGGTATGGCGCGACCCGGCCACCGGCGAGAAGGCGATCTATGACGCGCGAGAGATCTGGGATCTGATCATGGATTCCACCTACAATCGCAACGAGCCCGGCGTCATCTTCGTCGACACCATCAACCGGGAGAACAACCTCCAGTACTGCGAGCACATCAACGCCACAAATCCCTGCGGCGAGCAGGTGCTACCAGTCGGCGGCGTGTGCCTGCTGGGCAACTTCAACCTCACGCAGTTCGTGGACCATGACGCGGGCGAGATTGACTACGACCTGCTCGATGAGCTCATCCCGTCGGCCGTCCGCTTCCTCGACAACGTCAACGACCTGAGCTACGTCCCGCTGGAGGAGCAGCGCTGGAACCTGCAGCAGAAGCGCCGCATCGGGCTCGGCCACTTCGGCGACGGCTCCGCGCTCATGATGATGAAGAAGCGCTACGGGTCGGAGGAGGGCGTCCAGGCGATGCGCGAGTTCCAGCAGCACCTGGCCAACAAGGCCTACCAGGCCAGCGCCCGCCTTGCGGAGGAGAAGGAGCCGTTCCCGCTCTTCGACAAGGACGAATACCTGTCGAACCCCTTCGTCCAGCGGCTGTCCGACAAAACGAAAGAGATGATTGGGGACCTCGGCCTTCGCAACAGCCACCTCCTCAGCATCCAGCCCACCGGCAACACCTCGACGCTCGCCAACGCGCCGTCGAGTGGCATCGAGCCGGTGTTCATGCACAGTTACATCCGCACCTCCGAGCAGCCGGCGCTCCCCGACGAGCTGTCTGAGCCGGAGATGTCGCCCCGCGCCTACTCGGCCGGCGACACCATAGAGGCGAACGGCACGACGTGGGCCGCCGAAGAGCACGGGGACGAGATTGTACTGCGGTGCGCCGACGAGGGCTATACGGAGTGGCAACTGCACCCGACGCGCGGCATCTGTAAGGACGAGCAGGTTGAAGACTACGCGGTGCGTCACATGAAGGACCGGGGCGACTGGAATCCGGACGCCGACTGGGCCGTCACCACCCGCAACCTCGAGGTAGACGATCACCTGCGGCAGATGGAGGCCCTCGCGCCGTTCATTGACTCGTCGATGTCGAAGACGGTAAACATCCCGGAGGATTACCCCTTTGAGGACTTCAAGGACCTCTACCGAAAGGCCTGGGAGACTGGCTCCATCAAGGGCGTGACGACCTACCGCGCCGGAACCATGAGTGCCGTTCTCTCCGGCGACGATGAAGAGGACAACACGGTGCCCCGCACCGAGGCGCCCGACCGCCCGGACGAGCTCCCCTGTGCCATTCACCGCGTACGCTACAAGGGCGATCACTGGACGGTCCTCGTGGGCTTCCTCGACGACAATCCCTACGAGGTTTTCGCCTTTAAATCCGATGGTGAGGCACCCCTCTTCGGCGACCCGGCGGACCGCGTCGACGAGGGCGTGATCCGCAAGAACGAGAGCCGGCACTACTCACTGCTTACGCAGGAGGGAGAGGTGATCATTGAGGACATCACGAGCCACATGCCGTCCGACGAAGCACGGGTCGAGACGCGACTTGTCTCCACGGCCCTCCGCCACGGCTCGAAGGTCGACTTCCTCGTGGAGCAGTTGGAGAAGGCCGAGGGGTCGATTGCCTCCTTCGGTCGGGCCATGGCGAAGGCGCTCACGGCCCACGCCGACAGCCACGAGATGACCTGCGACAAGTGTGGCTCCTCGAACGTGCGCCACGTCGAAAGCTGCATGCAGTGCGCGGACTGTGGCCACTCGCGCTGCAGCTAAACGATTGTCGAAAGCGGCCGACCATACGTTTCGGCATTGATCGCCCGGCCCCACCCGTGTCGCTCCGACGCGGGTGGAGAGCCGGGCGATTCTGTTTGGACCCACGACGTGAATCTTCGGGGGACGACGCTCCCCCCACCGTGCGGGGCTATTCCGCGTTGGCCGCTACTCGGTCGCGCAGAAGCCGCTTCCCGAGTCGCTGCTCGACGTCGCCCAGAACGGACCGGGCAATGTTTCTGCCTCGGCACGGGGCGATCGACAGTGACGGGCCGGAGGGGGCCGCTCTCAACGAAGAGGTTGCCGTACTTGCAGACGAGGGGACTACTGGGCAACGATCCAGATCGCGTGCACCAGCCCCGGCACGTAGCCGAAGAGGGTAAGCAGCACGTTGATCCAGAACTGCGTGCCGATGCCCTCCTCTAGGAAAACACCGAGGGGGGGTAAGAGGATGGAAACGATGATGCGTACGAGGTCGGCAGAGTTCGAAGAAGCCATGGGCAGTCCGCAGTTTGAGAAGTGAGTGGAATCGCTCCTACGTAAATGATACGCAGGGGTTACAGAAAACGGCAAAAAAGGGGACGGACCGGTCCTGTTCGTGATTTCTGTGGGATTGCGAGATTATTCAGGGGACACCATCGGTTTTCCATCGAAAGCGGGGAGCCGTTTCGTGAAATCTTGCCACCTTCCTTGATCTGATGTTCATTTTTGGCTCGGATCCAAAAATGAACCAAAAAGATCGCGGCTGCGAAGAAAATCGCTGGCGAGGCCGTCGGCTCCACTGAAATCCTCAAACTCGCTCGGCAATCTGAGATTGCCTTGCTCAAACAATGAGGATTTCAGCCGTTTCACCTCCGTTCTCGCCCGAGCGCGATTTTCTTCGAGGCCGGAAGCGGCTTTCTGTCGTTCCTCTGAGGCACTCCTCGCTTGGGTGGCGTCCGGCGATTAATCTCGCAAAGTCGCACAAATCACGTGATCTGAGGTAACACCCCGTCTCCGTTCCTCGATTCGGCCGAAATCCCTCGGGCCAATTACCAGAGGAGGGCAACAAGTCCGGCCACAACGGCCACGGGTACGAGCAAGAGGCTGACCCCCGCGGCAAGAAGGACGAGTAGCAGGAAGCCCGGCGTGAGGAAGCGGAGGAGCGCGCCGTAGCGAAGGAGAAGAGCGCGGTTTTCCGAAAGGACCGTCCGCAGCGCCCAAAGTTGCCGGACCAGCGCCCACAGACGGTCGAGAAGGCCGTCGGGCGCGTCGGTCGTGGTCGCCCGGACGGCCTCGATTGACTGATCGGCGGTCTTGGTGGCACGGGTCGACAGGCGATCCGGGAGGGCCAGCAGGTCGTGGAGACCCTGCACGAAGAGTCCCAGAACGGCGGCTGGGGTAAGGAACACGAGCAGCGTTGCGCCCGCACCGAGGAGGGATTGTGGACGCAGGGCGGGGGGCCACCAGAGGAGTCCCCAGAGCAGAAGACCCGCCACGGCGGCGGCTCCCGCCAG
>PXTG01000029.1 GCA_003023365.1 Bacteroidetes bacterium QH_7_62_13 | reverse complement strand
GGTAGGGTTGTGTGTTCAAGTATCGACGCGACGGGACGGGGAACAGCCCTTCGTTCGCCTGCGAGTGTAGTCTCACGCCTCGGCATGGACTCCGAACCATCCGCATACGCGCTTGCCCCACGCTCGCGAGCTACTTCGAGTAAAAACGGCCATACTTTCTTACCTACACACCTTCATACCTCCATACCCGAATCTACCAGATTCGGAATCACGTCTGGATCACACCGGGATTGAAGCGCTCCAGCTTCGGGTTTTGGTCCACCACGTCGAGCCCTCGAGAAAGCCAGTCCCGGGTGTTGACCGGGTCAATCAGGACATCCACCCACAGCCGCGCCGCCGCGTAGTAGGGTGTCGTCTGCTCTTTGTACCGCTCCTGGATTTCCGAGAGGAGCGCCTGCTCGTCTTCCTCGGAGAGCTCCTTCCCCTGCTTCTCCAGCTGGCGCACCTTGATTTGCTTGAGCACCTTGGAGGCCTGCGTCCCGCCCATCACCGCAATCTTGGCCGTGGGCCACGCCAGCACGAGGCGCGGGTCGTACGCCCGGCCGCACATCGCGTAGTTCCCGGCGCCGTACGAGTTGCCCACCACCACGGTAAGCTTCGGGACCGTGGAATTGGCGACGGCATTCACCATCTTCGCCCCGTCTTTGATGATGCCGCCGTGTTCGGCCCGCTTGCCCACCATGAAGCCGGTCACATCCTGGAAGAAAATGATGGGGATCTCCTTTTGGTTGCAGTTGAGGATGAACCGGGCTGCCTTGTCGGCCGCGTCGGAGTAGATGACGCCACCGACCTGAATTTCGCCCTGTGAATCGTGGCTCGTCTTGTTGCGGACGACGGCGCGCTGGTTGGCCACCACGCCCACGTTCCACCCGTCGATGCGGGCATAGCCGGTGAGGACCGTACGGCCGTACCCCTCCTTGTACTCCGTCCAAGAGTCGGCATCTACGATGCGCGCCAGGATCTCGCGCATGTCGTACTGCTCATTGCCCTGGGACCGGCCCCTGATGGTCGACGATGGATCGCACCATGTCAAGGGCTTCCTCGTCGTCTTCGGCCTTGTAGTCGGTCACCCCCGAGATTTCGGAGTGCGTCGTCGCGCCGCCCAACTCCTCCGCCTCTACATCCTCACCGATGGCCGCCTTCACCAGGTAGGGACCCGCCAGAAACACCGAGCCGGTCCCCTCCACGATCACCGCCTCGTCACTCATGATGGGCAAGTAGGCCCCCCCGGCCACGCAACTTCCCATGATGGCCGCGATTTGCGGGATGCCCAGGCTCGACATCCGGGCGTTGTTGCGAAAGATGCGTCCAAAGTCGTCTTTGTCGGGGAAAATCTCGTCCTGCTTCGGCAAGAAGACGCCCGCCGAGTCCACCAGGTAGATGATCGGAACGTGATTCTCCATCGCGATCTCCTGGGCCCGAAGGTTTTTCTTCGCCGTGATCGGAAACCACGATCCGGCCTTCACCGTCGCGTCGTTGGCCACCACGAGACACTCCCGCCCGTTCACCGGACCGAGGCCCATCACGGTGCCGCCCGCCGGACAGCCCCCTTCTTCCTCATACATCTCGTAGCCGGCAAACAGCCCGAGCTCCGCAAAATCGTCGGGGTCGTCAAGCAAATAGTCGATGCGCTCCCGGACGGTGAGCTTGCCTCGATCATGCTGCTTCTGAATTTTCTCCTCGCCGCCCCCGTTCCGAATCTCGGCGGCTCGCCCGTGCATGTCGTCGACGAGCGCTTCGTACTGGGCGGCACGTTCCTGGAAATCGGCACTGTCAGTCGGCGCGTCGGACCCTAGCGTATCGGTGTCGGACATAGAATGCGTTCGTACTGTCGAAAGACGGATGCTATGATAAACGCCCCCCGATGGAACCGCTTCGCATAACCTAACCGACGGCCTACTCAAACCAAAACGGACTTCCAACAAAAAAAGGACCGGCCCCGTCAAGCCGGGACCGGTCCACAGAACATCACAGGTTCCGAAAAGTCGTCGAGGCCCGCTAGAGGATGGCGCTCATCTTGCGGCGGATCTCTTCTTTCGAATCCTCCGTCTTGTCTTGGATGAGGCCCACAATCTTGTCCATTTCGCCCCGGGCCCGCTTCATCTGCTTGTCATCGAAATCGGCTTCGTCCCAGATCTCCTTGATCTGATCCCGAATCCGACGCCACTCCTCGTTCATTGCCTCCGTCGCCATGGTAGTGCCTGCTGTTTTGTTTAGAATGTACAACTCATTGCTGATCTGGTACCGGATGTAACGGTATCAGGTTTCTCCGAACGCCCTCCAAACTTGGCCCGTAGGATTCGGACTCCGAACTCAGTCTCTCCATCAATCCAGCGATCCATGCCCCGTATTGGCGTGCTTGGGGCCGGCATCGCCGGCCTTACCGCGGCGTACCAACTTCAAGAATCGGGGGCTTCCGTCCAGGTGTTAGAAGCGACGGACCGGGCTGGAGGCGTCATTCAGTCGACGAAGAGCGATGGCTTCTTGGTGGAGCACGGCCCAAATTCGTTGCGCCCCACCCAACACCTGGAGACCCTGATCGACAACCTCGACTTGGAGGATCGACGCGTGTGGGCCGACGACACGGCGTCCAAACGGTACGTCATCCGGGACGAGCGCCCCGTTCCCCTGCCGACCTCGCTCGGCTCCTTTATCAGCACCGACCTCTTCTCGGCACGCGCCAAACTCCGCCTCCTCGCTGAACCCTTTATCGGTCGTCGGTCCGGCACAAACAGCGATGAGAGTCTGGCGGCGTTCACGCGTCGCCGCCTCGGGCCGGAAGTGCTCGATTACGCCGTCGCGCCGTTCGTAGGGGGGGTCTTCGCGGGGGACCCGACGCAACTGTCGGCCCGCCACGCGTTTGAGCGGTTGGTCGATCTCGAAGAAGAGTACGGCTCGCTCTTCTGGGGCGGCCTTCGCGCCAACCGGAACGACCCGGCCCCCGACGATGCTCCATCGTCGCTGTTCTCCTTTCACGACGGATTAGAGACGCTTCCCGCGGCACTGGCCGATGCGCTTGGGGACTGCGTCGTTCATGGAACGCCCGTCACGGCCCTCCACCACACGAACGACGGATGGGATGTGGAGGTAGCAGCCTCCAACGACGAACCGGCCCATCAATCTTTTGACGCCGTCATCAGCACGCTCCCCCTCCACGCCCTTCAGCAGCTTGATTTCGACACCCCCATCGACCCCTCTCCCCTCCACGACGTGACGTACCCCCCCGTTGCCGTGGTGGCGCTGGGGTACGACCGGGCCGCCGTGGAGCATCCACTGGATGGATTTGGCATGCTCGTCCCCCCCGTCGAGGATCAGTTCGACATTCTGGGCACGATTTTCTCCTCAACGCTTTTTCCCGGACGCGCCCCGGACGGTCACGTGTTACTTACCACGTTCGTCGGCGGCACCCGCACCCCCTCGCTGGCCGAACGAACACCGTCGGCAGTCCGGGACGTCGTCGAGCGCGACCTGAATCGCCTGCTCGGCGTCACCGGCGACCCCGGGTTCGCCCAGCACGTGCACTGGCCCAGGGCCATTCCGCAATACACCCTCGGTTACGGGACCGTGAAGGAGACGCTCGACACCCTGGAGGCCGAGCACGATGGGCTCTACTTCGCGGGCAATTATCGATCGGGCGTCTCCGTGGGCGACGCCGTGGCGTCGGGGGCCGCCGCCGCATCCCGGGCTCTCGACGCCCTTACGACGCGGGACCCGTGACCCCCGGGTCGGTGGGGAGATATCCAATCGACGCCCCCCGAATGACTCCCGAGAGAAGCGGCCGGTCCCGCCCCGTGCCCTCTCGGTTCCATCGCGGCGGTCGTCGGCCCGGCCGCCGGTCGGAATCAGTGACGCTACGCCGAGTCGAGGTGGGAGGACACCCGTTCCTTCAACTCGTCGTAGGAGGCCTTTCCTTCCCAAAAGTCGAGAAGTGTGCCCTCACTGTCGTAGACGAATGTGGCCGGCACGGCACCACTCCAGTCCCCACTGAAGGCGTTCACAAATTCGGTACTCTTCCCCGTTTTCAGGTACGAGGTTCCGGTTACGCCCTGCTCGGCCAAAAACTCGACGACCTTGTCCTGCTCGTTCGGAAAGTCGGTCGAGATAAACATCACGTCTACGCCGCGGTCATCGAGCGCCCGATCCAGCTTTACGAACGCGGGGAACTCCTCCACGCAGGGGACACACCACGTGGCCCAAAAGTTGACGACCGTCACCTGAGCATCGGACCGCTTCACCACCGCCATGGCGTCTTCATGCGTCACTTTCTTGAGGGTGGGCCCCTCCTCGTCCGAACTCTGCGTCGTCGACGCCTGACTCGTCGACGCCTGACTGGACGTGGTCGCATCGTCCCCTCCGTCCGACCCTCCACATCCGATCAGTGCCAGGAGAGAAAATAAGACGACGGACCGGCGAAGTGCTGTCATGGGCGGCAGGACTTGTGATCGGGAAAATGCGTCACCCATCATGCGCTCGTCCCCGCCGGATGTTCCTCTTCTCGGGTCGGCCCGACGGCAGTTTCGGATTTTTCCGTACAGCTTCTATACTTTAGGGTGGTCAGTTGACATGAGCAGCGATACGCACCCAATATGTCTGACACGGACGTAGAGCTTTCCCGCGCCCAGTGGGGATCGCGCTTCGGCTTTTTGATGGCCATGCTTGGCGCGATGGTGGGGGCCGGCAACATTTGGCGTTTTCCCTATATCACCGGCGAGCAGGGGGGCGGGGCATTTATTCTCGCCTACCTGGCGCTTCTGCTGATCCTGGCCATCCCCGGTCTCATCGCGGAGGTCGCCCTGGGTCGCTACACCGGTCGCGGGGTGATCGGTGCCTTCCGAGAAATGGTAGACCGGCGCGGGCTCGTTGGATTGGGCGTGGTGGTCCTACTGGTCAACGTAATGTTGATGTCCTACTACTCGCCCGTCGTCGGCTGGACCCTGTACTACGCCGTCCACTCGTTACTCTTCACCTTCTCGGCCCCTGGATTTGACCCCGAGGCCTTCTGGAGCGCCTTCCAGGCCAGCACGGCCCTCAACATCGGGATGCACACACTGGTCATGGCCTTCGTGGCCGGGGTCCTCTACTTCGGGATACGCCGGGGCATCGAACGACTGGTCATCTACGCCGTGCCGGGCCTCATTCTTGCCCTGCTCGCGATCACGATACGGGCCTTGACTCTCCCCGGTGCCGCCGACGGACTGATCTTCACGTTCGACGTCGACTGGGGCGCGCTGGCGCGGGGCGAAACGTGGGTCACCGCCCTCGGGCAGGCCCTCTTCTCGACCGGGCTTGGGTGGGGCATCGCCCTCACCATCGGCAGTTACCTGCCGGAGTACGACGACATCCCGATCGGTGGTGGCATCTTCACGGTGATGGGCAATTCGAGCGTCGGCATTCTGGCGGCGTTCGCCATTTTTCCCATCGTCTTTGCGTTCGACGTCGATCCGGCGTCCGGCAGTCAACTGACCTTCGTTTCCCTACCCCAGGTCTTCCCGCAAATGGCGGGCGGCGGCCTCTGGGCGCTCATCTTTTTCGTGGGCTTCTTCCTGGCGACCTTCACGTCGGCGGTCCTGATCACGGAGGTCAGCGTGACGACGCTGAACGAGGAGACACAGTGGTCCCGCGAACAGACCGTCTTCGGCGTCTGCGCGATCATCTGGCTCGTCGGCCTCGCCAGCGCCCACCCCAACGGGTACCTTGGCTTCCTGGACTTCGTCTTCGGGAACTTCGGGTTGCCGCTCGCCGCCCTGGCCATCATTGGCACGATCGGTTGGTCGCTCAGCCCCGAAAAGCTTCGCGTGATCGAGGTGAACCGAAATGCCGGGATCTACATCGGTCCCCGCTGGAACGTGATCGTCAGGTACGTCATCCCGGTCGTGATGGTCTTTATCCTGGGGAACTACGCCTGGTCCAGTTTTGGCTCTCCCCGGATGATCGCCGGCGTAGGCGTCCTCGTCGCCTTCCCCCTCTTTGGCTACCTCCTGATGCAGGTCCTCGAGGCCAACCCCACTCCTCGTTCTCCGTAACGACCCCCATTTTTCCATGCTAACTCTTCCCTCCGACGTCTGGGCAATGCTGATCTTCAGTGTTCTGGTGTTTTTCGGCGTGTCGCTCTTCGCGCTGGTCTACTCCCTTCTGCAGGAGGAGGAGAAGATGGAAATCCTGCAGTCGGAAAACACAGTGGATACGTACTCCCCACGAGCGCTCCGCGATCTGAAGTCATGGATCCGTGCCCACCCTGGTGATCCAGACGTCAGCCGGGCCCAGGAGGCGTATCGCGACTGCGTAGACGCGCTACAGACCACCAACCGGCACGTGTACACCTGGACGCCCGAAGAGATCGAGGGACTCGACTCTCTGTAGGCCAACCGCGCCCTCCGGCCGATTCCTCCCTCCGCAGGGCCGGCTATTCTGAACTGACCGGGTGCAGGACGCGGGTTGATCGTACGTCGTCGTGGCGCTGTGGCGGAGGGGACGCGGGCGTCCAGAGGTCAAAGTAGCGGCCGTCCAGAAAAGTGGGAATCTGTGTATCGTAGAACGCCGGATCGAGGGGATTGCCCCGCTGCCCGCCCGGCACGACCCCGTGGCCCGTGGGTGGGATTGTCGAAAAGTCTACGATGACCCGCTGGCTGGCGGTGTGGGTGACGGGGTTCCCCGGCGCCTGGAGCACCGTAGACCCGGTCCCGGGAAAGTCGTAGGATCCGCGCCAGAGGGCCCGCAGCCGATCACTGCCGGACATGTGTCGAAATGAAATTTGGTGATGATCTCCCCACCGCCACTCGTCCGGCGCCCACCCATATTTTGAGGCCATCGTGTCGGCCGTCTCTTCCAGGACGTGCCGCAGCAGTCCCGCCGCCGCCTCGACCGTATCTGTCGCCTGCACGTCGAACCACTGCGCGTCCGGATCGGACCGCAACAGGTCGACGAGGACGGCGTCTTCGGGGTCCGGCCCGTCGTTAAACACCCTCTCGTCCCACATTCGGTCCCGGAGCAGCGTCAGGAACGCGTCGTAGATGAGCGGCTCCGGCCGATCGACCGTCGCGTCGCCGTCCCAGGCCCGCAACAGGTGGCGCAGCGAGTCGGCCCGGGACGAGAGCCCGTCCACGCCGGAAAGAAACGGGACCAGGATGTCCCGGGAGGACACCGTCACGTCGGTGTGATACTGCTTGAAGTCGGGCACGGAATGGACGGACTTGCCTCGCAGGAGAGAGTCGATGCGGAGGGAGCGGTAGCCGTCCGGCCAGTCGTGACCCAGGTAGTAGGGATAGGTGGGTCCCGTTGGGGCCTGATTTGCCGAGGCCAGGAACCCCTGGTCCGGGTTGCGCGCAGCGGGAAGGGAATCGAACGGCACACGCCCCACCCAGCC
Source organism: Bacteroidetes bacterium QH_7_62_13 (assembly GCA_003023365.1). GTDB lineage: Bacteria > Bacteroidota > Rhodothermia > Rhodothermales > Salinibacteraceae > Salinibacter. Next base: position 173 of record PXTG01000029.1, on the reverse strand, counting down.
CCCCTCGTCGGTCGAGCCGTCCAGCAGGCCGCGGCCGTTTCCCCCGCGGCGGACCGGCAGGTGGCCCGTGGACCGGATGGCAATCGTACCGCCGGTGTCCGCGTGCAGAATGTTCTGCATCGGTGTGTCCCACTGCCGAAGGGCTTTGGTGACCTCCGCGCTGCTAGTGGCTC
>PXTG01000028.1 GCA_003023365.1 Bacteroidetes bacterium QH_7_62_13 | reverse complement strand
ACCCTCGTTCAAGAGGAGCGAATCTGATGGGACGTGCCCGGCTACCGGACAGCTTCAATTTGGCAGTCGCGGACCCCGAAAATCTCCGGCGGTTCCGCCAACTTTTCCTTCGGAGTCGCTATTTGCGGGCAAAACTGCCGCAACATGTACCAACGAATGCCCGAATTTTCGTCGTCACTCCGGGACATCCGAGATTTCCGACCCCCTAGATGTCCAGCTTCGATTGAGAAGATCCGTGTGCGATTGCGAGACTATTCAGGGGACGCCATCGTTTTTTTCATCGAAAGCGGCTGCTCATTTCGTGGTGCTCCGCCACTTTCGAATACTTGGTGTTCATTTTTGTCTAGATACAAAAACGAATCAAAAAGATCATGGCTTTGAAGAAAATCGCTGGCGAGACCGTCGGCTCCACTGAAATCCTCAAACTCGCTTCGCTCAAACAATGAGAATTTCAGCCGTTTCGCCTCCGTCCTCGCCCGGGCGCGATTTTCTTCGAGGCCGGAAGCGGCTTTCTGTCTCTCCTCCGAAGCACTCTTCGTCTGGGAGGTGTCCCGCAATTAATCTCGCAAAGTCACACGGAAGGGGATGTCCGGATCGCCAGGTCCCCGTCTCGCCGGCTCAACGCTACGCGTCTACGTAATCCAGCCACGCGGCTCCGTCCCCGTAATCCTCAATCACCGATGTCGACTGACTACGCTGATACGTGGTGATGAGGCCCTCCACATTTTTCTGAAAGACCTGGAGGCAGTTGGAGATCAGGTCGCTGCGGAAGCCGCGGTCCCCGAGCTCAATGACCATGTCCATGGTGACCACCCGACCGAGCACGCGGCCGAGTTCCACGAGCCTGCGTTGCGGCAGCGACTGGTCGACCTCAAAGTCGAGCGTGTCGCTGAAGTAGTCGGCGGCCCGGGACGTGAGGTCGTGATCCTGAAGGAACGCGTGCAGATTGGTCTCCTCGGCCGTCCGCATTGACTTGAGCACCGACTCCGAAATTTGCTGGTAGAGGACATCGTTCGAGCCCTCGAAGATCTGGAACGGCCGACTGTCTACGACCGACCGTCCGGCCACGTGATCGAGCCGGTACCCCTTCCCCCCCATCAGTTGCAGGAGCGACTGGGAGGCGTCCTGCATCAGGTCCGTGACGACGGCCTTGATGGAGTTTGCCGTCATGGTGGCGCCCGAGAGGTTGTGTTCGAGGCCTGCGTGCTCACTGGTGTGCAGGCACATGGCCGAACAGGCGGTGAACGACGCCTGGATCTCGGCGATGCGGCGCTTCACCTGATCGTAGTCGATGAGCGGCTTGCCGCCCACGAAGCGCTCTCGGCCCTGCTCCAGGGCCTCGTCGAGCATGCGTCGCAGAAAGCCCATGCCCATGCCGGGAAACTCGATGCGGCTCCGGTGCAGGGTATCGAGCATCATCTTGATCCCCGTGCTCTCAGGCTGGAGGCGGTGCTCCTCCGGCACGCGGATGTCAACATTGTTGCGGCCGTAGGGAATCATGTAGAGGCCGAGGTTCTCGTAGAACTCTTCGACCTCCACCATCTGCTCGGGCTGATTCATGTCGGCAACAAAGAAATCGATGTCACGCCCGAGGTCCCCGTTCTGGCCCCGCCGCCGAGCGGTGACGAGCCAAAAGTCCGCCCATCCCGTGAGCCCCGCCCAGTGCTTCGTTCCCTCTACGTGGTAGGTCCCGTCCCCATTCTCGGTGTAGGAGGTCTTCATGTTGAGGGCATCGGTGCCGTAGTCAGGCTCGGTAATCATGAGCCCCCCCATATTCTTGTCTTCGATGAAGCGCTCGAAGACGGATCCCTTGATCTCCTCATGCCCGTACTTGGTAAGGGGCTGGAGGAAGAGCGCCCCGTTGATCCCAAGAGTCAGAGAGAGGCCGAGCGACTCGTAGGAGGCCGCAGCAAGAATGGCCTGGCACTCGTGGACGTGTCCGCCCCGGCCGCCGTACTCCTCGGGAATGAAGACTGAGAGGGGCGTGTGGGACTGAATCTCCCGCATCACGAACGGTGGGAGTCCCCGTCGAGTGCTTAGCTGGTCAAAGTCGGCACGACGCGAGAACACGTTGTCGAGCGTCTCGCGAAATGACTCACGGAACGTTTCGAATTCGACGGAGGAACCGAGCTCTTCGGACAGATACGAAGCGATACTCATGGGACAGTGTGAACTCGACAAGGCAGCAACTTTGTTAGGACGTCAACGTCCGAGTGGACACCGTTTTCCACGGACACCCTCTCACAACGGAGATTTCTGGGAAAAGATCGCGTCCGCGCGAGGAAGTATGCAAACGAAGCTGCAACGAATCGCCAGAAATGAGAGGACGGCCCCACAAAAAATGCCGGAGGCAGGTGCAACGCATGCACCTGAGCCTCCGGCAGGCTTTGCCTCCAAATCACCCCGTTCCTAGTGGCCTCTAGAACGGAAGCTCATCGTCCGGTTCAAAGGTTTCCTCGTCCTCACCTCCCGACGACTCAGCGGACTGCGCCCCGGGGGCTCCTGCCCCTTCAGCCCCGGCCGGTTGCTGGGGCGGCCGCTGGTCGAAGTTTTCGTCCTGGTAGCTCTGCTCCTGATCGAAGTCCCCGCCGGCCGGTGCCCCTTGCCGGTTGCTGTCGAGAAACATCATCTCTTGCGCCTTCACCTCGGTCGTGTAGCGTGCGTTGCCGTCGCGATCCTCCCACTCGCGCGTCTGGAGGGAGCCTTCGAAGTAGACCTGTGAGCCCTTGTCTAGGTACTCGTCGCAAACTTCTCCGAGCCGGCCCCACGCCACAACATTGTGCCATTCGGTTTTCTGCACCTCTTCTCCGTCGCGATTGGTGTAGGACTCGTTGGTGGCCAGTCGCATGTTGCAGACGGCCGTGCCGCCGCCAGTGTACCGAAGTTCGGGCTCCTGTCCGAGATTGCCGATGAGTATAACTTTGTTGACGCCTCGTGCCATGGTCCTAAAAGCCTAATTCGAAAGAAGCGCGGTGCGACGCCGCCGTAATTCGAGTGTCCATACGCCCCACCACCAAGGAGTGTCCCGCAGAGGGGTTGGGAAACACACCAGAGAAACTGCGACACCCGAAGGACAGCGTTCGCAATTATGGAATTCGCCCATCTAGACACATGAGAGGTTAAAAACATAACTTACACCCTAAAAGAAGATACAGCCTATAAAGGACTGACGAGGCTAGAGTACGGCAAGTAGTGTCGCTGAGAAGTCGTCAACACTGTCCACGGGAAAATGAGAGCGCTCCCCCCAACCCGTTCTTCACGGTCGCTCCCCGAGACAACCGTTGATATTATGCCGGTCGGCGCATATATATGGACAACACTTATGATGTACTGTTAGACCTACATTCATCCAGAAGGGTGGAGGGAGCAGGCCCTCTGAAGCCCTGGCAACCGTCCCTATGCGTCAGCCTCGCCGATTGCATTGGGAAAATGGTGCCCCGTCCTGCCTCGCACTACGCGAGGAAAGATGAGTGGGAGTCGCGACCGTCTGGTTGTCGATCCCCATCTGCTTTCCTCGCGGCTGGGGATTTTTCTATGTGCCCCGGTCGCGACTCCACCGCCCCCCGTGCGACCGCAACACGGTGTGCGGCTACGACGCGATGCGTGGATTGCGCCGTGCTTGCTCGGCTCTTCTGGATGATCGTTCTCGATTCTGTTCATCCAGAGCGCCTTCCTTCCCATGAGCACGGACAACGGAACGTCCCGGCCCGAGGGCACGCCGTCCAAGGCGCACGCCCCTCACTACGAAACCCTTCAATTGCACGCCGGCCAGGAACCGGACCCCACCACGAACGCCCGGGCGGTGCCCATCTACGCCTCCACGTCCTATACCTTCGACGACGCGGAGCACGGGGCCGACCTCTTCGCTCTCGAAGAGATCGGCAACATCTACAGCCGCATCATGAACCCGACGAACGACGTGTTCGAGGAACGGGTGGCCGCCCTCGAAGGCGGCGTCGCGGCTGTGTCCACCGCCAGCGGGCAGTCGGCCCAGTTCCTCGCCCTGAACACGCTCTGCGAGCACGGGGACAATATCGTCTCCACGAGCTACCTCTACGGCGGCACCTACAACCAATTCAAGAACTCCTTTCCCCGCCGCGGCCTCGACGTCCACATTGCGGACGGCGACGATCCGGCGTCTATCGAAAGCCTGATCGACGAGAATACGAAGGCGGTCTACCTGGAGACCATCGGTAATCCGCGCTTCAACATTCCCGACTTCGAGCGAATCGCCGACATTGCGCACGACCACGGCGTGCCCCTCGTGGTGGACAACACGTTCGGTGCGGCGGGCTTTCTCTGCAAACCGATCGAGTATGGGGCCGACATTGTCACCGCCAGTGCCACGAAGTGGATTGGCGGTCACGGCACCACCATCGGCGGCGTCATCGTGGATGCGGGCACCTTCCCGTGGGACAACGGCCGCTTCCCGGAGTTCACCGAGCCGAACCCCAACTACCACGGGCTTAAGTTCTGGGAGACCTTCGGGCCGGACGGCGTGCTCGACACCAATGTCGCCTTCGCCATGCGGGCCCGGGTGGAGGGCCTCCGAGACTTCGGGCCCTCCCAGAACCCGTTCGGCTCGTTTCTTCTGCTCCAGGGCCTAGAGACCCTCTCCCTGCGCGTTCAGCGGAGTTGCGACAACGCCCTCGCGCTTGCGAAGTGGCTTCGGAAGCAAGACGCCGTGGAATGGGTGAGCTATCCGGGTCTGGAGAACCACCCCTACCACGAGCGCGCCAATCGATACCTGGAGAACGGCTACGGGGCAGTGCTGGCCTTCGGCGTGAAGGGGGGCGTGGAAAGCGGAAAGGCCTTCGTCGAAAATGTAGACTTGGCCAGCCACCTCGCCAATGTGGGCGACGCGAAAACGCTCGTCATCCACCCCGCCTCTACCACCCACCAGCAGCTGACCGAGGAGGAGCAAAACGCCTCCGGCGTCGAGCCCGACATGGTTCGCGTATCGGTCGGGATCGAACACATCGACGACATCAAGGCCGACTTTGAGCAGGCGTTTGCGGCGCTTCCGTCTCCGGCAGCTGCATGATCAGAGCGTGAGTCGTGAAGCGTGCTGTGTGAAACGTGAGGCGTGAAGTGTGAGGCGTGAAGTGTGAGGGGCAGTTCTTCCCGCACCACGCATCACTCTTCACGCGGCCACGCTTTTCCTTTTCCTCGTGCCGCCATCTCCAATCCCCTTCGATGCCGCAGACTGTTAGGATCTCAACATTCACCCTCGAAAGCGGAACCACCCTTCGCGAGGTCCCGGTCGCCTACCAGACGTGGGGCACGCTCAACGCGGCGGGCGACAACGCCGTCCTCGTGTGTCACGCCCTTACCGGTCGTCCCGACGTGACCGACTGGTGGGACGGGCTCCTCGGTCCCAATCGGGCACTCAACCCCACGGAGGATTTCGTGGTGTGTCTGAACGTCCCGGGTTCGCCCTACGGTTCCGTCTCCCCGGTGACGCGCAACCCCGCGACCGACAATCCGTACGGCGCCGACTTTCCGGCGTTTTCCATCCGGGATACCGTCGCCCTGCACCGTCGCGTGCTAGACAAGCTCGGCGTGCAACAGGTCGCCTGCGCGATTGGTGGGTCAATGGGGGGGATGCAGGTTCTGGAGTGGGCCTTCGAGACGACCGCGGGCGGCGCCCCGTTTGTGCGGGCGCTCGTCCCGGTCGCTGTTGGGGGGCGTCACACGGCCTGGCAGATTGGGTGGGGCGAGACCCAGCGACAGGCCATCTACGCCGACCCGAAGTGGCGGGACGGGCGATATCCGCCGGACGATCCGCCCACCCAGGGCCTCGCCACTGCCCGCATGATGGCAATGGTCTCGTACCGGTCGCACGCGTCCTTCGACGGCCGATTTGGACGCGATGTAATGCCCGAAAAGGAAGGAATGCCGTACGCGGTAGAGAGCTACCTGCGCCATCACGGGGAAAAACTCGTCGGTCGCTTCGACCCCAACTGCTATGTGCATCTCACGCAGCAGATGGACACGCATGATGTGGCTCGCGATCGGGGGGACTACGAGGCCGTGCTTTCCACCATCGAACAGCCCACTCTCGTCGTGGGCATCGACTCCGACGTGCTGTACCCGCTCTCCGAACAGCGCGAGCTGGCGACGCACCTGCCCCGGGCTACGCTGGACGTTCTCTCCGCCCCCCACGGCCACGATACCTTTCTCATCGAACTCGACGCCCTCAACGATCTCGTCTCGACGTGGCGGACCACAGTCCAACCCGTTGCGACGTAGAGCAGGTGTCGAGCCGGACCGGACGATGCCACCGGGAGACGCACTCTCTAACGCAAACATAGAACCAAGCTACATCCCCGACCGAGAATTTTGGTCGGTGTTGCGAGAAAGAAGTACAGAGTCTGTTTGGTGGATTGATGTGCAGCCGAGACACAGTAATCGAAGCCGCAAAAAGGTGCCCAAACGAGCCCTGTAGTGGAACTACCGCCTGTAGTGGAACTACCGGGCAAGTGCAGAAGGCTTTTTGCGCGAGATCCACGAAGTCGCAGGCCACAGAGCGTCCGCCAAACAGACTCTACAGAGCATCATGCTGTTGCCATCGGTCAGAATGCCCCCTCCTGCCGTCCGCATCTCCATCATCGAGGGCTCACCGATGCCAACGTCCAAACCGGAATCCGGGTGTGGTAGACGGGCAACACGTGGTCCCAGTCTTGGTTGATTCCCCCCACGATTCACTGGTATATTGGCGGCAGTCCAGTGTGGTAGTGGCCGTTTCGGACGGACCGGTTCGTCCGGCCCCCATCTGCCCTTATATCTTCTCACGGTTGTTACGCCTCTCACCATGGCCGATCGGGACTACCTCGTCACCGCCCGCAAATACCGGCCGTCTCTCTTCAAAGAGGTGGTCGCCCAGGAGCACGTCACCGACACGCTCAAAAATGCAATCCGGCTCGACCGCCTCGCGCACGCCTATCTATTCAGCGGGCCGCGCGGGGTCGGGAAGACGACCGCCGCCCGCATCCTGGCGAAGGCCATCAACTGCGAAACGCCCCGTGACGAGCGGGAGGACGGGGCCGAGCCCTGCTGCGAATGCGAGTCGTGCCGGACGTTCGAGGAGGGCGGCAGTCTCAATGTGTTTGAGCTGGACGCTGCCTCGAATAACAAGGTCGACGACGTGCGCGAGCTGCGGGAGAAGGTCCGCATTCCGCCGCAGGGCGACAACAAGAAAGTTTACATTCTCGACGAGGTCCACATGCTGTCGAAGCAGGCGTTCAACGCCCTGCTGAAGACACTGGAGGAGCCCCCCGACCACGCCCTCTTCATTTTTGCGACCACGGAGCCGCACAAGGTACTGCCGACCATCCTCTCGCGGTGCCAGCGCTTCGACTTCCGCCGGATTCCGGTTCCGAAGATCGTGGATCGCCTCCGCGAGGTGTGCCAGGTCGAGGGCGTGGAGGCCGACGAGGAAAGCCTCATGCTGCTGGCCCGCAAAGGCAACGGCGCGCTCCGCGACGCCCTTTCGGCCTTCGACCAGGCCGTTTCGCTCTGCGGTGACACGCTGGCGTACGGGGAGTTGACCCAGGCGCTCGGGGTGGTGGACCAGGACCTCTACTTCGACCTCACCGAGCACGTCGCCACGCAGGACACGGCGGGTGTGCTAAAGCTGGTGCGCCATATCGTGCGGAGCGGGTACGACCTGCAAGAATTCCTCGCCGGACTGGCCGAGCACCTGCGCAACTTACTCGTGGTTCACTCTCTCGGCGGCGACGCATTGGAAGGGGTGGCCCGGAGCACGCGCACCCAGTACGCGAAGGCCGCCGAGCGCTTCGGCGAGGCCGACCTGCTGCGCCTGCTCACCGTAGCAGGGGAGGCGGAGGACGACGTGAAGAACAGTCCCCAGCCCCGCCTCAAGCTGGAGACGACCCTCCTCAAAATGGCCCAGATGCGACGCACGGCCGACCTGCGCAAAGTGCTCCAGAAGATTGAGCGGCTGGAGCAGATGGCCGAGGAGGGGGGCATTCCGGAGTCACTGGCCGAGGAGGCTACAGACACGACCGAGACGCCCCCCGCCGCCTCCACGAATCGGGAGGCCGAACCAGCGTCTCCCGACGCCGCCGAGCCCACTCCCTCCTACGAGGCATCATCCCCGAACGAGTCGGGGGCGTCCCCCCCGTCCGCCCCTGGCGCCGAATCGAGCACGACGACGGAGGAGGAGCAGGAGGCCCCAACCCCCACCGCTGCGTCCCCGGACGACGATGACTCCGATGCCAACCCGGCTGAACCGGACGCCCCCGATCCCGACGCCGAGAGAAACGATTCTCCTGCCACCCCCCCTGTTGAAGAGGAGGAAGACGACGAAACGAGCGTCGAGTACGGCGACCTCTTCGGAACGCCCGCCCTCGACGACGCCTCCGAGGGCGACGGTCACGCACGCTCCTCCGGGGACGCGTCCTCCCCCAACGGATCCTCGTCGGCGGACGCCCGAGGTTCTCAAACGGCATCGGACGGAACGGGGGACGACCCACAGGCCGCCGTGGCCGAACCCGCCGTCGCGACCACCGCCCCGAGTGTCGACGGGCTCGTGCAGCAGTGGCCCCAGCTTGTCGAGGCCGTCAAGGACGATCGCATCAGCCTCGGCTCGCTGCTGAGGGAGGCCGAGCCGACGGAATTGCGTGGCTCGGTGCTGACGGTGACCGTGCCGAAGCCCCTCCATCGCGACACACTGCGTGGCCAACGCCGCCTCCTGCTCGAACACGTCTCCGCTACGTTTGAGGCCGACATCGAAGACGTGGAGTTTCTGGTCGAGGAGTCAGCTCCCGAGACGAATGAGACTGAGGCGGATGAGCCGACGAGCCCCCGCGAGCAACTCCAGGCCCTCCGTGACACCTATCCGTCCCTCAACGTGCTCTTCGAAGGATTCGGCGCCGAACCCGTCTGGTAGGTAGAGCGGCCCGTTCCGAGGTGCGTCCGTGCAGGACCACGTTCCGCAGGGATCGCGCCGCCGCCTCGTACGTTGTAGCGGAGGCAAACGAATACACCCGTCCTGCCCGCTCTCTCTGAGGCCCGTTTGGCCCCATCGACCGGGTGGGGACGCGCACCCTACACTTTTTGACACGAGACCACTCCCAAACTTATGGCTAATCAGGGACCCGGAGGCATGAACATGTCCGACATGTTCGGCAAAATGATGGAAATGCAGGAAAAGATGAACGCCGCCCAGGAAGGGCTGGCGGACAAAACCGTAACCGCTGAGGCTGGAGGGGGCATGGTAAAAGTGACCGCCAACGGCAATCAGGAGATTACGGGAATTGAAATCGATCCCGAAGCCGTGGACCCCGACGACCTGGAACTGCTTGAAGACCTGGTGATCGCGGGCGTAAACAAAGCCCTCGAAGACGCGTCCGAGATGGCGCAGGAGGAGATGAAAGAATCGATGGGTGGTATGCTGCCCCCCGGAATGGACCTGAGCCAACTCGGCCTCTAACGAGTGAGAACGTGTGGAAGACGGAGTGTGGGGACAAGAGGGTGTGGGTAGAGTCCGCACTCCTGAGCGCCCCACATTCCGAACTCCAAATTTCGTCGTCCAACCCCGCCCCCCGATGCAGTTTACCTCAGAGTCCGTCGAGGCCCTGGTGGAACAGTTTTCGAAGCTGCCGTCCATTGGGACGAAGACGGCGCGGCGACTGGCCAATTATGTTCTAAAGATGCCGCGGGAGGAGGTAGAGGCCATTGCCGATTCGCTGATGGCCGTGAAGGAGCAGGTGCAGCGATGCTCGATGTGCTACGTGGTGGCCGACGAGGATCCCTGCCCGATCTGCCGGTCGGAAAAGCGCGATCAATCCACGATCTGCGTCGTCGAAGAGTCGAGTGACCTGCTCGCTCTCGAACGCACCGGCGAGTATCGGGGCGTGTACCACGTGCTTGGGGGCGTTATCTCGCCGCTCGACGGCGTCGGACCGGACGACCTGCGCGTCCACGAGTTGGCGACCCGCATCGACCCGTCGTTTGCGGACACGGCAACCCAGCCATCCGGGGACGCTTCGACGGCCGATACGGAAACGCCCTCTGAGGACGGTCGGCCCTCTGATCCCCCCACCAACGACGAGAAGACCGACGGGCCTCCCGTCGACGAAGTCATACTGGCCGTGAATCCGAACGTGGAGGGGGACACGACCGCGTACTACGTCTCCCAACTCCTGGAGCCCTTCGACGTCCAGGTGACCCGCATCGCTCGCGGCCTCCCAATTGGGGGCGATCTCGAGTACGCGGACGAGGCGACCCTGTCGCGCGCCCTTGAGGGCCGTGGTCACGTTGAAGAGCAGGAGTGACCCATTCTCTCAGCGAAGCTCTTCTGCGTGCCCCTCACTCCTTCAGCGAAGGCCGATCCCCACTCTATGACAATCACGGTTATTGGCGCCGGATCCATCGGAGCGGCGGTCGTGCGCGAGCTCTGCAAACGGAGCAACGAGGTGGATCAGGTACAGGTCTGTGATACCCGCTCACGGGCCCTTCAGCGGCTGCACGATCAGGTGGACAGTCAATCCCTGCGGTCCTTTCAGGTGGATGCTCGGGACATGAACGTCTTGTCCCAGATCGTGGAAGGGAGCGGCTGCGTCGTCAGTTGCGTCCCGGCCGAACTGAATCCAGACCTGGCCCAGCTCTGTCTCGACGCGGGCGTCCATTTTTGTGATCTGGGCGGCAACGATCAGGTCGTCCAGCAGGAACTCGCCCTCAGCGAGCAGGCGCGCGAGCAATCGGTCTGGATTGTGCCCAACTGCGGCCTTGCGCCCGGCCTCATCAACGTGCTCTGCCTGCGGGCCATCGATCAACTCGACCGGGCCGACGCGGCTCATCTGCGCGTAGGAGACGTGCCTCTAGATCCGGATCCTCCCTTTAACTTTCGGATTTCCTGGTCGGCCGAGCGCATCATCGAAGACTACACCAATCCCGCTAAGCTGATCGAGGACGGCACCATCATGGAGGTGGAGTCTCTTTCGCGGGACGAGGCAATTTGCTTCGACGAGGAACCGTTCCAGGAGATGGAGGCCTTCTGTACGCAGGGGGGACTTTCGACACTCACGGACACGTTGGACGGGACGGTCGAGACCCTCGACCACAAAACGATCCGCTGGCCCGGCCACGCGCAGCAGATGCGCTTTGTCATGGGGCTGGGGCTGGGAGAAGACCGGAAAATTGGTGTACGCACCCACCTCACGTATCGCGACATCCTCATCCGCCGCATGCGCGACCGGCTCGGGGGGGATTACGAGGATGCTGTCCTCCTGCGCGTGCTGGTGCGGGGGGAACAAAATGGTCGCCCCGCAACAATCGTCTACGAGATGATTGAGCGCTACGACGAATCCACGCATCAGACGGCCATGATGCGGTGCACGGCCATCCCGACGATTGTGGTGGCTCTGCTCCTTGCTCGCGAGGAGTCCGTGTCGGGCGGAGGCGCCGACGTGCCCGAAAATGTGTTGCCGCGCGACCATTTTCTCGACGAGGTGACCGATCGGGGCCTTGAGATCCGCCACGAGTGGCACGATGACTTCCGAGACGTGACGACGAAGCAGCCCCTCGAAGGCGAGCACGCGTAGGTTCCCAAACCGGGGTCCCGCCTCCGAGTTGCGACGTCACGCGCCCCCTCGCAACAATCTGAGCACGACGGATTGCCTGTGCGGGAAAACGAATTCGGAACGCTGTTTCTGCGTGGGGCTTGAAGGAGAGCCATGCAGACGATCCGGCGACAGCGCTCCGCCCCTTCTTCGCATTGTGATCGAATAAATACCTTCTTCGTATCGGCACATAGTTGCTACGGGTTCATGCACTCCCTGCATCGCAGCGGCCGGTCTTCGTTCGACCGGCGCCTACACTGTGTCGCGGTATTCGTTCGTTCTCGCCGGATTCGTGGTATCATTGGTGCCAACTGCATTTCAGCATCGGTCCCGAGCGGATCGCGGTGACGATCGAGGGACGATGTGGACGCTCGGATGGGCCCGTGCATCTTTCCTGGTGTGGTGGATTTTGGTGGTCGGTCTCGGGGCCCCCGGGTCATACGCGCAGGAGGCCCCACCTGCGGACACCGCCCGGACCGATTCGATCGCCCCGGTGCCCGCCGCTCAGCAGGTACGGCCCGTTTCCGCTGCCCCCCTCACCC
>PXTG01000027.1 GCA_003023365.1 Bacteroidetes bacterium QH_7_62_13 | reverse complement strand
GGCCCGAGGATGGATGGACCACGGAGGGCGGCCTTTCCTACCGCCTCGCTCGCCCCAACGGCCTCTTCGCGGCAAAGGCCACCGCGTTCGCCACCCGCCTCACGGACAAAATTGTCTGGCAACCCAGCTACGTGGTCAGCGGCGTCCAGGTGTGGAGCCCCTCCAACGTATCTCGGGGCTACAGTCGAGGCCTGGAGCTGAGCCTACGGGGTCGGGGACAACTACGCTCCGGCCTGACCCTGTCGGGCGGGAGCCAATTTACACACACCGACGCCGAAAACCGGGCCAATCCCGACTCGCCGGCGTACGGGGCCCAACTGCCGTACGTCCCCAAGCAGACGTGGAAGCTTTGGGGACGGGTCGGCTGGAACGGCCTGTCCCTTTCCGCCACGAGCCGGCTCGTAGGCACCCGCTTCTACTCTGCCGACGAGTCGAACGCCCTCTCCCCGTACCAGGCCCTCGACCTGCGAGTTGCCTACGAATGGTCTCTCGGGACCGGAGAGCTAGCCCTGGTGGCTCAGGTCAAAAACGTGCTCGACCGACGCTACGAGATCGTGCGTCTCTACCCCATGCCCCCCCGCCACGCAACCTTCCAACTTCGGTTTTCCTTTCCGAATTCGAGTTAACCCCACCTGACAATGCGTTCTCTTTCCCTCTCACCGTCTCACTCTACCTTCTCTTTCGACATGGGTTTGCTTCGCCCCGCTTCCTGGCTCGCACTCGTGGCCCTCCCCACCCTTTTGGTAACGGGCTGCGACCTCTTCGGCTCGAACGACAACGAGAACCGCGTGACGACGGACGTGGTGATTGCCAATTCGGGCAATTTCAGCGCCCAGGACGGCTCCCTCACGCTATACAGCCCCACCGACTCTACGGCCGCACGTAACGACATTAACGTGGCCTTTATCAACAACCTGGCTCTCCACAACGACCGTCTCTTCGTCGTCGACAACACCCAGTCCGACAATGCCGGACGGATCACATCGTTCGACACCGATCAATTCGGACCGATCGATCAAGTTTTAGACCTGCAGCGTCCGCCGCGGCGCATCGCTTTTCCGTCGGAGAACAAAGGATACGTTCCCAACCTCAGCCGCTTCGACGAAAACTTCGTTCCGGACACGAGTACCGTATCGGTGGTCGATCTGGAAACCAACTCGGTCACGAAGCGAGTCGACGTTGGGCGATCCCCGGAAGGCATTGCCGTTGCGGAGGGAAAAGCCTTCGTAGCTAATTCCGCGGACGGCACCCTCTCGGTTCTCGATACAGAAACCGACGTCGTGACGAGTACGCTGTCCCTTAATGACTGCCCGAGTCCAAAGAGCGTGTTCGTAGACGGCGAGAACGAGGTCGCTGTGGTCTGCCAGGGCGGCGCTGAACAATCTTCCGAGGTGCTGTTCCTGAACTCCAACGAAGAGGAGGTCGAGGGCAGGGTCGAACTGGGAGCCCCGGTCGGCTCGGCGAATGGGAGCCAGTCGGCTTACTATTCGGAAGAAGCCGAGGAACTGTACGCTATCAGCGGCAGCCAAACGTACGGAGGCGGAACGGGCGAAATCTTTCGGGTGGACACCGACGCCAATACCCTGGACACAACCCTGGACGTTCCGCAAAGCGAAAGCCTAACCGGCATCTCGGCCGTCGGCTACGACGACGTAACCCAGGACCTTTACGTCACTCGTTTCCCCGTCGATGATTCTGGGGGGCCGCTCCTGACGGCCGATGGTACGGCACTTGTGATTGATCGAGCGGGCGACGTCGTTACTCGGTTTAAGACGGGCAACGCACCGGCGCACGTGCTCTTTCTTCGCGAGACGCAGTAGTCTCCCGACATGACGCAGCACACCACTTTCCCTTAGATCCAAGTATTCTCTTCCGCCATGCTGTCCCGTGATCGATCTGTTCGCTTTGCCGTCCTCACCGGCATCGTGCTCCTCGCTGCGGCCGCCCGTCTGGTGCCCCACCCCCCCAACGTGACGCCCCTCGCTGCGCTGGCGCTGTTCGGTGGGGCACACTTTGCGAATCGATGGGTGAGTCTCGGCGTATCCCTCGTGGCGCTACTGCTGGGCGACCTCGTGATCGGCTTTCATTCGCTCATGCCGTTCGTGTATGGCGGCTTTGCGGCCATTGGGCTCCTCGGCTTCGGGCTCCGGACCGGTCGAAGCGTCGGGCGGGTGGCCGGGGCGACCGTGGCCGGGACGCTATTGTTCTTTCTGGTTACGAATTTCGGCATGTGGTGGCTGTTCGATACGTATCCGCCGACGATCTCGGGCCTCTGGGCCTGCTACGTCGCCGGGCTCCCGTACCTCGCCAACAGCCTGGCAGGGAACGCGGCGTACGTAGGGGTCCTGTTCGGCGGCGTGGCCCTGCTGAAGCGACTGGTGCCGGCCCTTCGACTGGACCCGGCCCCGACCTCGGCGTACCAGTAATCGCATGCCCCCGCCATGTCCCGCATCGTCTCCCTCATTCCCAGCGCGACCGAGATCGTGGCTGCCCTCGGCCACGGGGACGCCCTCGTGGGCCGCTCGCACAAGTGCGACCATCCTCCCGAGGTCGACGCTCTGCCCGCCCTCACGGCCCCGAAGGTGCCCCTGGAGGGATCGAGCCGCGAGATTGACGCTCGGGTGCGCACCCTGCTCGACGAGGCGATGTCCGTCTACGACGTGGACGTCGAACGGCTGAACGAGCTTCGCCCGGACCTCATCCTTACTCAATCACAGTGCGAGGTGTGTGCCGTGTCGCTCCCGGCGGTGGAGCAGGCCGTGGCCGACCGCATTGAGGGAGACCCAACGGTGGTGGCGCTGGAGCCTCGTTCGCTCCCCGATGTGCACGAAGACATCCGGCGCGTGGCCGATGCCCTCGGTTGTCCGCAGAGGGGTGAGCGCCTCGTCGAGCGGATGCAGGACCGCATGCAGGCCGTATCGGCCGCGGTCGCGCCTCCGTCCCCGTCCGCTCGTCCGACGGTCGCGGCCCTGGAGTGGATCGACCCGCTGATGGGTGCCGGGGGGTGGATCCCGACGCTTCTGAGGACGGCGGGAGGAACCCCGGTCTTCGGCCGCCGCCGCACGGATCTGGATGCGCTGCACGACGCCGATCCGGATCGGCTCGTCGTAATGGCCTGCGGATTTGGCCTCGCCCGAACCGACGCCGAAATGGATGCCCTCCGGTGCGACCGGCGATGGTCCTCTCTGCGGGCTGTGGAGAACGGTCACGTGTATCTGACCGACGGCAACCACTTCTTCAATCGGCCGGGACCGCGCCTCGCCACGTCCGTAGAAATCCTGGCCGAGGTCCTTCATCCCGACCGGTTCCGCACTGCATTCGATCAGTCGCATCGAGGAACGGCCTGGCAACAGGATAAAGCCCCGGTCTCCCCATCGATCCCATAGCGTCCCTTCACACCCCTCCTCCTGCCATGACCATTGACCGCTGCTACTGCTACGACCAGTCCTTCGAGGCCCTGAAGACGGTGGCGGAGGACACCGGTGCCGACTCGATCGACGACCTTCAGGTCCACGTCACCTTCGGCAAAAACTGTCAGCTGTGCCACCCTTACGTTCGTCGTATGCTGGAGACCGGACAAACAGTCTTCCACGAAGTTATCGAAGAGGATACGCCGTAGGACGAGTTGGTGATCGACCGTTTCGCTCGGACATAGACGCAGTGATCCGCAGTTCTCTCTCTCTTCCGCCCCGCGTAAACCAATGGCTACCCTCCTCTACGTCTTCCCTCACCCCGACGACGAATGCTTCGGGCCCGCTCCTGCCCTCGCGCGGCAACGCCGGGAGGGCCACGAAGTGCATCTCCTTACCCTCACGCGAGGCGAGGCTACGTCCCAACGTGAGCGGCCATCCGGACCACCTGGTCACCCACGGAGTCGTCAAGCGTGTCGTGTGCGCGTTGCAGGCCGACGGTGCCCCCCACCCGCGGCGACTCGCCTTCTTCACGCTTCCACCCCCCTCCGAAGACGCCGATCGCCCCGCTCACCTGCGCCACTCTCCGTCCGCCCTCATCGACTGCGTGGTGGAGGCGAACGAGGCCGACCAAGAAACGGCCCGGCAGGCCCTGTACTGCTACGAGACCTACCGGCCCGTCATCGAAGAGCAACGACCGCTCCAATCCGTAGCGGACGGCGTTTCCTTCGAACTGTTCGGCGAGGCGTACGACCCTCCCCTCCCGAGCTTGCTTGACGCGCTTGACTCCCCCGCCCGAGAACGCTGACCGCTTCGAGGCCCACTCCGCGTTATCACTATCATAATCTACGTTGAGGTTGAACCCGGAACCCCTATTCGGGAACTTCAATTATCATACCCGAACCGTTCTACTGCTCGATGGTCAACCCGTCATGCCCACCTCGCTGGAGCGGTGGCTTCCCCCCGTTGTGAATCGTCTGGCCCTCAAAATGGCCGGGCCCGTGGCGCTCGTTACCGGGATCGGGGCGGCATGGGGAACCAACTGGGCCCTATGGGTGGACGCCGCCGTCGGGTTCGGGCTGGGCAGCCTGGTCTACGGAGTCGCTCACCTCCTTCTTCACCACCGGCTAGACCAGGCACACACAGCACTTCACCACATTCGTCAACACAATTTCGAGGACCTGACGGCCCCCACCGGCGCCCGCACCGACGAACTGGATACGCTCCGCTGGGAAGTGTACCGGACGGGCCAGAAACTCGAAACCGAAATTCAGGACTTTCGGAAACGGGAAAACTACCGGCGAGAGTTTATCGGCAACGTTTCCCACGAACTAAAGACGCCCATCTTCTCCATCCAGGGCTTTGCGGAGACCCTCCTCGACGGCGCCCTCGACGACGACGACGTCAATCAGACGTTCTTGGAGAAAATTCTCCACAACGTCGGCCGTCTCGAAAATCTTGCCCGGGACCTGTCGGCGATCACGAAAATTGAAACAGGCGAGATGGAAATGTCCACAACGTCGTTCGAGGTCGCCCCTTTGTTTCAGGAGGTATATAATTCACTGGAGCTCAAGGCGCACGAGAACGACGTTGCGCTTCGCCTGGACGTCAACGAAGAGCTTTCCCCCGTACACGGCGATCCGGACCGCCTTCGCCGGGTCCTCGTCAACCTGGCCGACAACGCCATCAAATACAACGAACCCGGCGGCACCGTTGCGCTCCGCGCCCGGGCCACCTCGGGAAACGAGATTGAGCTCAGCGTTGCAGACGACGGCATCGGCATTCCCGAGGAGCACCTTCCCCGTCTTACCGAGCGCTTCTACCGCGTAGACAAGAGTCGCTCCCGGAATCAGGGGGGGACGGGGCTCGGCCTCGCCATCGTCAAGCACATTCTGGCCGCTCACGACCGAAACCTGACGGTCGAAAGCGCTCCCGGTGAAGGCTCAACCTTTTCGTTCACGCTTCCCACTGCGCCGCAGCCCACCCTTCAAGCGGCGTAGCGACGCGGCTCCTCCTCATCCGCCCCACGAGCATCGAAGCCATTCCTCGTCGAAGCATCGGGATACGTTGCTTATCCAAAAGCTAAGGATTTGGGAGGGGGAGGTTGGGAGGCGACACCATTCTAAGACTACGCCGGTCAAATCCCCACCGCTAGCTATATTCGCCTGAGTCGTCTAGCTCAGTAAAGCACAAGCGACCTCCGCCGCCACCGACAGGGTCTCCTCCAGAAGTAACCGAGACCAGAGCCACACTCACTCCCATATCGTGATGAGGGAGGGAACCAAAATTTTGAATCCATCCAGAATTTACCTATACTAGACGTAGATTCGGTCAAACCCCCACCATATCCATCGGCACACATTCTTCTACCGCCATGGAGAACCCCGTTAACCGTACGATTCGCCTGATGGCCGTTGCGGCGGGCGTCGTCAGCCTGCTCGTGTTCGTCGTGCTTCACTTTGTGTAGGAGCAGCCCTGGCTGGGCCGCCCGTTCCCAACGTTTGTCGGAAGCGGGGGACGTGTGTGTTCTGTAGAAACTTTGGGGACGTCGGAATCTCGTTCCTGGAAGGCCCGTTAGCGCCGGGGTTGAGTGAATGTACTCCCCCCTCCAGTATCCTTCGGCTTTCTCACGATCATTCCCCGCATCATGGCGGAATTAATCGTCGTTGGCGACCGCGTTCTCGTTCGACCGCAAACGGGCGAAGAAAAAACCGATACGGGACTTGTTCTCCCCGCCTCAGTGTCTGGTCAGGAGGACGTGAAAAATGGCCGAGTCGTCAAAACTGGCCCTGGATACCTTACCCAGAACCCCGAGTACAGCGAGACAGAGTCGTGGAAGGAATCGACGACCCCTGTCCGATACCTTCCCCTCCAGGCCCAACCCGGGGATCATGCCTTCTTCCTGCCGAGTGAGGCCTTCGACCTGCGGTACGACGACACGCATTACATGATCGTCCCCCACTCCGCCATTCTCGCTCTCGTGCGGGACGACGGTGGAGAGCTGCAGGAAGAGCCGTCGGATACGACGATCGATGAACTGGAGGACCTTTGGGACGAAGACGACGAGTGACCCGCTGTCAACAATCCCCCTCATTTCTTTGGGGATTCCCACCGTCCTAGACGGCCTCCTTCCGCGGAGGCAAGACTGCGGGTGTCTGTTGCGCCCTCGCCTCGTCGTCACGCAGTGATGTACCAGTAGAAAACCCTCGCTTGTCTCACCCAGTCGGGTGTTGAAGCGAGGGCAATCACCTCGTCAGGCGGTGTGGAGCCACTGGGATTCGAACCCAGGACCTCTGGAGTGCGATTCCAGCGCTCTACCAACTG
>PXTG01000026.1 GCA_003023365.1 Bacteroidetes bacterium QH_7_62_13 | reverse complement strand
CTGTCGAGGAGGGACGGGAGCCTGCGGAGGGACCGGAAGTGGACGTCGTAACTTCGCTCACCGAGATCAACGTGGACGGACATGCGGCGGCCGGGGCTTGCAGAGGAAATATTGAATTCGTCCCGTAGACGACCGGAAATTGGTTCGGGGTGCTAAGGATAGTACCGTTCAGGGCACGAGTGAAGGCCGGTTCAGATTCGATCCTCGAAGAAAAATTCGAGGAGTTTGGGGGAGTGTCCCGAATTCCGTACCCTTTCCCGTTGCGCTCTCTGACCCGCTCCCGGATTGCTCAATGTCCATTCACTCTGTCCTCGATTACGTACACGTTCTGGTCCGTCAGGTCCTCGACGAAGGAGAGGTTGCGGTGGACGCAACGGTCGGCAACGGCCACGACACACTCGCCCTGGCACGAAGCGTTGGTTCTGGGGGCCGGGTGTTTGGATTCGATGTGCAGGCGGAGGCCATCGAACAGACGCGGGCCCGGCTGGCATCGGCGGAGGTGGACGCAGCGGTGAGTCTCGTGCAGGACGGTCACGAGGAGATGGAACGTTGTCTTCCGGAGGAGCTGGTTGGGAGAGTGGGGGCGGTTACGTTTAACTTGGGGTATCTTCCGGGGAGTGCGTCCGACCTGACGACCACGTCGGAGACCACCATCCCGGCCCTCAACGCGAGCCTTCGGGTCTTAAGGCCGGGGGGCGTCGTAACGATTGTACTCTACACGGGACACGAGGAGGGAACGAGAGAGGCTGAAGCGGTCGACGCGTGGGCTGAAGGCCTCCCCCAGGAGCGGTTTCACGCGCTTTCATATCGCTTCGTGAACCAGAAGAACGATCCCCCCCGGCTGATCGCCGTTGAAAAACGGAAGGCAGGTCCGTAGATCCGTCGGAAGTAAAATCATCGAACCACGGTTGATACCGACTCGTACACCGGGATCAGGCCGTTGCGTACCCGGCACCGCACCCTCTCGCCCATGTGCTTACTCGTTTTCCAGTACGATCAGCATCCGGATTACTCTCTCGTCTTTGCGGGAAACCGGGACGAGTTTTACGATCGGCCGGCCGACCCCGCCACCTTCTGGGACGATGCGCCCCACGTGCTGGCCGGGCGCGATCGTACGGCCGGGGGGACCTGGATGGGGGTTACCCGGCGTGGGCACTGGGGGGTTGTCACCAATATCCGAGACCAGCATCCCCGGCGGGAAGAGGTACGGTCCCGAGGAATGCTCGTGGCCGACTATCTTCGAGACGAACCCGCGCCCCGCCCTTATCTCGACCGGATTGCGGCGGAGGCCGACCGCTACAATGGGTTTAACTTGCTTCTGGGCACCCCGACCTCCCTGTATTACTTGTCGAACCGAGAGGGAACGGTCCATGCCCTGGACGCCGGGTTGTACGGTCTGAGTAACGATCACCTCGACACCCCCTGGCCCAAAGTTGAGCGGGCGAAGAGCACTCTGCGGGACCGGGTCCAGGCGGACGACGTTTCGCCCGAATCACTGCTCACCCTGCTTGAGGACCGTCGCCCGGCGCCGAACGAGGAGCTGCCCGACACCGGGATTGGGAGGAAGCGTGAACGGATGCTTTCGCCCATTTTTATCGACGGGGAGAAGTACGGGACCCGCGCTTCCACGGTTCTTCTTATTCATCGGTCGGGCACCGTCACCTTCGTCGAACGGTCTTTCACCAACGGCGCCCCCGAAAATACCCGCCGGTTCTCATTCGACGTGACGGCCCGACCGGGGACACCGAGATAAGAGGGGGCGATACTCGCTTCCGATGCAGCGTGTAACGCGCCTGTTGCCGACACAACCGGCCATCGGTTTGCCCCCGTACTTGGGCGACGAACCCACCGTGCATGTTGAACAGCGGCCCGAGTCGCTTCTCGCAGTGGAATGATCTAAGTAGTTTGGGAGCGGATTGCGAGCAGCCACCGTTACCTTTCGTCTGATCAGCAGGTCTCAGAATTGTGTCGTTTGAAAAAATTCATTTTTCGAATCAACAAGGGAATCGGCTGGCGGCGCGATTGGACACGCCGACCGAGGGCACGCCCGACGCCCATGCTCTCTTCGCCCACTGCTTCACCTGCTCGAAGGATTTGCGGGCGGTGGGGGCCATTAGTCGAGCCCTGAATCGGCAGAACATTGCCGTGTTGCGGTTTGACTTTACGGGGCTCGGGGAGAGCGAAGGCGACTTTGCCGACACCAATTTCTCCTCGAATGTCGATGACCTCGTGGAGGCGGCCGACTATCTGGCCGATCATCACGAGGCCCCGCGGATTCTCATTGGGCACTCGCTGGGCGGCGCGGCCGTCCTACAGGCGGCCCATCGAATTGAGGGCTCAGAAGCGGTGGCCACCATTGGGGCGCCCTACGACCCGGAGCATGTGACCCAGCATCTAGACGATTCCTTGGAAGAAATCAAAAGCAGCGGGGAGGCGCGTATTTCGCTCGCCGGGCGGGCCTTCACGATCCGGAAGCAATTCCTAGAAGATCTCGCGGCGACGAAAATGCAGGAGACCATCCGGACGTTGGACCGCGCGCTCCTGATCTCTCACTCACCGGTGGATCAAACCGTGGGCATCGAGAACGCCGCACGGATTTTCAAGGCCGCCAAACACCCGAAGAGTTTCGTGTCCCTGGATGATGCGCATCACCTGCTGACCGATCCGTCGGACGCCGAGTACATCGGCGTCGTGCTCGGGGCCTGGGCTCGCAAGTACGTTGAGTTTTCGGAGGACGAGACGACCTCTGCGGAAGGAGAGGTCGTCACGAAGACGGGAGACGGGTTTCGCACGGAGATTACGGCGGGAAGACATCGCTTGGTTGGGGACGAGCCCGAAGCAGTAGGGGGGACCGACGCCGGCCCCTCTCCGTACGATCTTCTGTTATCCGCGCTGGGGACCTGCACGGGGATGACCCTACGGATGTACGCCGATGAGAAAGACTGGCCGCTGGAGGAGGCGTCCGTCCGGCTCACTCACGAAAAGGTCCACGCCGAAGATTGTGAGCACTGCGAGACAGACAGCGGCACGGTGGAACGGATCGAGCGCGATATCGAATTGACTGGGGATTTGAGCGACGAGCAACGCGAACGGCTACTGGAGATTGCTAACAAGTGCCCGGTCCATCGTACCCTCCACAGTGAGATTGAGGTCTCCTCCTCGCTCACGGACGCCGTCATCGACCCCGTGTAGTCGGGGCCCTCACTCGTCGTTCTCATTGAAGAGTCTGGGTTGTACCCGTTCGGCGGGGGTGCGAATGTGGTTGATTTCGCGGCCGAGATGTTCAGCGACGAGAAGCGCGACCGTAGAGCGGGGGCACGTCTCGGATGCCGGCATCCACACATCAGTATGGGACCAGTGAGTATAGGACTAGTGTGTGGGCCGCGAATGTCACGAAGCCCTTCCTCCGAATCCCCGAGTTCAACGGGGCCCCTCTGCAGTTGACGTTGCCGAACGTGGGAAGGTGGACGGAGTGGTCGTCCGGGCGAGGTTCCAGTTCGGTGTCGTTGAAGCCCGGTTTTGTGGTCCGGCGGCTGTGTTGCACACTGTTGGTCATCTGACCGAACCCGGCTTGCGGGCGCCGGGCGGGAACAAAGACCGGTACTAGTAGACGCCGTTCTTGGTAAAGCCCTTGATTGAGAGGCAAGGGCGTTGGCGAACGCGGCCTGTCTCTCACGGTCCCACCGACTTGACGACAGACAGGGACACGTTGATCTGCACACCCATGACCCGATATCCAAAGCGGAGTGCGCGGAGGGGCCGTGGATGATCGGCACACAGCACGTGTACTCCACCACCGTCGTCGACCCACGTCGAAGTGCCGGCCCCTGTCGAGCAGGTTTGGGGCCAGCTCGAGACACGGGAAGATCCCGGTGCAAATTGGAGCCGGCGGATCGAGCCGATGTCCTCCCCCACAAGGTTGCCCCGAAGAAAAAACGATGAGATTCCTAGGTCCCCAGCTTTTTCCTGCCCGAGATGTTTCGGACAGATCTGTTTCTAGGTCCATTGCTGTCTGGGGGAAGCGGTTGGACCGGGCAACCAGTATCAACTGTTAAGTCGACGGTTCGGGGTGGGGAATGACGAATGGACCACGACCCTGAGGGTCCTGTATGGCCATTTGTGTGAGCTATCGATCAACTTATTTTGATGGTGCCCATTTTCTCCGACATCTTCATTGTGACTCATTTTTAGAGTAACGGATTCCTTTTAATAACACACACTCCGTTTTGCCCCGTGGTCTGTCATGACTGAAATCGGTCCCAGCCTTCTGCTTCTTCCATTGCAATCCGCAGAACGCGTTGATTTTGAGCTCGAACCGGGCGTAGTCCTCTTTGCCATTCTGTTCTTCGTACTTATCAACCTACTGCTTGCGGCTGTTTTGTACTCGCATCTTACCGGTTCGTCCGGGGAGGGAGAAGCAACGGCGGGACAGTCGTCGGAGCAGGGCACAGCCGGAGTAGCGCCCTCCGACGAAAAACCTTCGGAAGAACGGATGGATCAGTTCGTTGAAGACACTGAGGAGGGGCGATAGGGGGCAGTCGGAGGAGCGTCTTCGTCTGTTGTAAGATCGACGTTCCTCTTGAACGGAGAGGTGCGTCTGGCATTTGTTAGGCGGCAGAAAATGGCAGGTCGGACCCTCACGCATTGTCGGGCGAACTTTCACGACCCGTCGTTCAAAAACTGTTCACGAACGCTCATTCGGACTCGGGCAGGTACGAGTCCGCGCCCCGTTTCTCTCTACTTCTAAGCTGGTGGCTTAGGAGACGAGAGATGGACGAAGACGTGGTGAGTTCGAACGGCTCCCTCTGTTTTCTGAAAACGACGAGCTACTCCGCGGGTACACACCCATTCCCGTGTCTCTCCTCGTACCCGTAGTTCGGTGTTTGCAATTTCCTCGTTGCGCCGCGAGCTCCGATCGACCCTGCAGTTGGCCGGCCCGATTGTGGCAGCCCAGCTGGCGTTCATCTCCATGGGCTTCGTAGACACAGTGATGGTCGGGCGCCTCGGGCCCGATGCCCTGGCGGGAGTAGCCCTGGGGCACACCGTCTTTTTCTTTTTCGGAACCGTCGGGATGGGTACGATTCGCGCCGTGGGGCCGATGGTTTCGCAGGCAGTAGGGGCACGAGACCCGGTTGTTGCGTCGCGAAGCGTGCGTCAGGGACTGTGGCTTTGCCTTTGCCTGGGTATACTCATCTTTGGGTTTTTGAGTATTCTGAGGCCAATTCTGGTCTGGTCCGGCCAGAATGAGGTGGCGGTGGACGGAGCCATGTCGTACCTGCGCGCCGCCCGATGGGGCGTCCTTCCATTCCTGGGCTTTGCGGGACTTCGGAGCTTTGTTGAGGGGCTTTCGCGCCCCCTTCCCGTGACCGTGATTACCCTGATCGGTGTTGGGCTCAACGTAGCGGCAAACGAGTTGCTAATGTTTGGGCATTGGGGACTCCCGGCCCTTGGACTGTCCGGCACCGGATGGGCAACAACGATTGTATTCAACGCACTCTTCGGGGCCCTATCGGGGTTCGTCCATCGCGTACGCCCGTTTTCCGAGTACGACATCTTTCGGCGTTTCCGTCGTCCGGACCGCGCCTATTTGGGAGAGCTTTTACGCATCGGGGGACCGATGGGAGTGTCCCGCGGGATTGAGTCCAGCCTCTTTTTGGTGACGACCGTGATGATGGGAACGCTCGGGACGACCGCCCTCGCCGCCCATCAGGTTGCCCTCCAATGCGCAGCGTTCACCTTTATGGTGCCGCTGGGCATTGGGATGGCCGGGACCGTACGGGTTGGTCAGGCCGCCGGACGAAACGATGCGGCCTCGGCCCGGCGGGCAGGCGGCGTCGCGATGGGGCTGGCAACGGTGTTCATGGCGATTACGGCCACGGTGTTTGTGACTTTTCCCCGCCCCATCGTGGGGTTGTACCTGGATCTGTCTGCCCCGAAGAACGCCGACGTGATCGCGCTGGCGGTGCGCCTACTGGGGGTCGCGGCGATTTTCCAGATGTTTGACGGCCTTCAGGTGGCGGCCCACGGGGCGCTCCAGGGACTGAAAGACACGCGGGTGCCGATGGGGGTCGCTCTGGTTACGTACTGGGGCATCGGCCTCACGACGGGGTACTACTGGGGCGTGACCGCCGGGAGCCCTGAGGGATTGTGGTGGGGCCTGGTCGTCGGGCTGGCCGCGGCGGCGGTGTTATTGGTTGGGCGGTTTCACCGCCGGGTAGAACCTGCCGTTCGCACCGTCGCGACAACTTCGGAAGCGTCCACGGTGCAAATTCCCGATGAGGGCCCGGTCTCGACTGTTCAGGCCGATACGGATGCACGGTGAAGGCGTGGGGCGTTTCTCGGGACGGGGCCGCCTATCCGAATCTGTAGTTCCGGCGGCGCAGCAGGGCCAGGAAGAAGGGGACCCCGCAAAGGGCCGTGAGGATGCCGACGGGCAACTCTTGAGCGGGGAGAATCGTGCGGGCGGCGATATCGGCCCAGCAGAGGAAGATGGCGCCCGAAAGGAAGCTGAGGGGGACCAATCGACGATGAGGGACGCCGGCCAGAAGACGTACCGCATGGGGGACGATGAGTCCGACGAAACCGATCGCACCGGAGACGGCCACAAGGGTGCCGGTTACCAGCGCAGCGAGGACGATGATGCCTTTCTTGAGTGCCTCCACGGGCATGCCGAGGCTCTGGGCGGGCTCTTCCCCCACGAGCATCGCGTCGAGGGGGCGCGCGAGGCCCAGAAGGCAGATGAGACCGAGTCCCGTCGCCAGAGCGGGAATGGGGAGTTCGATCCAGCGCGCGCCGTTCAGTGAGCCGAGCAGCCAGAAGAGAACGGCCCGTAATTTATCGGGCTCCGGAGAGGAAAAGGTGATGAAGGAGGTAAGGGACCCCATTAGGGCGGACATGGCCACGCCGGCCAGGAGTAGTCGCGCCACAGAGACGCGCGGGCCGTCCTGTGCGACGAGGTAAACGAGGCTGATTGACGCCAGCCCCCCGAGAAACGCCGCGACCGGCATCGTGAGTGTTTCGGAGAGGAGGGGGGGGAGGAAGCCCAGATAGAAAAGCGAGGCGCCAGCAGACGCCCCACTCGAAATCCCTAGGATGTAAGGTTCTGCCAACGGATTCCGTACCAGCGTTTGCATGGCCACCCCGACGATAGAGAGACCGCCCCCAACAATCCCGGCAAGAACGGCCCGGGGCAGCCGTAGTTGCCAGACGATCCGATCGACGGTGGGGCTCACGTCGGTCTCCAGACCTAAGAGGTGACGGCCCAATACCTCGTATACGTTCGTCCAGCCAATCGCGGTGCTGCCCACTGAAACGGCCACCCCTACGGTGCCGAACAGAGCCGCCCCCAGCCCGAGGCCGACGAGCCAGGGACGTTTCATCGTTCAACAGCAGTGGTTTTTGCGGACGGCGAAGAGATCGGTGAATCGGCTCGCACGGACGGGCGATCGAGATCCCCGAACCGGTCCGGGTGGAGGTGAGCGGCCATTCGCCGCGCACCCTGCAAGAGGCGGGGACCGGGTCGTAGGAGCAGATTGGACGGAAGGCCGTACCCCCGGCCGTTTCGAACAGCCGGGACGACGTCCCACGTCGGGTGCAGTTCCAGAAGGCGGTCGGAATCGTAGTTCGACCCCCAAGCGCCGACGATCACGTCTGGCTTTTCGGTGAGAACAAATTCTTCGCTCAACGTAGGAGCTTTCGTCTCGATAGACGCCGTGATGCTGCGCCCGCCTGCAACCTCCACGAGTTCATGGATGTAACTTCCCGCACCGAAGCTGTAGAGGGTATCGTCTCCGATCAGCACGAGGACGCGGGGGCGCTCCTCGGAAGAGAGAGAGTCGGTGCGAGCGCGGAGTGCCGACAACTGTCGTTCGAGTGCCTGAGCACTGTCTCGCGCCCGGGCTTCCGTTCCTATAAGAGATCCCGTCGTCCGGAGCGCGTCGAAGACATCATCGAGGGAGTCGAAGGAGAAAAAATAAATGGGAACGTCAAGCGCCTCGAACGTCTCCGTATCACCGGGGGGGTTGATTTGGTCGGTGGCGAGGACGAGATCCGGACTTTTGGTTGCAACGGCTTCGAAGTCGATGGGCAGTGCACTCACGCGGTCGAGCGAGTCCACGGCAGGGGGGTAGTCGTCGGATGACGTCACGGCGACGAGGGTGGATCCAGCCCCTGCTGCGTAGATCAGTTCGGTGAGATTGGGAGCGAGTGAGATCGTGCGCTCGATTGGGGGGGCAATTTCGACGGTTCGGCCAAGGTCGTCGGTTCCGACAGTGTCGGACCGATCAGAGTTCGACGTTCCGCAAGCCCCTACAACCAACAGGACCGCCAGGGCAAGCGCAGACCGGTGGAGAACCATGGGCAAATGCAGATGGCGGATAACAGAATGAACGGGAATCCGCCGTCGTCATACGGCAGGGTTGTAGAGTTGTTGATCTGCGCCCCCCCGACGAAACCGCCTCCTCCGACCATCTTGAAAGATTGATTTTCTGGAGCAAATTGATTTGACAGGAATCCTATCGGTCCTCTTCCCCGTCAATTCTCAAGCAAGGGCGTACAAAATGACTCTCAATTTGTAAGATTACCATCCCGGGTTTGGAAATATCCCTCCGAGAGTACTTTTTGTAACGTTGCCTCTGGCCATATTTTCCAAATCAGACATCCTGCCTCTCTATGAACAAGCGAATTTTTGTCGTTGACGACGAACCTAAAATCGGCAACTTGTTCTCAAATGTTCTAGAGCGGGATGGCTACGAGGTCGAAGCGTTTTTGAATCCGGTCTCTATGTTGGACGCCCTCGACGACGGCGCCGACGACCCCGACGTTGTGGTGGCCGACATGATGATGCCGGAGATGAACGGTGTCGAGCTTCTGGAGACGTTGCAGGAGCGAGAGCTCGACGTTCCGGTGATCATTATGACGGCACACTCTTCCGTGCAGACGGCCGTGGAGGCCATGCGTCAGGGGGCGTTCCACTACATCGAAAAGCCCGTCAACCTGGAAGAAATGCGCGCCCTGCTCGAAAAGTCGATCGAGCTCTACGGGGCGCAGCAGGAACTGGAGCAGATTAAAACGGAGCAGCAACAGGCCTTTCCCATCGAGGGCATCTTGGGAGAAAGCGATCCGATTGTGCGGGTTCGGGACACAATCGAGACCCTCTGTAACGCCTCCGACACGACGGTGCTCTTCACCGGAGAGACCGGAACGGGAAAAAATCTCGCGGCGAAGACGCTTCACTACAACTCCCCCAGGGCGAAAGAGTCGTTTACGGACATCAATTGCGCTGCTCTTCCGGACAATCTCCTGGAAGCCGAACTCTTTGGGTACGAGGAAGGCGCCTTCACGGATGCGCGCGATTCGAAGGAGGGACTCATCGAGGTGGCCGATCAGGGCACGCTCTTCCTCGACGAGATTGATTCAATGAGCATGGCCCTGCAGGCGAAGTTGCTTTCCTTCCTCGAAAGCCGACAGTTCCGGCGGTTGGGCGGTGTGGAAGACCTTTCGGCCGACGTGCGAATCCTGTGTGCGACGAATTCTGATCTGGAGGAGAGTGTGAAGCAGGATACGTTCCGCAAGGACCTGTTTTACCGAATTAATGTGGTGAACGTGAAGCTGCCCCCCCTTCGTCGGATGGGGGACGACGTGATGCTTATTGCACGCGAGATGGTGGCGGAGTTTAACCAAGAATTTGGCAAAAACGTGCAGGGATTCACGGACGCCGCTCAGGAAAAGCTTTACGATCACACCTGGCCCGGGAATGTCCGGGAGCTGCGCAATGTGTTGGAGCGGGCCATGATTTTCACCGACGGTGAACTCATTGGGGACGAGGATATGACGCTTGCCCCGCCGGGGCGACTGGATGGTGTCCGCATCTCGGACGATGCGTTTCAGTTTCCCCCTGGCCGCACGTTGAAGGAGGTGGAGAAGGCCTACATCCGGCAGACCCTCGAGGCCCGGGCCGATGACAGTTACGCCGACATTGCCGAGGATCTTGGAATTTCGAAAAAGACCCTTTGGGACAAGCGCAAACGGTATAACCTGGATGAGGTCGTCGAGCGGTAACCCGACGGCCCAAACAGATTCCGAGAACCACTGCGCCCGCGAAGCGATTCACAGGGGCGCAGCGGATCGAGGAGGGGAGCCCTCGCTCGTGTAGCACGTTTCCCAAGACCCCACACGGAATGAGTAGCACTGATGAGCCGGATTACCGTCCGCCGCAGGTCCCAACCGTAGACGAGGTGGCCGCCAACGAACGGGCGGATCGCCTTGCTACGCGCAGCATTAAGACGGAGGCGAAAGTCCAGGGACTGCGGATGCTCATTACGATGCTGGACCTGACCACATTGGAGGGGGCAGACACGCCAGGAAAGGTTCGGTCTCTCTGTCAGAAAGCGTTGACGCCAGCCCCCCATAGTGATCAGGATTACCCCTCTGTTGGGGCCGTCTGTGTCTATCCGCCGATGGTGGAGATTGCGCGGGAGCAGGTGGCGGGAACGGACGTCAATGTGGCCTCGGTGGCTAGCTACTTTCCGAGTGGACAGGCGGCACTCGAAGAGCGCGTGGAGGAGGTGAAGCGCGTTCGGGACGCCGGGGCCGACGAAATCGACGTTGTGATGAACCGGAATGCGTTCCTCTCGGGCCGGTACGAGCGCGTTCACGAGGAGATCAGAGAACTGGCGGTTGCTTCGGGCGACGCCCATCTCAAGGTCATTTTGGAGACGGGAGAGCTTGAGACCTACGACGCCGTTCGCTTGGCGAGTCAGATTGCGATCGACGCGGGCGCCGATTTCATCAAAACCTCCACGGGGAAAATAAAACCAGCGGCCACGATGCCGGTGACCTTGGTCATGCTTGAGACGATCCGGGATCACTACCTTGACACCGGGCAGAAGGTGGGGATGAAGCCCGCAGGGGGAATCCGAGACGCCAAAACGGCCCTTCGTTATTTGGTGATGGTCAAAGAAGTCCTTGGGGACGATTGGTTGACGGCCGACCGCTTCCGTATTGGTGCTTCTTCACTCCTCAACGATTTGCTGCTGCAATTGGAGAAGGAGCGGCAGGGCCGCTACCATTCGAAGCGGTACCTGTCTCTTGGGTAAGCGGATCGTTTTGAGAACGATCTCCCTTGCGCATTTTCGAATTTGCTCCATCCTATCATGTCCGAAATCGAGGCGGCCCCTGATACCGCTGATACCGCGCGCGAGCTCCTGTTTGGCGACCGGTGGGAATACGCCCCAGCCCCGCAATCCGCCGACCATGTTCGTCTAGCGGACCGGTACGGAGCCTTCATTGGTGGGGAATTCCACGAGGCGGACGACTATTTCCCGTCAATCAGTCCCGCCACCGAAGAGACGCTCGCCGAGGTTGGACGTGCGACCGAGGCCACCGTCGACCGCGCCGTGAACGCGGCCCGGCGGGCCTACGACTCCCACTGGCGGGACTTGCCCGGCAGCGAGCGGGCGAAGTATATCTTCCGTATTGGGCGGATGATCAAAGAGAAGTCCCGCGAGTTTGCCGTCCTTGAATCGATGGATGGGGGCAAGCCGATTCGCGAATCCCGCGACATGGACATTCCGCTTGTGGCGGCCCATTTCTTCCACTACGCCGGCTGGGCCGACAAGCTTGAATACGCGCTCCCCGGGCCGGGCCGTCCCCGCCCCCTCGGTGTCTGCGGTCAGATCATCCCCTGGAACTTTCCGCTGCTCATGGCGGCCTGGAAGATTGCCCCGGCCCTGGCCACGGGTAACACCGTCGTCCTGAAGCCCGCCGAGACGACGCCCCTCACGGCCATCAAGCTCGCCGAAATTATGCAGGAGGCCGGGTTACCCCCCGGGGTCGTTAACATTGTGCACGGGGCCGGGGATGTGGGCGCCGCCATCGTCGAGCACGACGACGTGGACAAGGTGGCGTTTACCGGCTCCACCTCCGTAGGAAAGCAGATCCAGAAGCAACTTGCCGGGTCGAAAAAGCGGCTCACGCTGGAGTTGGGCGGCAAGGGCGCGAACATCATCTTCGAGGACGCCCCGATCGACCAGGCCGTGGAGGGCATTGTGGACGGCATCTATTTCAACCAGGGCCACGTGTGCTGTGCGGGCTCGCGGCTGTTGGTGCAGGAGAGTGTGGCCGACGAGGTCATCCAGAAGTTGCGTCACCGCATTTCGACGCTGCGGGTGGGACATCCCCTGGACAAGAACACCGATATCGGCGCCATCAATTCGAAGCAGCAGCTTGAGAAGATCCGGCGCTTGGTAGACGTCGGCGAGAAGGAGGGCGCCGAGAAGTATCAGCCGGAGTGCGATCTTCCGGACCGCGGTTTCTGGTTCCCGCCTACCTTCTTCACCGACGTCACGCAGAGCCACCGGATCGCCCAGGAGGAAATCTTCGGGCCGGTTCTCTCGGTGACCACCTTCCGGACGCCGGACGAGGCCGTGGAGCGGGCCAACAACACGGAGTACGGCCTCGCCTCCGGCATCTGGAGCGATAAAGGATCAAAGCTCTTCTCCATCTCGAAGGCCCTGAAAAACGGAGTGATTTGGGGCAATACCTTCAACAAGTTTGATCCCGCCAGTCCCTTTGGGGGATACAAAGAGAGCGGCTTCGGCCGCGAAGGCGGCGTTCACGGTCTGCTTCCGTACCTCAACGTCCAGTCACAATCATGGCAACCCAAAACGACACCGTCCACGAACGGCTCCCCGTCTACAAAACCCGGAAACTCTACATCGACGGGGCCTTCCCCCGAACCGAAAGCGGACGATACATAACCGCCCAAGACTATCGAGGCGAGTTCGTGGCTAATATTTGTCGCGCGTCACGCAAAGACTTTCGAGACGCGGTGGTCGCCGCCCGCGAGGCGCAGGAGGGGTGGGCCTCGCGCAGCGCGTTCAACCGTGGGCAGATCCTGTATCGGATGGGGGAGATGCTGGAATCCCGCCGGCAGGCGTTTGCCGAGGAGCTTATCGAGGTTGTCGGCTACGGACGCGAGGAGGCCGAGGCGGAACTGGACGTAGCGATCGACCGGCTGCTCTGGTACGCGGGATGGTCGGACAAATTTGCACAGGTGTTCGGGACGGTGAATCCTGTGGCCACCTCCCACTTTGACTTTTCGGTGCCGGAGCCGACCGGTGTCGTCGCGGCCTTCGTGCCGGAGCATGCGCCGCTCCTGGGCCTCGTTTCCTGTATGGCCCCGATCGTTGTCACGGGCAACGCCGTAGTCTTAATCGTCGACAATGACGCTCCTACTCTTTCCCTCGACGTTGCGGAGGTGCTCGAAACGAGCGACGTGCCGGGCGGTGTCGTCAACGTCCTCACCGGCCACCGCACCGAGCTCCGCGAGCACGTCGGCGGGCACCGGGACGTGGACGCAATTTTGAGCGTAGGGGCCTCCGCTGAGGAGCGCACGGTTCTTGAAACAGAAGGGGCCGACAGTGTGACTCGCCTCGAGTTTCGCCCGGACCGAACGGCCGCCGAGTGGCGTCTGGAGGACAGTCAGTCTCCGTACTGGATGACCCCGTTCGTCGAGTTTAAGACCACCTGGCATCCCGTGGGCCGTTGATCTCCCTAAGACGTTGATCTCCCTTAGATGTATTCCCCAAGCTTCCCCGAAGCACCAGCCAATGACCCTTCGTCGACTCCTTCTGCTAGCGATTGTTATTCCCCTGATCGGCGCCTGCAGCGGGCCGCAGGCAAGTACCGATGGGGCGGAGACCGACACCGACGCGTCGAATTCGGAGGGGCAAGCACGGGCGACGATTGCCCGGGCCGAGACCTTCGACGTCTCTGCCTATCCGGTGGAGGCGCCCGAGCAGGCCGTTGAAGTGTCCCATCAGGTCCCTCAGCGTCTCATGAAGGGGCGTGCACAGGAGGGCGTGCGGCAGACGGTTGAGGGGTACAGGATCCAAGTCTTCTCGGCACAGGATCAGAAGGCCGCCGAGGACTTTCGCGAGCGCGTCCGGCAGTGGTGGCAAGAGGTGCAGTCCGACGCACCCGCTGATCTTTTCCGGGACGATACACCGATTGTCGTCGAGTACTCCCAGCCGTACTACCGTGTGCGACTGGGAGCGTTTGCGCAACGAGAGGATGCGGAGGAGGCCCGATCATTCGTCCAGGAGCAGTATGAGGGGGCCTTCGTAGCTCGGAGTACAGTCACCGTGATACAATAGCTCTTGCAACTCCGTGAGGGACCGTGGCCCTCCCTACCAGTCCGCCCGAGCCGTCATGGGGGCCCCTGGCTCAAGGGGGAACCTGCCTGTGGCGCAGCAGCCGGCGGAGGGGGCGAGGGTTCCAGGCCCGGACTCACTGAAGCATGCCGTAGAGAACAGTGCCCGGCGCATCGGGGTCGTCGGATAGGTAAAACTCCTTCGTCGCCTCAACGAGGTCCTCACGAGTGAGGTGCCCGTTTCCCGACCGATCGAGGCGGTCGAAGGCCTCCCCACTCCCCTCGGCGCCCCAGGCTGCAAGCCAGTTCTCGAATTCGTCCTTCGTGATCTCACCACTGCCCGTGGTGTCTATTGTCTGAAATGTTGCGGTCCCGGCCTGCTCTAGGCTAGCGAGCATCTGGTCTCTTTCTTCCTCCGTTCCCTCCTCGACGGAGGCATTGACCGCTTTCCAGAAGTGAGCCCACTCTTCCCGGCTCACTCGGTCGTCCTGGTTTACATCGACGGTGGCGCAGAGCTGCTCCCACCACGCCATCATTTGCTCCGTTAACGCCTCACGTCCCTCATCCGACAAATCTCGTCGGTCGGCGAGGCGGCTGGCCTGTAGCTCAAAGTCATCTCCGTCGATGTAACCGTCTTCGTCCTGGTCGATGAGGTCGAAGTAATGATGTGCTTTCTGTCGTTGGAAGTGTCCAAGCATGGTTGAGGAAGACAGATTTGTGACTGGAGAGAAGAAGCGAGCAGGGAGGAGCGGAACGTCGTCGTGGGCGGCAACGCGTGAGTTTTCTCCCGGGCCGTCAGCGGGACCGATCGGAACGCTCGGTGGCCATTAAGACACGCATGTCCAGGGCCCGGGCAGCGGAGGCCACCGAGGCAAATTGACCGATTGTTGCCCCCTCGTCGGCCCGGAGGACCAAGGTCTGCTGCCCAGTCCGCGCAGCTCGAATTTCGTCGAGAAGGCGGGACCCAGAGACCGGTGAGCCGTTGACGTAGTAGGACCCATCTTCGGTAAGGGCGACGGTAACGGATTGCTCCTCGACCGGCGCAGAGCTATCAACCTGTGGGAGGGTAACCTGTATCCCCATCTGCGGGACAAAACTGGACGTTAAGAGGAAAAAGATGAGGAGGAGGAGCACGACATCCGTCATGCCCGCGAGGCTGATGTCGGTCATCGGCTCCTGCGACGGGGAGAAGTCGAGGGACATAGGGACGGCCGGATGAATGAAGGAGGCAAGAAGTGGGGGGCCAGGAGCGGATTTACCCGAGGGTCTCACTGCGCTGGCCGGACGAAACGGGTTCCTGCAGCAGATCGATGAAGTCCGTGGCCGACCGTTCCATGTCGTTGGTAAGGCGTCGGATGCGGCCAATCAGGAAATTATAGGCGAAGAGGGCGAGAATGCCCACAAGCAAGCCGGCGGCGGTGGTGACGAGGGCTTCCCAGATTCCTCCGGCGAGGACACTCGGGTTTACGTTTCCCTGCAGGTTCTGAATTTCCTGGAAGGCCTTGATCATGCCGAGGACGGTGCCGAAAAACCCGAGCATGGGAGCGATCCCGGCAATGCTTGCGAGCAGGTTGGTGCGCTTCTCCAGTTCATAGGTTTCGTGCTTCCCGGCGGCCTGAACCGCGTCCTGAATTTCAGAGATCGGACGCCCGAGCCGCTCAAGTCCTTGTTTCAGAATTCGGGTAATCGGGACATCTTTCTTTCGGCAGTACGTGATCGCCCCCTCCACGTCGCCGTTGCGCACATAGTCCCGGACCCGATCCGTGATGGCCTCAGGATTGGACGAGGCATTCCGGATCGTGATGAGCCGTTCGACGAGTAGGTAAATCGTGAGAATTGAGAGCAGGACCAGGGGAACCATCACCCATCCCCCCAACACCAGAACGTCGAGTACTGAATTTCCCTGAGCGGCTGCGGCCTGCACGGAGTCCGAAGCGACACTGTCAACTTGTTGAAGGAGGATCATGTAGACGGTGGATCGGGAAAAGAACAGGATCTATGGAAGCACAAACTAAAGGTCGAGGGTCCAGGCCCCCTCCGGTAGCTCCTGGGTGGCATTTTCGAGAAATCGCTGCGCGTCGGCCTGTGACGGGGCTCAAACACCGCGCGGTACTTGTCGGCAAGGGACTGGGCAGTGGCGCGCTCGGTACGTGAGCCAACGACGATTGTCCATCCGCCGTTCGCCGGATCGATGGCCTGAGCGGCGCTGGCCTGTGTCGTACTTGATGTCTGATCGGCAGCCGACTCTCCAGCGGATTCGTCGGTTGCGGACGGGCCCTCATTCGATGCGGTGGATCCGTCATCCGCCTGGGTGGATGCGGGAGAGCCCGACTCAAGGAGTGGGCGAACTTGCTTCTTCACTTGTGCGAAGGTCTCCCGAGGGGGTTGAAGGGTTCCCTGTTGTCCGAGGACGTACCACCCGGCACCGCCGAGTAGAAGGACGACCAGGAGTCCGGCGAACACGCGTGCCCCCGTCGAGCCTTCGGGGTCGGCGGACGCGTCCGTTGAGGAAGGTGCTGGTTCCCGAGTCTCTCGATCAACCGTCTCGCCCGGGGGGGACGCGTCGGACGGAGCGGCTGGGTCGGCGGCGGGAGCTGGCTCCGGTTCGGGGGTGGATTCGGTCGGAGACGCTGCACTGGGGGACGCGGGGGCGGGATCTTCGTCGGGAAAAGAGAAGTCGTCCGTTTCCTCTTCCTCTTCGTCGGAGGCCCAGATGTCTGAGAGCGAGTCGTGCTCTTCGTCGGCGGCCGTTTGACGGTTTTCCGCTCCTTGCGGTTCAGCAGTTTCCGCCTCGTCCGGCCCCCGTCCGTCGCTGTCGGCTCCGCCGACGTACGAGTCGGTGTCTGGGCGTAGTCGGTCGGGCTGGCCAGCCTCTTGCTCAGACTCGCGGGCAGCGGGGCCTGAGGGGCGGAACTCATCGGTGTCGGCGGTCTCCTCCGGGGAGGGCACTTCAAAGTCTTCGGTATCGGGCTCCTCGTCCTCCTCATCGTCGGCCGTCGCGGACGAGGATTCTTCGTCGAGGGGACTCCAGTCGGAGTCTTGATAGCCCAGCGTGATGGTGTTAGGTCCCCCATCATCGCTATCCTGATCGTCGTCGGTATCGGGAGCCGTGTCCAGCTCCTCAGATTGGAGCCCCTCGAATCGATGGTTGACGGCGCGGGTCAGGGAGGGGCTCGGCTCAAACGTGAGTCGCCCGTCGGATTCCCGAAACGTACCGAACTCGGGCAGCCGGACCCCCTCGCGACGAGCTCGTTTCCGCACCTCCCGCAACATCGCGATGAGAAGCTTTTGGGCCTGTTCGGGAGAAACGTCCAGTTCGTCGGCGAGAGCAGAAAGGATCGAGGTGGACATGGCGGAGTGGAAGACCTGCCGAGAGAGAGTGGGTTATTCAGCTGGGTCGAACGTAACGACGTCGCGGGGCGGGGCCATGTAACTCTCCCCGTCGGCATCCTCTGTCATCCGACTCGGGCGGTGCTCGACGGAAAAGGTGCCGAGGCCCGGGACCTCGACGGTTTCTCCATTCTCCAGCTTCTCGCGCATCACGCGGGAAAACGCATTGATAACATCTTTGGCCGACGGGGTGCTCATGGATGATCTGTGGTTCTATGAACGAAAGGCAGGGAGGGAATCCTCGTGGGTATGTTCGCTGATCGACCCGGGTATGTTCACTAATGCATCAAAGGGGCGGGAGTGCCGGAGAGACTCCCTCACCAGTGAATGCGGAATCCGCCCATGACGGACCCTGGAGAACGAGGGTACCGGGCCCAGTGCTCTGGGGCGGTAGGTCCAATATTCCGGATACGGACGACCGCGTCAAGCAGGGACGTTACTTCGTAGGAGCCCTCCAGGTCAAAGCTCACGTATGTATCGACCTCGTTCGAACCGGTCCGATCCGTGGGGCGCGGACTTTTGATCGTGCCCGTGGTTTGGAGGAGGCCGCGCTGGTTTGAGAAGGAAACCGACACCATAGCGTCGGCAATCACAGGAGAAAAGTAAGGAAGATCGGCGTCATCTCCAACGATTTCGCCATCTCGGACCGAGATGCCAAGGGAGGCCTCGACGCCCCTCACCCCCTGTAAGGCGAGGGCCGGAGGGAGTCTCGAAAAATTGGTAGGAGGGGGCGTACCGATACCCGGTCGTCGCTTGCAGGCGGACGAGCCCGAGGGTCGCCGTGAGGCCCGCCTCGGCGTCGGTCGTGAAGAGGTCGGGACGGAGGGAGGGGGCATGCTCCGCAAATGGATTGGTTGTGTAGAGGTCCGCAAGCCCTCGGGGGTTTATCCCCGGCGTATTTTGAACGTGGCCGGTGATGCCCTCTCCCAGCGCAAGTTCGGCCCGCCCTTCCGGAACAATGAACTCGGCGCTGGCGGAGGGAGCCCCAGCAATTGACGGGTCCACGGGCGCGTCGAACACGAGGAGCCGACCCCCGCCCCGGACGGACAGCCGATCCGTATCAAGGAACGGGACCGTTACCCCCCCATCAATGCTGGAGGCCGTACTTGAGGGTTCGTCGCCCCCCAACGCCGAGCGGGCACCGGATACGTTGAGCCGGACCTCTGTGTTAGAGATGTCGAACCGCACGTCGGCGCGTCCGGTCAGGCGGCCGTCGGAGAAAGCGGTCGCTGCGTCACTTGTGGGGTCGAGCTCCGTTTCGTATCGCGTCCGGTCATAGCTTATCTGGAGGTCGCTTTCAAGGGAACCATGGGTCCGTAGCTGAAGAGTGGTCCCCCCGGTACGCCCGGTGCGGTTGGGGGCCGAGGCGCTGGGGTTCTGGACCACAGAGGGCTGGCCGTAGAGCGTGTATCGATCCGCGGTTCCGTGCAGGTCGGCCATGAACGAGACCGTTTCGTGCCGGTGTTCAAACTGCACACGTCCCTCGATGTCGTCGCTGGGGGTAGAGAGGTCCGCCCCGTCGAAGGGCGAGTGGCCATCCGTTCCCCGGTAATCGGCACGGAAGGAAAGTCGCTGATTCTCGGTGAGTGGGAGGGAGAGTCGACCAGTCAGGAATCGGGACTGGTAGCGGCCGCCCCCAAACTCCAGGACCCCTCGTTTCGGGGGTTTTTGAGCGGTGACGGGCTGTGAAACGGATTCGGGAGCAGGCAGGCTTTCGGGAAGGACGTCCAGTTCTTGTTTGTACGATTTTACGTATGGGGTACGAGTGGGGGGGACCGAGGGGATGGTGGGGGGAGTCGCGAAGCCCCTCAGCGGCTGGCGTTGAAGGGACGGAAACGACAGCTGAAGCTCGCCACGGATCTCGATTTCGCGCGGGGCAATCTCTGGAAGCTGCTGCTCGTCGGTCTCCCCTTCCTCCTGGGCCAGAACGGGACCGGGCAGTGTCCACGCGAGGAGGCAAACAACGCAAAGGAAGCGTAGGCGCGGAAGAGACATGCAGTCGAACGGGTGGTTTGGTGAGTGACGGGTGTGGTGGGCGGCCGTTCGGGTTAGAGGGCGTCCCGCTCCTCCTCGGCGGTTTCGGCGACCTCGTCGTACAGTTGGGCGGCCTGCCCCGTCTCTCCCATTTGCCGGTACGCCCGGGCTTGCTCCAGGAGCGAGCGCGCGACCCATTCCGGATAGCCAGCGAACAGGGAGGACATCCGATCCAGTTCCCGAATGGCCTCCTGGGATCGATTCTGAGTGCGCAGGAGACGACCGAGACGGTATAGCGCCTCGGCACCGGCTTCACTGTCGGAGGTCTCGGCGACGGAGCGGTAGAGGCTCAGTGCCTCCCCCGTCCGCCCTTCGTCCTCGTGGATACGTGCGAGCCCAAGCCGAGCGGACGCCTGGAGGGGACCGCTTTGTTCCTCGTCAAGGATCCCATTCAGTAAGGTTGAAGCGTCTTCGTTGCGGCCGAGGTTCAGGAGGGCCGTGCTTTGGCCGTACCGGGCCTGGGCGCGAAGTTCCTCGTTGATGGCGTCGCTCTCGGCCGCTGTCGCGTAGGCATCGGCGGCCTTCTGGTAGGCGTCGTCGTCCATGTACAGGTCGCCGAGTCGAAGGGCGCCTTCAGGTTGCACGTCGCTATCCGGATACTGCTCAACCAGTTGTTGGAGGTAATTCTTGGCTGGTTGGACGTCGTCCTGGTCCGCGTAGAGGAGCCCGAGATAGTAGTATGATTCCGGAAGGAGATCGGTCGCGGACGAGGTGCGCACGAAGTTCTGAAATAGCTTCAGTGCCCTCGTCGACTGGCCGCTCTGGTAGGCCGCCTTGGCACGGGCAAAGCGCAGCCGGTCTTCAAGATTAGTGTTGGGCGTTGCGCCGTTGATTTCGCCGATCAAATCCTCAGCCCGGTCCGCGTCTCCCGCTGCGTCCAGGGCGAAGAAGAGGCTCAGGGCTGCTTCCTCTGCGGAGGCACTCTCGGGATACGTTTCCAGGACCTCCCGATAGGCCCCTACGGCCTCCGTCATATTGCCCGCATTGTAGTAGCTATCCCCGATCCCGTACCGCGCCTCGGGGGCGAGAGGATGATCTGGGTTGTCTGAAAGAAACCGGCGGTAGCTGGCCCGTGCCTCCTCGTAGTTCTGCTGTTGAAATTTGATGGAGGCAATCTGGTACACCGCCTCCGGCCGCCATCGGCTATTCGGATATTGTTCGAGCAGACGGTTCAAACTGCGAAGAGCGTCCTCCTGGCGGTCGGCGTAATTCAGAGCTTCTCCCGCCCGAAAGAGGGCGTAGTCCGCTCCGTCCCCACTTGCCTGTCGGTATACGTTCACCGCATCTTCGTATCGCTTCAGGGCAAGGTAGGAGTCTGCCAGCCGTAGACGGGCGTCCTGTTTGTACGGAACGTCCGAATTGATATCCGAGTCGTCCGCCAAGAATTGGCGGAAACGCCGGGCGGCCTCTTCGTATCGGTTCTGCTTAAAGTGGGTCCAGGCGAGGGCGTAGCGGGCGCCAGCGAGGTGGGATCCGTCTGGGTTCCCGTCGATGTAGCGCCGGAAGAGCGTTCGGGCCCGGTCAAAGTTGCCGCGCTGGTAGTGACTGTCGCCCCCCCAGAACAATGCCTCGCGGCCGCGGGGGGTGTCGGGAAAGTTGTTAGCGATCGACAGAAAGCCGTCCGCGGCCTGCTCGTAGCGCTCATCTTCGTACTGCGCCCATGCTTTCTGGAAGCGGGCCTCGACGAGGAGAGAGTCGGGCGCCGCGTCGCGCTTGATGGCTTGGTTGTAGGCGTCGAGCGCTCGGTCAAGGGATTTATCTGCTAAGTACGCGTTGGCGAGCCAGTAGTAGGCGTCTCCGACGCGAGGAGCATTCGAGTAGTCGCGGACCAGGGTTCGAAAAGAGGCGGCGGCGGAACCGTATTTCTCCTGCCGATAGCGCAGAAGGCCGGCTTCGTACAGCGCCTCCGACGCGAGACGACTGTCCGGACGTTGATCGACCACCATCTGATATAGTTCAATCGCTCGATCAATCTGCCCCTCTCGTGCGTGACTGATGGCCTCATAGTAGGCAGACCGCTCGGCATAGGAGCCTGATTGTTCGCGACGCACGAGGGCGAATCGGTCAGCGGCTTTCGCGTACTGATTCGAGCGAAGATAGTGATGGGCAAGTCCGTACTGGGCGGGGCCGACGTAGGGACTCCGTGGGTGTTCATCGATCACACGCCGGTAGCGCCCGACTGCCTCTTCGCCTCGTCGAAGTTGATTGTACGATTCCGCCAGTAGAAACTGGGCCCGGGCCCGCTGGTCTCCCTCCAACTGAGAGAGGCGATCTTGTAACTCGGAGGCGGCCTGCTCGTATTCATTCAGCCGGTAGTAGACCTCCCCGAGAGCGGTGCCGAGATTCTCGGCGAAGGGAGAATCGGGATATCGCCGGCCCAGCTCCTCGAAGGAGACCGCCGCCTCATCGTACTGCTCCAGGCGGATCTGAGTAGCAGCGACGGCGTAGGAGGCGGCCGGTGCCACGTCAGCTTGCGCGTACTCGGTCGTAATCCGTTGAAAGTTCGTGAGTGCCTCGTTGAGGTTGCCGCGCTCCCGCTCACTTTTTCCTAGGAGATACAGGGCTCGGGCGGCCTGGGCCGGAGAAGAGGGATCCTCCACGATAGCAGTAAGCTGGGTGCGGGCCTCGGCCGACTGGCCTTCCTCTAGAAAGTACTGGGCGAGACTCAGTTGAGCCTCGGGGGCGCGTGGGTGGCCGGGATAGGTGTCTTCCAGGGTTCCGAAGAGACGGCTGGCGTCCTGGTCCCGGTTCTGGGCGAGGGCCGAACGGGCCCCAAGGTACACGGCCTGTCCGGTCTGACTGTGTTCGGGATAGGAGCGTACGAAGGATTCGAAGGCGGTCCGTGCATCCGCGTACAGTTGCTGTTCGTAGAGCTGGACCGCCGAGGCGTAGGCTCGCTCCGCCGACGGAGCAGGACGTTGGGCTACACTTTCGGTGGGGATTGCACAGACGAAACCCGCGATCAGGAGTTGAATAGCGGGCCAACGGGGAACTTTTTTCACGGTCGTGGGAATCATACTCGCTGAAAGAGCCGACGACGAGAGCCCGGCAAGTACATTGCCTGACGGTACGGATGTTTGAAGGTGGCTGGGGCGAAAGGCCCCGGTGTCGCTGGCGGTAGCGCTACTCTTTTCGCCACAGTGTCCGAATCTCTCCTAATCGGAACGGACGCTCTCGTTTCCTCTGCCCCTCCATAAGCACCCAATCCAGTAGTTATGACTGCGGACCGCTCCGACACGACGGGACCCGATCCCTTTTCCTCCGCCCCCGATTCGTCCCGTGAACAAATGGAAGCGGGTTCTCCCTCGATTGACGGTGATTCCACGTCCATGCCCGGAGAGGACTCCGGCTTTGCCCTCGACTTGGCCCGTCTCTGGGTGGAAGAGCACCAGACCACGACCATGCTCGGGGCGTTCGCTGTAGGCGTGTTCGTTGGTGCCCTTTTCCGGGAGTGAATCCCGTATTTGTTGTCCTTCCAGCTCCTGTTCACACATCATTCCTCACAATTATGAGTAACGGTCCTGCGCCCTCCAACCACACCAACGCCAACGCTGACGCCGCCTCCGATACGGACGAAAACGAAACGGATGCCTCCGGTGAGGCCCGAAAGGAGATGCACGAACTTTTGGGAGAGTTGCGGGCAGAAGTTACGCGACTAAAGGCCGAAGAGGCCCGTGCCCGTGCTCAGAACTGGATTCAGCGCCACCCTCTCTTCACGGTCGTCATCACAGTCGGAGTGGGAGCGGCGGCCGGGTACGGGGCCTCACAGGCGTTCCGTCCGCGCCGGCCCCAGCCCCTCTCGGAACGGGTCCGCAAGCGACTTCGCGGCATCGGGGGGGACGCTCAGGAACTGGCTGCGCGCCTCCGAGATCGGTTGAAGGAGCGAGCCGCTCAGTCCGGGACAAACTTGCGCAATCGAGCCGAGGAAACGCGCCGTCGCCTCTCCGAGGAGGCCCAGAAGGCCGGTGAGCAAGCGCGCCAGGAGGCGAAGGAGGTGGCGGACCAGGCGTCGAAGCAAGCGCGATCGTTCAGTCAGGATGCCTCAGAGCGTTTCCGCGAGGCTACTGGTGAAGCCAAGCGGCGCCTCAGTGAGCGCCGGTCGGAAGCCGTCGAGGGAGCGCGCGAACTGGGAGAGAAAATCGGCGAGACGGCCAGTGAGACGATCCAGAATCGAACCGGTGGAGAATCGAAGTCGGACCGGGGGCGCCCCTTCGCGCGGTCTCTTATGGCCCTTGCCGGTCTTGCGGCGGGGGGGTACCTGGCGTCCAAGGTTCGCCGGTGGTTGTAGCGGCGTCACCCGACGGCTTTTTCTTCTCACTCCTCTTATGATCCCGATCCCAGAGCGCCGGGGGTAGTCTCGTAGGAAGCCTCGCCCGTTTTCTTTGACATAGACTTCGTACTGGCGGGATGTCAAGGGGGGCGATGTTGCTTACCTTCTGGTCGTTCGTTCGGATTCAATAGGAGCCCAACTCTGTCTGTGAGCATACTTACCGTAGGAACTGTTGCGTTCGATTCCATCGAGACGCCGTTCGCCTCGGCCGAGCACGTGCTGGGGGGAAGTGCGTCGTACATTTCCCTTGCTGCTCGCCACTTTTGCGATGACGTCCGCCTGGTCGGGGTCGTTGGACAGGACTTCCCCGACGAGTATCGCCAGACGCTTCTGGACGGAGGGGTGGATCTGGAAGGGCTAGAGGTGGATCCGGAGGGCAAGACCTTCTTCTGGCATGGTCGGTACCACTATGACATGAACGAGCGCGATACGCTCGAAACGCAGCTCAACGTTCTGGAGACGTTCGACCCCACTATCCCTGAAAGCTACGCCGACAGCAACATC
This sequence comes from Bacteroidetes bacterium QH_7_62_13, assembly GCA_003023365.1. GTDB lineage: Bacteria > Bacteroidota > Rhodothermia > Rhodothermales > Salinibacteraceae > Salinibacter. The sequence continues at coordinate 17,597 of PXTG01000026.1, read as the reverse complement.
GTTTGCCTTGGGAATTTGGAGCCCGGCGTGCAACGGAGTGTTCTCGAGCAGGTCGTTGATCCGGACTACGTGATTGCCGACACCATGAACTTTTGGATTGAGAACACGCCGGACAGCCTTCGAACGACCCTTCAGGAGGTAGATTGCTTTGTGATCAACGACTCGGAGGCGCGGGAACTGGCCGATGAGCCGAACCTCGTGACCGCCTCCGATCACATTCTCGACATGGGGCCGGACACCCTCATCATTAAGAAGGGGGAGCATGGGGCCCTGTTGTTCACGGAGGACTCGGTGTTCAGTGCACCCGCCTATCCGCTGGAAGACATTCAGGACCCCACCGGAGCCGGCGACGCCTTCGCAGGAGGGCTTGCGGGGCACCTGATCCGTGCCGGCTCCCTCAATCAGGAATCCCTTCGTCGAGCGGTTGTGTACGGAAGTGTGATGGCGTCTTTCGTGGTCGAGCGATTCGGGCCGGCGCGTCTCCTGGACCTGGGGCCGGGAGAGATTGGAGAACGGGCTCAGTCCTTCCGTGATCTGGCGGCCATTCCCAGCCTGGTACCGCTTGGGAAACAGTTGGCGTAGTCGTCCGCCCCGGTTTCTCATCGACCAGCGCTCAGACCACGGCTTCCGGATGCAGGGACGCTTTAAGTGAACGGGAAACGCATCCTAATCGACTGCCTGAATAAACCCCTTAATCATTTTTGCTGATATGGGCGAAGCTGTTTCCAACGACCGCCCTGAAGCGTCCGTCTCGGACGGCCGCACGACGAGCGGAAAAGTGCAACTCGTGAACGCGGTCTTCTACGGGCATCACGGCGTGATGCAGGAGGAACACGAAGTGGGGGGGCGGTACGAGGTCGATGTAGGGGTGGAGTTGGACTTTGAAGAAGCCGCCCGTCACGACGACCTCACCCGGACGGTCAACTACGAAAAGGTGTATGACTTCGTCCGGACGCTCGTCACGGAGAATAATTTCTACCTCATCGAGAAACTGGCCTACCGAATTGCGCAGCAAGTGCTTGACACGTATCCTACTGTTGAAGGGGTGGAGGTCACGGTTCGCAAACCGAACCCACCCGTGGGAGGACCCTGTGACCGAGCGGAGGCCACGTACACCATTGATAACTCTGGTCGCGACGCCAACGTGGATCCGTAGGCCAGTTCCCGGAGTCCAATACCTGGGGCGCGCACCAGGAGGGTTCGCTTGTTGGGTCCTCCTTCGTCTCTCTGAATGGATTGAGTGGCCGCACTGAATCTCTTTGAACGACGTTTCCCATGTCCGTCACCGACGAGCGCGCCGCCTGTCTACTCGTGCCTGAGACCACTTACGGGACGAACGAGACGGCATCCCCCGTTCGCGTCTGCGTGATTGACCTGGGGACCAATTCATTTCACGCCGTCATCGTGGATGCCCACCCCAACGGCAGTTTTCAAGTGGTCGATCGCTTGAAGGAGATGGTGCGGCTCGGTCAGCACGGCCTGGAGGCCAACACGCTGCCGGAGGAGGCAATGAAGCGAGGTCTTCGCGCACTCAAGCGGATTCACCTCCTGGCGAAGGGATGGGACGCCCACGAGTTTTTGGCCTTCGCCACCAGTGCGATACGGGAAGCGTCCAACGGAGGTGTTTTTATCCGGCGTGTGCGACAAGAACTCGGCCTCCACGTGCGCCCGATCAGTGGGGAGCAGGAAGCAAACCTCATCTATCAGGGGGTGCGGCGGGCGGTGGGGATGCCAGCACCGACGCTGTTGATTGACGTGGGGGGCGGATCTGTCGAGTTTATCGTCGTGGCGAGAGGAGAACGTGTCTTTTCCCGGAGCCTCAAACTGGGCGCCGCGCGCATGACGGAACGGTTTGTCTCCACTGATCCCTTATCTGAGGCGGACCAGGCCGCGCTATGCTCACACTTCGAGGAAACCCTGGGGACGGTTTTCGATGCCTGTCGGGCGCACGGTGTGAGAGCCATCGTCGGGTCTTCGGGGACGATGAAGGCCCTCGCGCGGGTGGCGTTGGAGTCGCGGACTGGGGGGGGCGATACCGTTTTTCACCGCACCTTCGCCGTGGATGCGATCCGTGATGCTCTCGGATGGGTTCTCGATTCGACAGCGGACGAACGACTCGCTCACCCTGCCATCGATCCAAAGAGGGTCGATCAAATTGGGGCCGGAGCCGTCCTGCTCGATACGGTCCTGAATCGTCTTCCCGACGTGCGTCACCTGAAGGTGTCACCGAATGCCCTCCGGGAAGGGATGGTGGTTCACTTCATGGATACGAACTATCATCGTATTCAGCAGATGGCGCCGTTCCGCGATCCCCGGCGCCGGAGCGTCCACGAAATGGCCTATCGGTTCCAGTGGGAGGAGCGCCACGCACAGCATGTAGCGGCGACGGCGACTTTTCTGTTTGATGTGTGTCGCTCCTTGTACGAGGGCCCCGCCCGCGACGCAGAATTACTAGAATACGCGGCGCTTCTGCACGATGTCGGCTACTTGCTGAGCCATGGCACCCATGAGAGACATTCGCGGTATCTCATCCAGAATGCCGACTTACAGGGGTTTCGGTCGGAAGAACGATTGGTCATGTCCCTTGCAGCGCTGTACCATCGTGGTCGGCGGCCCGACTCGACCGACGAGCAGTACGGTCGGCTTTCATCGGAACAGCAACGTCGGGTGCGACAGCTCGCCTCGCTCTTGCGGATTGCCGAAGGGCTCGACCGGAGCCACTTTCAGAACGTAGTAGCCCTTCGCGCTCAGCTCTCAAATAAGAAGCTCAACCTTCACGTGGCAACGAAAGAGGATCCACAGTTGGAGGTGTGGGCCGCGGAAGATCGAGGTGCGATGTTTGAGGAAGAGTACGGGCGTTCGCTCTCAGTTGAACCGACCACGATTCAGGCTGATACGGAGTATCCCGACCCTCCCGTCTCGTACGTCACCTCTACCTCGGTCTCCTGATCTGATTGGGTTTTTCTGGGTGCCACTGAGCGCTGTGGCACGGGCTGCACGTAAGAACGCGGGGGCGGTTTTGCAGGTCTTACCCTCTGACACGTCTGCTTCGGTCGGGCCGCGTTCGTAGGCGGGTTTTTGCGCTTGTCGAAGGACTTCACTAGGGTTTAACCGGGACGATTCTTGCCCCTACGACGGTGGCGCATTACTTTGCCCGTGGACTCATTTGCCGTCCCCCAGACGTTTCGGAGCGTTGAACGGTGAGTTCCTTACGATCGACCCGTATTCATCGATTCGCACGGGCCCATGGCGTCTCCCTTCATGTTCTTTCTGTTGGCGACGGTCGCTGTGGCCGCCGGCCTCGGGATGCTCATCGCCCGCAGTCCGGTTTCGAGCGCGCTTTGGCTGGTGCTGAATTTGTTTTGCATCGCCGGACTGTATCTAACCTTGAATGCGTCCTTTATCGGGGCCATTCAGATACTCGTTTACGCCGGGGCGATCATGGTGTTGTTCCTATTCGTAATCATGTTGTTGAACCTATCGGCCCTGCCTCAACTCGAGGATGTGAACTGGGGGGCGGTGGGGGGATTCATTTTAGGAATGGTAGTGCTGAGTCAGCTGCTCTACGTCGTAGCGCTGGAGTTTGATCTCGGGGTGGAGCCCGTAAGCGCAGAGGCCGCAGCGCAGGTGGGGGCGGCTGCGACCCTGGGAGAGATGCTCTTTACGAAATATGCCCTTCACGTCGAGGTGGCCGGCATCCTCCTTCTAGCCGCGACGGTGGGAGCCGTCATGCTTGCCCAGCGTCGGTTCGAGTGAGCAGTGTTGCGGTAGACGTTTTTTTCGCCCAGTGATTGCCAATCCGCAAGGTAATCAGTGAGCGACGATTTTCGATCACAACTCGATCAAAACGATGGAAGTTGCGGTTAACTGGTATCTTGCGCTCAGTGCCGTCCTCTTCACGATCGGTACGCTCGGGGTGTTACTTCGGCGTAACGCCATTGTGATACTGATGTCGGTAGAGCTCATGTTGAACGCCGTCAACCTGACACTGGTGACGTTCAGCCAGTCGATGGGGGATCCGGCGGGACAGATGCTGGTCTTTTTCTCGATTGCCGTCGCGGCGGCGGAGGCAGCGGTGGGCCTCGCTATCGTTATTGCCATCTTCCGTAGCGAAGTGACGGTCGACGTTTCGGAAATCACCCTATTCAAGCACTGATTGAGTGTGTTGGTTGGGGGAGCTGGATCGGTACGGGTGAATCGATCCCTGTTCCCCTCCCCGAAGCGGTAGAATCTCAGGCTCGGCGCTTGCGGACCGACATCGATTCGATGCTCGGTTTTTCGCCGCGCTCCCGCGGTACTGGTACAATCGTTCGGCAGGGGGCTGCCCTGTGACACTGATTCTCATCATTCGACCTTCGTTTGGCTGATGGATCCGGATCTTTTGATTCGTCTCATTCTGCTGCTTCCCCTGTCGGGAGCTGTGATTAATGGGATTGCCCCCCTTTTCCTCTCGCAGTTTCGCACCCGGGAGACGCTTCTTGGCACCATCGGGACGGCGGTCGTGGCCGTTCCGTTTTTGCTAACCCTCTTCCTTTTTCTCAGCTACGGGGGGGATCCGATCGTCGCTGACTTCTATACGTGGATGGCGGCGGGGGACCTGGACCTTCGTTTCGCCTACCGGATCGACGCGTTATCACTCCTGATGACGCTGGTGGTGACCGGGGTCGGGGGGATAATCCATCTCTATTCCATCGGCTACATGCACGGGGACGAAGGATATTGGCGGTTTTTTGCCTACCTCAATCTCTTCATTTTCGCCATGCTGAATCTCGTGCTGGCGAACAACTTGCCGGTGCTGTTCCTGGGCTGGGAGGGCGTGGGGCTCTGCTCGTACTTGCTCATTGGCTTCTGGTACACGGACCCAAGCAACAGTACGGCCGCCAACAAGGCGTTCATCGTGAACAGAATTGGTGACTTCGCCTTCCTGGTGGCGATGTTTCTGCTCTTTCGGGAATTGGGCGCTCTGAGCTTTGACGTAATCCTTTCCCAGGGGCCGCAGTTGTCCACGGCAACGCTCAACTGGATTGTGCTTCTCCTATTCATCGGGGCCACGGGAAAGAGCGCGCAGATTCCACTGTTCGTGTGGTTGCCCGATGCAATGGCGGGGCCTACTCCCGTATCTGCATTGATCCACGCGGCAACGATGGTGACGAGCGGTCTTTACCTGCTGGCGCGTCTTTCAGCCGTGGTGCTGAGTGCCCCTACGGTTATGGCCATCATTGGAATTACGGGGGCCGTCACGGCGTTGATGGCCGCGACCATCGCGATTGCTCAAACGGACATCAAGCGGGTCCTGGCCTATTCAACGGTCTCGCAGCTGGGGTACATGTTCATGGCGGCGGGCGTAGGCGCGTTTTTCGTGGCCATTTTTCACGTCGTCACCCATGCCTTCTTCAAAGCCTGTCTCTTCCTCGGGTCCGGGAGTGTGATTCACGGGATGGAAGAGGTGGAGCATGAGCTGAAGGAAGAGGGGCATGACGTGAGCGACTTCGATCCTCAGGACATGCGTACCATGGGGGGGTTGAAAAGGTACATGCCGTCGACGCGATGGACCTATCTGCTTGCGACGATTGCCATCTCCGGCATTCCACTGACCGCCGGCTTCTTCTCCAAAGACGAGATTCTATTCAAGGCCTTCGAGTTTGGGTATGCCGGCCACGGCTATGCATGGGCGGTATGGGGAGTCGGTGTGATTACGGCGTTGTTGACTGCCTTTTACATGATGCGCTCGTACATGCTCACGTTTGAGGGGGAGCCTCGATGGAGGGCCCCCGACCGGTACGAACCCCATGAGTCCCCCTCCTCGATGACGATTCCCCTGTGGACGTTGGGGGTGTTATCGCTGATTGGCGGATTCATCGGACTTCCCGCAGTGATCAAAGGGGGGAAGTGGAACTGGATTCACCACTACCTAGGGGCCGAATACGGGGGGCCGGTCGCAGAAGCCTCGATCCACACGCACGTCCCGTTGGCCCTGGAGTGGGGGCTCATTGGGCTTAGCTCCGTTATTGCAATTGGTACTGTGTATTACACCTGGTCTGTCTACAGCACCCAGGGCCTCGCGTTTGACGATCGGCTGGCGCGCAATTTCGCGGGCGTCTACCAGACGTGGAAAGACAAGTACTACTGGGACGATTTCTACAACGATGTTGTCGTCCACACGGTGATCCACGGCGTTGGGCGGAAGTCTTTCGCTGCGTTTGACACCCATATCGTCGATGGGACGGTTAATGGAATAGCGCGACTTGCCCAGCGTGCGAGTGCCCTCCTTCGGCTCACACAAACCGGAATCGTGCAGAACTATGCTCTTGGGCTCGTCCTTGGTGTGGCGTTGATAATCGGGATCATGCTCTTTGGCATCTAGCCTCTACGGGGGCGAATTCTAGCCTCATTTGTGTCCTTGTGCGGCTGATTGCGTCTCGTTGTTCTCAGATGATTAGATGGTGAGCGTCGCCTTCTCGGCAATGATCTTAAACATCGTACTTGGTTAGGAACGGAGGGAAAGTCACGGTTGTCCCCCTTCCGCAGTCAGTGCTTTTCTGCCATCGCGTAGTTGCAGGTACATATGGACATACCTTTTCTCACTTCCTTGGTCATCTTTCTGCCCACCGCCGGCGCCCTCCTGACGCTCCTGATGCGGAGTGTGACGGGGATCCGGTGGACGGCCCTCGTCACCACCACGCTCACGTTCGTGTTGTCGGTCGGGCTGTTCGTGGGGTACGATCCGGCGGTCAGCACGGCCATTACGCCCCAGCTTGCCGACATGTCGAGCGCCTGGTTCCCCGACTCGCTTGACGTAAAGTATCATGTGGGGATTGACGGGTTGAGTCTCCTTCTCGTCATGCTCACGACGCTCCTGGGTCCCATCGTCGTCTTGTCTTCCTGGACCTATATTGACGAGAAGCAGAAAGGATACTACACGCTCTTTCTGATTCTGCAGACGGGGATTACGGGGGTCTTCACGTCCTTCGACCTCTTTCTCTTCTACATCTTCTTTGAAGTCACACTAATTCCGATGTACTTCATCATCGGAATCTGGGGCGGGGCGGACCGCATCTACGCCGCCGTCAAGTTCGTGATCTACACCCTCGTGGGGTCCCTTCTCATGTTGGTGGCGATCTTGTTTCTCGGGTACGAGGCGGGGACTGCGGTCAACAACGGGGTGTTCACGACTGACTGGTACAAACTGCTGGAGTACAACGTCCCGCTGGCACAACAGGGATGGCTCTTCGGGCTCTTTGCGCTTTCCTTTGCCATCAAGGTCCCGCTTTTTCCGCTACATACGTGGCTACCGGACGCTCACGTGCAGGCGCCCACGGGAGGCTCGGTCATCCTGGCCGGCGTGTTGCTGAAGATGGGAACGTATGGACTTCTCCGCTTCTGCCTGCCGCTCTTCCCGAATGCAGCGCAGAGTTCGGCGCTCCTGTTCGGCATTTTGGCGGTGATCGGGATCATCTATGCGGCACTAGTGGCCCGCGTGCAGGAGGACGCTAAGAGCCTCGTGGCCTATTCGTCGGTAAGTCACCTCGGCTTCGTGGTGCTTGGATTGTTTGCGTTTACCACTGAGGCGATGCAGGGCGCTGTCATCCAGATGGTGAATCATGGTCTCTCGACGGGCGCGTTGTTTCTGCTTCTGGGAATGCTGTACGAGCGGCGACACACCCGGCTCATGGACGATTACGGGGGGCTCGCGAACTCTGTGCCGGTTCTCACGACGCTCATGATCTTTAGTGTGCTCGCCTCCGCCGGGTTGCCCGGCCTCAACGGCTTCGTTGGGGAGTTCATGATTCTCCTCGGCTCGTTCAAGAGCACGGTGCTCAGCGCACCCTGGCTCGTGGTATTGGCCGCGACTGGCGTGATCCTCGCTGCGGTATACCTGCTACACATGGTCTACCGCACCTTTTTCGGGGAGTTGGACCAGACGGCAAACGCCGAAATGGTCGACGTGAATGGTCGCGAATTTCTTCTCATGGTGCCGCTGGTCGTGCTCATGATCGTCATGGGCTTCTTCCCGAATCCGTTTCTCCGACAGACGAAGCCGACGACGGAGTTTCTGCTAAATACCATTGAGGAGAAGCGGGCGGCGGCACTGGAGCAGGCCGAATCCAAGCCGTCGACCGCCACGGTTCCCTTGGCGCCGCCCGAGACCGAAACGGTCTCCATTGATCCGGAGGATCTTACCCTCACACCGCAATGAGTACGTTGCAATGCTGTAGCGAGGGAAGGCAAAATCCATTCTCTCCCCACGCATTCGTTCCTCTGAAGACTCACTGACCAACCCCTCTTAGACCATGCCTGATCGCGATCCGCTATCCGACGCCGAAATTGAAGACGCCCTCGAAGACTTGGAGGGATGGAGTCACGAGGACGACAAGCTCAAGAAGACGTTCGAGTTCTCGGACTTTCGTGCTGCCATCAGCTTCATCGTTCGCCTTTCCTTTTACGCGGAGGAAATGATGCATCACCCCGAGCTGGAAAATGTCTACAACACGGTATCTGTGGCACTCACGACGCACGATGCAGGGGGAACGGTGACGGACCTGGACGTTGCGTTGGCCTCGGAAATTGAGGACTTCGTGTGGGTGTAGCGTCTGCGTAGAGAAAAGCGAGTATGTGGTGCATTCATCGGCCCGGGTCCCCCTTGCTTCAGAAAGCGCTTCGAAAGAGGTCTTAAATCAGGGGGGAGATAAGTATCAGCCCATAACGATTTAAAAACTGGCTTCTCCGTGTGACCTCAGGAGACAAAAAAGGAACTATTACACTATGGATCTTGCGAACGCGTACGCGGCCCTCGTTGCCGACCTCCCCGCTGTCTTTTCGATGGGTGTCGTCGGGCTTGCCGGTATCGTGATGGTGGCGATAGACGCCTTCCGCAACAACCATCCCATTATTCCCTGGCTTGGGGTGGGAGCGCTTGCCGTGTCCGGTGCGTGGGAGCTTACGCAACTTGGTGCGCCTGACGCAACGGCGTTCCTCGACACCATTCGCACCGGCGGGTCCGCGTCGTTCGTCAACCTGATTATTCTGTTGTCGGGACTGGCGACGATCTTGCTGTTGAGACCGTATCTGAACCGCATGGATCGTGATTACGGGGAAGTCTACGCCCTCGTCATGTACTCGACGGTGGGCATGTTGATGCTTGGGGCGGCAAACGACATGGTGAGCGTGTTTCTAGGACTCGAAACGATGTCCGTCAGCCTCTACGTTCTCACCGGTCTGGTGCGTGAAGATGAGGGCGCCGTGGAAAGTGCGCTGAAGTACTTTCTGCTTGGGGCGTTTTCGACCGGGTTTTTTCTGTACGGCATCGCGCTGATGTACGGGGCCACGGGGACGTTGACCCTGCCGGCCATGGCGCAGGCTGAACTCGCAACCACCAGCAGTCAACTCCTCTTCTGGGGGGGCGTGGCGCTTTTCCTGGTTGGGTTTTTCTTCAAAGTCAGTGCCGTACCCTTTCACATGTGGACGCCCGACGTCTATCAGGGGGCACCCACGCCCCTTACCGGCTTCATGTCAACGTCGTCGAAGGCAGCCGCCTTCGCGGCCCTAATCCTCGTGCTTTACCACGCCGTCCCAGGTGGGGAGGCCTCTACGGTGATTGCGGTCGTAGCGGCGATCACAATGGTTGTGGGCAATGTCATGGCTCTGGGCCAGACCAACGTCAAACGCCTCCTCGCCTACTCGTCGGTGGCGCATGGGGGCTACGTGCTAGTCGGGCTCGCCGCTGGAACCAGCGCCGGCTACTCCGGCGCTCTTTTTTACCTCCTCGTCTATGCGGTGATGAACATCGGTGCGTTCGGTGTGATGAGCATGCTGGAGTGGGATCAAAAGCAGGGGCGCGAGCAGACCCTGTCGTCACTGGCGGGCATCGGGGAGCAACGACCCGTCCTCGGGGCTGCGATGAGTGTTTTCATGTTCAGCCTCATCGGCTTTCCGCCGCTTGGGGGGTTCATGGGCAAATATGCCGTCTTCGCGCCGGCGGTGGATGCGGGCCTGACGGGGCTCGTGATTCTCGGTGTGTTGATGAGCGCGGTGAGTTCGTACTACTACCTTCGAGTCGTATACGTCTTCTGGATGCAGTCCGCCGAGGACGTGGATGTCAAGGGCTTCACGGAGGCGGCGTTGCCGCAGGCCACGCCGGCGGCCCTCGGCACTCTCGTGGTGTGCGCCGTGGCCCTCCTCGTGCTGGGCGTCTTCTTCGGGGGCGTCCTTGAGACAACGAGCGCCTTCTTCGACGCCGCGTCGATGGCCTCGGCCCCGTAGCTGCGGGGCGACCGGAAGGGGGGATCGTCCCATTCAAATCCGATCGAGCCGATGACGGTTGAGGAACTCATTCGGGAGCGACTGCCGCACGCCCCGCAGATGGGGCTTTATGTGGTCCCACACCTTCCGGAGACCCAACTTGCGAACGCCCGCGCCGACTACGCCGGTGACGTCGATACCGGGGAGGTCCTCGCGCTTTACGACGCGACCCTGAGCGGGACCGGAGGAGACGGGGCCGTCTTTGCCCCCGATCGCTTCGTCTTCCAGAACAACGACTTCCAGTCCGTCCAGACGGTCCGGTATCAAGACCTCGTCGGGGTCGAGGCAGGCAGTCGCTGGTTTGGATTGGGGGGAAAGAAGGTCGACTTGAAGGTGAACCGGGGACGTGCGACGTTCGATCTCACCATGGATTTCTCCGGGGCGCCCGACGCCGCCGACTACGTGGCGGATGTTCTGCACGCCGCGATGCTCAACGATGTGGAGGTTGGGACGACTGGGTCCGACGCTGTTCCGGAGACGGACGTTGCGGCTGTGCGCCGGGCCCTCGATCAGCTCCGAGAGCGCCAGAAACTGACTGAGGCTGATTACCAGCGACTGTTGGAGATCCTTGGTCCGTCCGGCGGCACAGACGTAGATTAGGCACAGACGCAGATTAAACGTACCGCAGCACCCAGTCGGCCACGCGACTCGTCAATCGTCCGTAGGGGGGATACAGAGTCCGTAGAAGGTCCGAGCCGTAGGTGCGGCGGAGGACGGAGCGTTCGTTGGAGAACTCGCGGAAGCTCCGGACGCCGTGTCCGCGACCGATCCCGCTTTCTCCCTTTCCACCAAAGGGCAGGTTTGGGTTGATAAAGTGAAGGAAGCCCTCATTGACGCACGTACTCCCCGCTGTCGTGCGGTTTAACAGGGTGTCGACGGTTGCATCGCGGTCGGTGAAGGCGTATAGCGAGAGTGGAGGAGGGCGATCGTTGATAATCTGAATGGCCTCGTCCACCGTGTCGTACGCGATGATGGGAAGGAGGGGACCGAAGATCTCTTCCTGCATAATTTGGGCGCTGAGCGGCACCTCCGTGAGGACCGTCGGGGACACGTAGTTTGTCTCAGCGTTGTGTTGGCCCCCGATGGCGACCGTGGCCCCGCGGTCCTGTGCGTCGGCGAGGAGGGTCCGAATCTTGTCGTAGTGGTCCCGATGCACGAGCCGGGCGTAATCTTGGCTGGTCTGCTGGGCGTCCGGGGTGCTGCCGTAGAATCGGTGGATGGTGTCGCGCAATTGATCGACGAGTGCGTCGTGGATCCGGGTTTCGACGAGAACGTAGTCGGGGGCAATGCAGGTCTGCCCGGCGTTCGTAAACTTGCTCCAGGCGATGCGGCCCGCCGCGCGGGAGAGGTCGGCGGTGCCGTCGACGACGGCTGGCGACTTGCCCCCAAGTTCCAGCGTCACGGAGGTCAGGTGCTCCGCGGCGGCCTTCATGACGAGGCGTCCGATGGCGGGACTGCCGGTGAAGTAGATATGATCAAACGGCTGGGCCGTGAGGGCCTGTGCCACGTCTGGTCCCCCTCTGACGACGGTCACCTCCCGCTCGTCAAACAAGTCTCCGAGGACGTTTTGCAGGGCGGCCGCCGTATGCGGTGTGTGCTCGGACGGTTTGAGCACGGCGCAGTTGCCCGCCGCGATGGCACCGACGAGGGGGCCGAGCGTCAAATTCACGGGGTAATTCCAGGGCGACATGATCAGCACAACCCCTTTCGGCTCGTAGTGGATTTCCGACCGGGTGCCGGTGAAGAGGAGGGGGGAGGAGACCCGGTCCGGCGACATCCACTCGTCAAGGTTGGCAATGGCGTGCTCGGCCTCTTTCGTCACGGCCTTGATCTCGGTAAGATCCACCTCCACCGGCGCCTTGCTGAAGTCTGCCTGAAGGGCTTCGACGAACGTATCGCGGTGGGCAAGAAGGGCGTCCACCAGGCGCTGGAGCTTGGCTTTCCGCCGGGCGGCCGGGGTCTGTCGGACGGACGGCGCACGACGGCGGAGGCGGGTCACCACGGACTCAATGTTGTCCGATGAAGCGGGGGCGTCGGGCACGGCGGTCGAGGAGGCGTCGCTCATTCTAATTGAGAACCGAGTGGTGAAGGGATGGACGGAGTGAACCCTCGAGAATCCTCCAATGATCCTGTCGTTGGTTGGTAAACAACCCTTCAGCCGCAGTCGTTAAGCCTCTCACAAATCCGAAGTGATCCCGCTTCGCTGGCGATTATCAACCACCAAGGCTCCTAGTGACCATGGACGCGCTCCTGATTGTTGATTTGCAGAACGACTTCTGTCCGGGCGGCGCCCTCGAAGTGCCGGAGGGGGATACAATCGTGCCCGTCGTGAACGACCTGGCCGAAAACTTCGATCACGTTATCCAGACCCAAGACTGGCACCCGGATGGGCACCAGTCTTTTGCGTCTACTCACCCGGAGCACGATCCCTACGATGTAATTGACGTAGACTACGGCGATCAAGTGTTGTGGCCGGATCACTGTGTGCAGGGCACGGAGGGGGCCGAGTTCCACCCGGAGCTCGACACCACCCACTCGGAGCTCATCATCCGAAAGGGATTCCGTCCGGAGATTGACTCCTACTCGGCCTTTTATGAGAACGATGGTGAAACGGCTACGGGCCTGGCCGGATACCTGCGCGACCGTGGGATCGATACCCTCTACGTCTGTGGCCTGGCCACGGACTTTTGCGTGAAGTGGTCGGCGGTGGATGGTCGCGAAGAGGGGATGGACGTTTACGTGATTGAAGACGCCACCCGTGGGATCGACCAGGACGGGTCGCTGGCCCAAGCGTGGGAGGACATGAACGACGCCGGCGTACAGGTGGTCTCCAGTGACGCCGCGATGGAATTGACTGTCGCGTAGGGGGGAAGAAAAGGGAGATCTGAACGGAGAATTTCGGTGCTCGACCCGCTCGGTCGGTTGATCGGTCAGGGTCTTTGGGGTCGCGAGGGTCGTTCCTTCGGCCCGCCGTTCTGTATGACTCCGCACACGACGGGACGACCGTGCCTCATTAACTGCATACACGTATCGGACGTCGAATTTGAGGCCTCGACCATGAACGCAGAACTGGAACGCGACACCTCCACCATCATCGGTCGTCAGCCCGTCCGTGAAGCCCTGGAACGGGGCGACCTCGGCATACAGAAGGTTATGCTGAAGCAAGGGGCGAGCGGGGAGGACATTGGTGTCATTCGCACCCTCGCCGGCGAGCGTGGAGCGCCCGTTCAGTACGTCCCGGTAGAGCGTCTGCGACACGAGGCGGAGGGTGCGGCCCACCAGGGAGTGGTGGCGATCTCGACCCCGATCCGCTACCGCGAGGTGGACGAGATGTTGTCCGACATTGCCCCGACGTGGGGCGACGTGAAGGCCAAGAAGCCCCTGCTTCTCGTGGTCGATCGGGTCACGGATCCCCGAAATTTCGGCGCAATCCTCCGAAGTGCCGTCGCGGCCGGGACCGACGGGGTCGTGATTCCGACGCGGGAAATGGCCCCGCTCAACGCTGCCGCCATCAAGGCCAGTGCGGGCACGGCGCCTCGCATTCCCATCGCCCGGAGCAATGATTTGCCGCGTTTTCTCACGTCGATCAAGGAGCGCGGCTACTGGGTCATTGGGGCGGAGGGAACCGCCGAGACCCCACACTGGGACGCGGACTGGGACCGGCCGCTGGCGGTGGTTCTCGGGAGTGAGGGAGACGGGCTCGCCCCGGATGTGGCCGACGCCTGCGACGAGCTCGTGTCCATCCCCATGGCGGGCCCGGCCGAATCGTTGAACGTGTCGGTTGCGGCGGGGCTCCTTCTCTACGCCGCGGCCCAGCCACGGGTGCGGTCGGGGATGCGTTCTCGGAAGGAGGGAGAAGAACCGTCCACGTGAGCGCACCCGCAGTAGCGAACCCGTTACGCCTGCGACGGCTCCACCGCCGACGGGTCCGCCCGGTCTGGGGGGTAGAGCGCTTCGAGGCCCAGCCCCTGGTAGAGCACAGCGATCCCGCCGGTGAGAAGATAAAACACGAATTGGGCGGCCCAGGCCAACACGGCGTACGTCAGGGCCTGTTCGGCGGGCACCCCGTAAAAGTGAACGAGCGTCTCACGGGTAATGTAGTGGTACGACCCGATGCCCCCCGGAGTGGGCACCAGCATCCCGAGGGCCCCCATGGCCATCAAGATCCAGGCATCCACGATCCCGAGGCCGTACGGGACGGCGAGGTCGAGCATGTGCAGGGGAATGTAGGCCATCAGGGTATATCCGCCCCACATGCACACGGTCGAAAGGAGAATGGCGCCGCGGCGAGGGGAGCGGAGAAGGGTCAACATGCCCTCCTTGAAAGAGACGAGCGTGGGTTTGAGGGTCTCGGCCCAGAGTTGGTAGATCCACGAATCGCTGTCAGACAAGCCGTGTCGAACGAGCAATGCCACCCCGGCGCCGAGAATCAGAAGGGCGAGCCCGCCGCCGAGCAACCAGCCGAACGGCAGAGAGGTCACGTTCCGCCACGCCGGGCCCAGAAACTGGGCCTGGAGGACCCCAATCCGATCGAACAGCAACCCAATGGCACTCAGAAGGGCCATGCCCAGCACGACCATATCGAAAATGCGCTCGGAGACGACCGTCCCGAACAGACTGCTAAACCGAAAAGAGGATCGGGCACTCATGTTGGCGACGCGGGCAATCTCCCCTAGGCGAGGGGCCACGTAGTTCACCATGTACCCGATCATGACCGAGGAAAATGAGGTCTCCAGCGTGTTCGTCTCGTTCGGATCTTCTCCGTCCGACGTCTCGAGATCGGGCGTAGTCGGAAGGGCGTCAATGAGGACTTGCCAGCGCCAGGCGCGACACAGGTTGCTGCCCAAGACGAGCACCACCAAAACCGGCAGCCATCGCCAGTCGGCCTCCCAGAAGGCATCGGCCATCGTCCCAAGGTCGACGCCGTACAGGGCGAGCGCCAGGAGGCCGGCGGCCAACACGAAGCTGCCGACGTGTAACAGGTAGCGGCGAAGGCGAGACGTCACGACGTCTGAGCAACAATCTTCGAGAGCGAGGGGAAGAAGGGCTATTCGGTCGACCGAAGGTCAATGACCTCGGTGCCCTCGGGTGGGGTGAACGTAAACGGATTGTCCGTAAGCGAAGGGTTGATCACCAGGTCTCGCAGGCGGAGGTCGAGGGTGGCGCCATTCCGGTCGGTGGCTCGCATGCGGGTGACAACCCGATCGGAGTGGCGGACCCAAAGCGTTGCGTCTTTGAAACGGGCGGTAGAGTCGGTAGCCGTGACGGTGAGTTTGGTGTGCGGGGCGTTCTGTCGGGTTGTCGTTGTTGATTGCTCGGTTCTGTACCGCCGGGCCGAGGCTGTCAGAAAGGTTTTTGGGGTAACGGTAGAGGCGTCCTTCTCGGCGTGATTCACGACGACCTGACTGTCGGCGGGCGTATACACCCAGGTGGTTGCCCTCGATTTGCGTCGCGTCGCCCGCGAAATCAGAACTAATGCGCTGGGTGAACGAGGCGCGGAGGCCGTCGAGGGTATCGTAGGCGGTCTGCACCTCCGTCAGCGAAATCCCGTCGGACTGTGCAAGGACCGAGAACGGGAGAAAAACACCCAGAATAACGAGTACCGTTGCGCGTCGCATCATAATGGAAGACGGCGACTAGAGAATGAGACGGTCTCTAAAATCAACTTGATTTGCACCTTTCCTAACGAGTGAGCGAAAAGAAGATTGTCTCGCCGCGCGAAGGTTCAGGAAAAATAATTGGGGGTCTTCAGGTTTCTGGGTAACTTCTTCCCACTGAGCGTAGAAACAGAGGGTCTCTCCCGGGAGGCAAACAGAATTTACGTACCGAGCGGAAGTGCGGCGCGCTGCTCGTGGACGGCTCCTTCTTGCGTGAGGGTGCTTTCATAGAGCGACAATGTATCGACGCGGAAGGAATCGAGCGAATCGATGTCGTGGCGATCGAGAAAGGCATGGACGGTCTCGGCGGGGATGTCCGTTAGCCGAGCAAGAGTAACGTGCGGGCGGTACGATCGGTCTTCCGGCGATACGCCTTTGCTTTCCAGTGCGGTGCTCACTGCCCTGTACAGGGTCATCAGGGTATCGGACCGCTCCAAACCGACTGCAAGCACTCGGGGATTCCGGCGGGAGGGAAGCACGTCGAGGCCGTAGGGACGGCAGTTG
The DNA here is from genome assembly GCA_003023365.1 of Bacteroidetes bacterium QH_7_62_13. GTDB lineage: Bacteria > Bacteroidota > Rhodothermia > Rhodothermales > Salinibacteraceae > Salinibacter. Next base: position 1,137 of record PXTG01000026.1, on the reverse strand, counting down.
ACGATCGGCATATCGGCGTCGAAGAGCGCCTCCTCGTAACGGACAGCCTGATCGGGGGAGGCGTCGCCGATGAACCGAATCGTCACGTGGAATTGGGTCGGATCGGTCCAGCGGGCGTCCAGTGTGGCGGGCATTTGAAGGGTGGAGAGGTGATCTCGGACATCGTCGGGCGGGTCGATGGCCGTGAAGAGACGCATGTAACGCTGACCTGCTTCGTGTGTGAAATGATTAGAGGACCGGAAACCGGGGCCGGGGATAGAGGTTCTGGTGTTAGGTGATTTCCAAGCCGATGCTGCTTTTTGTCACTTCATCGAACCGTTCCGCTCATGCGTCTGCGAAAGATTATATCCGGGGGGCAGACAGGGGTTGATCGGGCAGCCCTCGACGCGGCCCTAGCCTTCAACGTACCGGTGGGGGGGTGGTGCCCCAAGGGACGACGCGCCGAAGACGGTCAAATTCCCGACCGCTACCCGTTGGAGGAAACGCCCTCGGAGGCATACGAGCAGCGGACGGCCTGGAACGTTCGCGACAGTGACGGGACGCTCATCATCACCGACGGGTCCCTGGAGGGGGGGACGGCCCTGACGATGACGGAGGCGCGGCGGCAGGAACGACCCGTTCTCCACGTGCACACCACTGATTCGGTCCCGGTGCCGATGATCCGGGCCTGGGGCGAAGAAAATGACATCCGCATCCTCAACGTCGCCGGCCCCCGGGCGAGTGAGGTGACTGGCATCTACGACGAGGCGCGTGCCTTACTTGAATCCCTTCTGGAATCGCTGGTGCGGAGAAACGAGGGGTAGAATTGAAGTTGTCCGTGATCATTGGTTGGGCTGCTGTTCGTTTGACTCCTCCTGCCAGTCGGGGTGTTTCCGGTGTCGTTGCCGGAAGAGATCTTCCCCGTTCTCGACGCGACCGGCGGCGGTCCAGAAGAGGAGAACGACGGCGGCGGTTGCCAGAAGAACGAAGCCTCCGAGGGCGGGCCAGAGCGGGGCCTCAAAGCCGAACTGAGTCGCCCGTGCCTCTGGAAAATCAATCCACTTGTCGCCAATCCAGGCCACGAACGACAGGCCTAGCACGGCAAAGAGGAGGGCGGCCCCCTTCAGCAGACGGGCTGCGGTGTCCGCGGACGGTGAA
>PXTG01000025.1:12685-26983 GCA_003023365.1 Bacteroidetes bacterium QH_7_62_13 | reverse complement strand
TCTGATTTTTCCACGGGCCGGGTCGGGGTGCGATCCGGGAACGCAGGCCCGAATCCGGGTTTTGGTTCTTCCTTATTATTGACTGGAGGGAAACGCCAGGGCACAGGTCAAGGGCGTCGTGAGTCCACCCCTCCAGCGCCCTCGACCCTTACAGGTCCACACACCGCTTTGATGGGGAGCGGTTCGGGGGGGAGGGCAGCTCTCATCAGCGTTTGAGGAACTCCCTTCCCGGAGCAGACGCTGTTCAACCGTAATCAAGGCTGGGATGGGCGCAGCAGGTACGCAGCATCCGGGATGCGGGGGCATCCCTGATTCGTCGCCGGAAGAAGAGTGCCGTTTGCCGTCCAGCCCACAAGCGAATCCCGTGTCGAGATAGCAGTCGCCGGAAGGGCCGAATGATGGGGGACGATGGACCGAGGCAATACATCATCTCAGTTCAAAAAGAAGGATCCCCTGTCGATCTTTCCGGTACGTTTGCACGTCTCCCTGTCCTTTGATTGGAAAAAATTTTACTGTGGGGTTCTTCAAAACGTCCTCGTCGTTTCCGCGAACGATCTTACTGGCTTGTGCGCTGGCCCTTGCGGCGAGTGTTGGGGCGGCGGCGCAGCCGGCGATTTCTGTACGGGGGAACGTCGGGGCGTCCTTCTTCCGGTCTCCGGATCTCCTGAACGAAGCACTTCATTCAGGGGTGGACGTAGGCGTGGGGGCGGGCATTGAGATTTATCGCGGGCTCTCCTTCACGGTGCGGGGCGGGATTGACCGCTTCACGCTCAACGAGCAAAGCTTTCGTCGGGTTGGCTTCCGGAATGGGGGAGACGTATCCTTCCTCAGCGGTTCACTCGGCCTCCGATATACGTACGAGAATGAGACGGATGCCCATCCCTACGTCGCGATCGGAGGAGGTCGGTACCGACGGACAATCTCGAACCTGAGGGCGGTAGAAGATGGAGAACTGGTCAATCTGGAGGGCAGCCGGGCCGATAAGAGACTGGGCACGCACCTGGCCCTGGGAAGCCTCCTTCGCTTCAATGACAGGTACGCCCTATTTTTCGAACCCCGCTACGTGCTTTACGACCTCGCTGAAGGGCCCGGGGACGCTCAGCGATACGTTACGCTCCGCCTGGGGGTAGACGTGCAGTTTGGCGAGGGCGGGTTGTTCTAGCCAGATGGCCACGGGGGGTCGTGTTACGCCGCGGCGTTCGCGTTGAAGGCTTCGACTCGCTCAACCTTGGGAACGGACCGCTTGAGGGCTTGCTCGATTCCGGCCCGGAGGGTCATGGTGCTCATGGGGCAGGAGCCGCAGGCCCCCAGGAGCTCCAGTTCCACCACGTAGTCGGAAGTGACGTTCAAGAGGCGGACCGAGCCCCCGTCGGCCATAAGGTAGGGGCGGATCGTGTCGAGGGCTTCCTCAATCTGGTCCCTGAGCTCGGGGTCGATGTCGGGGGGCGAGGTGGTGTCGGAGCCGGAAGGGGAAGGCACGTCGTCAGTCATAGTGCGGCGTGGCCGTTGAGGATTGGGCGGGACTGAACAGTGATCTCCAATTCTCTACTCCTACGGACGCGTCCCGTAGAAGATCAGTTTCCTGAGTGAGTTGTGGAGGGGCGAATCGAGGATTCAGAGGAGGCGTCGTCTTCAAAGAAAAGAATCACTCGTAGAGAATTTCGACCTTCTGGGTGGGGTCGTCTTCGGCGTTACGGATGGCGACCTGTTCCACCAGTTCGTCGGCGATGGCGTCGAAGGCCTCAGCCGAAAGGCTGTCGGGAGCCGACCGCACGATGGGCGTTCCCTCGTCGCCGCTCTCCCGCACTTTTTGTTCGATAGGGACCTGCCCAAGGAACGGCACGTCCAGCTCCTTCGCAAGCTCTTTTGCGCCCTCTCGGCCGAAGAGGTAGTACTTCCGTTCCGGAAGGTCGGGAGGCGTGAAATACGCCATATTCTCGACCATACCTACGACCGGAACGTTTACGTTGTCGAACATGGCCTTTCCCTTGCGGGCGTCGGCCAGGGCCATGTCCTGCGGCGTGGAAACGATCACGGCTCCGGTGAGGGGAATCGTCTGAACGACCGTGAGCTGCACGTCCCCGGTACCCGGAGGCAGGTCAAGAATCATGTACTCGATGTCGCCCCAGTCCACGTCGCCGAGGAACTGGCGCACAGCCTTCGTCACCATGGGGCCGCGCCACACGACGGCCTTGTCCGGATCCACCATGAAGCCCATCGACAAGAGCTTGATCCCATGCTTTTTGAGGGGCTCAATCTTTCTGTCGTCGTTGACGCGCGGTTTTTCCCCCTCCATGCCCATCATTTTCGGTACCGACGGGCCGTAGATGTCGGTGTCAACGAGGGCCACACTGTAGCCCTGTTCGGAGAGGGCCATGGCCAAGTTAACGGCGACCGTACTCTTGCCGACGCCGCCTTTACCGCTTGCCACGGCGATCGTGTTCTTGACCCCGTCCTCCCCACTGGTTTGTTGCTTTTCCCCGCTCTGGTCGCCGACCATCACGTCGTCGCCGAGGGGGATCATTTCGCTATCGAGCTCTACGTCGACCTCCAAATCCCGGTCGACTTCCTCGTGGAGCACGCGCCGGCAGGCCTCCTCCACCTGGTTCGAAAACGCCGAGTCCGGATTCTTGACCACAATGGTGAAGGAGACGCGGTCGGTATCGACGCTGAGGTCCTTCACCATGTCCAGCCGAATGATGTCCTTATCCTCGTCGGGATGCACGATTTTCCGGAGCGCATCCACAACGTCTTCGCGGGCAGCGGCCATGGGGGATCGAGAAGGTCGTGGGGAAAATGTGTTCTGCTGGTATGCCACCGCAGGGGTAGGGTGTTGTTCCTCCCACGGGAATGGTTCTCCGGCGAATTACGACATCTTACGACGCCACGGTATTCGTCACACTCCTGGGCCTGTGTCACTTCATCCCGTTCTGAGCAAGCACCCGCAGGGCGAGGCCGTGGCGGAGTTCGTAGGGGCTGACCCGCAAGCGGTCTTGATCGAAGTGAGACAGCACGCGGTCGAGTAGGAGGACGCCGACCGTGAACACGTCCGCCCGTCCCGCCATCGCTTCTGGGTGAAGGGCCCGTATTTCGTCGACGGAGAGGCGGAGAAGTTCTCTTCGCCAGTGTTGAACATGATCGTGGCGGAGCACGAAGCCGCCGCCGTGGAGGGCGTCCCACTCACTCTCCGGGCCAAGATGGACGAGGGCCAGAGCGGTGGCCGTTCCGGCCGTGCCGATAAGGATGGGCGCCGAGTCAACGGTGAGGGCCGTGGCGCCAAGGGCCTCGTCGATGATGCGAGTTGCCTCTTCGACGGCGCGAGAGGAGGGCGGCTGGTCGTCGAAGCACCGTTCCGTGAGTCGCACGCACCCGATATCCAGGCTCGTACGGTCGACGATGGCGGCTGGATAGTTGGGACGGTGGGCGGCTGGATCCTGCCCGGCCACGAGTTCGGTGGAGCCCCCACCCACATCTATCACGAGGCATGGACCCGTCCCGTCGTCGAGCGCCGAACAGGCCGCGGCGAAGCTCCACGCGGCTTCCGTCCCCCCGGAGAGAACGTTGAGGGAAAGGCCCAGTGTGCGGTGTACCCGATCGAGGACGACCTGTCGATTGGTGGCGTCGCGGAGGGCGCTCGTCCCGACCGCCACGATCCGCTCGGCGCCCTGTTCCAGGGCGGCCTGTTTGTGGTCACGAAGGGTCGTTAGCAGTCGGTCCTGGGCGGCTTCGCTGACCCGACCACTGGCATCGACCCCTTCCCCGAGTCGCACGAACCGCTCGGCGGTGTGTAGTCGGCACAGGGATCGTTCATTTGATTCGACCACGAGAAGCTGGGCGGTATTGGTGCCGACGTCGATAGTGGCGAAAGGCACAGGGTCGCGGAGGAGGTGGGAGAGTGGGGAAGAGGGGGCGGTCGAGGAGGGCGTCAACGGGCTTCCGACGGGCACGGCTGGGACCGGACGGCCCACCATCCATCTTCCGACGCCTCTTCGTCGATGACGAAATTTTGATCGTGGAGAGCGTCCAGCATCTGGGTGCGGTCGCCGCTTAGAAGACCAGAGAGGATGAGGGAGCCGTCGTCGGCCAATCGCGCACGAAGGGCAGGTAGCAGATCCAGAAGCGTATCCCGCGTAATGTTTGCCGCAACCACGTCGGCGGGCTCGCTCGGCACCGTGTCGATGGAGCCCTCCCGTACCGTGACGCACATCCCGACGTCATTCTGGCCTACGTTCTCCCGGGCGTTTTCGACGACCTTCAGTTTGTTGTCCACCGCAATCACCGATTCGGCACCCAGCAGACAGCCGGCAATGGCAAGCACCCCGGTGCCGGTCCCCACATCTACCATCCGGTCTCCAGCCGTCACCGTTTCCACGAGGAAACGGAGGGCAAGACGTGTCGTGGCATGGTGTCCCGTACCGAAACTCATTCTGGGATCGATGCGCAGGGGCGTGGCGTCGGCGTGTTCAGTTGGGATCTTCGCCGAGTGACTACACAAGAGAAACGGCCCGACGCGCACCGGAGCGAGAGAGGTTTCCCACGCCTCATTCCAGTTTCGAGCCGATAGGTGACGAACGGTCAGCCCATTCCCGTAGCCGTCGGCCCGGAGCCGGGCCGCGATTCGCTCTCGGTGGGCGTCCGACCACTGTTTGACGGGCACGTACGCCCGTAATTCGGCGTCGGTCTGATGAAATCCATTGGCGTGGTCCTCCAGTAGACCGATAAATCGATCATGTTCTAGTGCGGGAATGGACAGAATGAGCTCCACTGTATCCATAAAAAGAAATTATCGGAAAAGAAGTAGGAAATTCTTTTCGAGCATCCCGATCTTCTATAAGATAACTACTGCTTTTGGAATGTTCGTCCCATCGTTCTCCTTATCAAGTCCGCCAATTCTCATGTCGATCTGTTCTACACACATACGGCACCAGTGGGGCACGCACTGGATCGGAGCTGTATTCGTGCTTTTCGCACTTCTTACATCTCCGGTTCGGGCCCAGCAAGACCTGATGTCCACCTTCGTTCACTACGTACGCGGACGTGGGGGCCATCGACGAGCCACAGGGCAAAACCGGGCTCGCTCACATGTTCGAACACATGGCGTTCAAAGGGACCACCACTATTGGGGCAAAGAACGTTGAGAAGGAGGTGGCGGCCCTTCGTCGACAGGAAGAGGTCTACCAGAAGCTTCGTCGGGAACGGGCGAAAGGGGCACAGGCCGACTCGTCGCGAATCGAAGAATTGAAGCAAAAATTCGAAGACGCACAGAAAGAAGCTGAGTCTTATATCGAAGGCGGCGAGTTCGAGAATCTCCTTGAACGAGAGGGCGCTACGGGCATCAACGCCGCGACGTCGGCCGACGCGACGATGTACTTTTACGAATTGCCCGCAAACAAGGTCGAACTGTTTTTTGCGCTGGAGTCTGATCGATTTGCGAACCCAGTTCTCCGTGAATTCTACACCGAGCGCGACGTGGTGATGGAGGAGCGTCGCCAGCGATACGAGTCGGCACCGTTTGGCCGACTCCGCGAAACCTTCCGGACGACAGCCTTCCGGGCCCATCCCTACAAGGAACCGGGCATCGGGCACATGTCTGATTTACAGAACCTGACCCGAACCGACGCGCAGCAGTTCTTTGAGAAATACTACAACGCCGGTAATCTGACCATCGGCATCGCGGGTGACGTCGATCCGGACCGGATGCGGGCGCTCGCTGAAAAGTACTTCAGCCGTTTGCCGGAAGGGGAAGAGCCGATGCCGGTCACGACGAAAGAGCCCGATCACCGTGGAGAGCGCCGGGTCGTTATTCAGGGGCAATCCCAGCCGTTTCTCATGACGGGCTATCTCCGCTCCAGCATGTTTAGTGAGGAGGATCCGGTCTACGATGTGCTCGCGGACGTGCTTACGGAGGGACGGACGAGCCGGCTTCACCAACGACTCGTCGAGACCGAGAAGGCCCTTGCCGTAAACGTATTCAACGGCTATCCAGGCGAGAAATACCGAAATCAGTTTGCCTTTCTGGCCGTGCCGAACCGAGGGGTTTCCATCGATAGCGTCGAGCAGGCCATCTACGATGAGCTTGCACGGATCAAACAGGAGGGAATCACCCAGGAAGAACTCAGCCGGGCGAAGACCCGTGCTCGTTCGGAGCTAATCGACGGTCTTGAGTCGCGTGGGGGGTACAATGGACTCGCAATGCGGTTTGCTCGGGCGGAAGCTCTCATGGGAGATTGGCGTTCTGTCTTCCGCGAACTCGAAGAAATTCAGTCGGTGACGACGGCCGACGTACAACGGGTGGCAAAAGAGATGTTTACACCTGAGAATCGCACGGTTGCGATGATCAAGAATGAAAACGACTCCGGCGAAGAAGCCACGGCTGACGCCAACTGAGGCCCCGAACCCTACAGCCCTCCCGCATCTTGCAACTCCAACTTTCCATACCGTAATGATTCGTTTCCGCTCTTTCCCGCTGCTCTCCGTTTCCCTCTCCATACTGGTACTGGTGAGCGTGCTGGGCACTGCACCCGCGCACGCCCAGCAGAGAGGGGAGGAAATTCAGACGGCGGACTACGATGTTCAGACGCTCACCTATCCGGAGCTCCGTGACTTTGAGGTCCCTGACCCCGAGCGGATGAAGCTCGACAACGGGATGACGGTCTTCTTGCTTGAGGATCGTGAACTGCCGAAGGTGAATGCCGTGGCCCGGATTGGGACGGGCTCCGTCTTTGAGCCCGCCGAGAAACGTGGTCTCGCTTCCATCACAGGTAGTGTTATGCGGACGGGGGGAACGGCCTCCATGTCCCCAGACAGCGTCAACAAAGTCCTCGAAAGTGTCGGGGCGACCGTCGAGACGAGCATCGGCGAGACCTCCGGTTCCGCGTACATGTCAGCCCTTTCGGAGAACATCGATACGGTGCTTCCGGTCTTTGCAGACGTGATCCGCGACCCGGCGTTCGCGGAAGAGAAGGTGCAGCAGCAAAAAAGCCAACGACGCTCCATCATCTCGCGGCGAAACGACAATGCCCAGCAGATCGCGTTCCGCGAGCTCGACAAACTCGTGTACGGGGAGGAAAGTCCCTACGCTCGGACGCCGGAGTACTACACAATTGATCGGATCGGTCGACAAGATCTCGTCGACTTCCACGAGAAGTACTTCGAGCCCAGCAACGTGTACCTGAGCGTCTGGGGCGACTTCGACGCCGACGCCATGAAGGAGAGAATTCGCGATCAGTTTGCGGACTGGCCCGCCGCGGAGGACTTCGAGTCCCCCACTCCTCCCGAGCCGACGACCAACCGCGAGTATTCCGTGAACGTTGCCCAGAAGAGCGATGTCACGCAGAGTACCATCATGATGGGCCACCCCGGGACGCTGACCCGAGATGATCCGGATTACGCGCCGGTGACGGTCATGAACGAGGTACTGAGCGGTGGATTCTCGGGCCGCCTTTTCCAGAGTGTTCGGAAAGAGCAGGGGTTGGCGTACTCCGTGTTCGGAAATTACTCCGCGGGCTACAACCGACCGGGACGCTTCTTCGCAGGGGTCTTTACAAAGAGCGGGACGACCGTGGAAGCAACCGAGGCCGTCCTCGAAGAGGTGAAGGGCATGCGTGAAAATCCGCCCAGCGAGGAGGAGCTAAGCCTGGCCAAGGATAGCTACCTGAACTCCTTTGTGTTCAACTTTGACACGAAGAAGAGGTGACGGCGGACGATGTAGAGAAGGTTGAGACCAAGTACCTGTACCCGGACGAGTCGCACGTCATGATTGTGGGGAATCGGGACGACTTTAGCGAGTCGCTCTCAACGTTGACGGAAGATGGGTCGGTAAACGAGGTCGATATTTCCATTCCCCGAGACCCCCCCAGTGAGCAACAGGCCGAGCCGACGGCCTCGGACAAAGCGGCGATGGCGGAGGGACAGAAGCTCATGGCCAGCGTGAAGGAGGCCCTCGGCGGCTCGGCGTTCGATCAGGTCGAGTCGATGCGTGTGGTGACCGATCAGGGAGGCAATGAGAGCACACTTCTCATACAGCTCCCCAATAAGTTGCGGACGGAGATGAGCACCCCCATGGGGAGCATCATGGTTGTCGACGACGGCGAGACGATGACGATGAACACGCCGAAGGGCAAACGGACAGCGCCCCCCTCGGCCCGGCAACAGATCAAGGGCCAGCTCTGGCGGAGCCTGCCTTACCTGCTAGTTAATCTCGACCACGAGGACCTCTCCGTCAAAGCGACGGGCGAGGAAACCACGGAGGGAACGACCTACGAAACCGTGGAGGTACAGCCCCCCGCAGGGGACGCCTACACGCTCTACCTCGATCCGCAGACCATGCGCCCGCGGCGCCTCACGCTTACGACGATGAATCCGAGGGCGGGTGAGGTGAGCGTCAAGCAGGTTTTCAGCGACTACAAGGAGGTGAGCGGCCTCATGATTCCGCACACCACCGAAACGACGCAGTCGAGCCAGCAGGGTGAGCAGACGTCCACCGCGACGATTCAGAGCCTGGAGGTCAATCCGGACCTGGAGGCAAACACCTTCACGATGGACACCCAGTCGGAGGAGTAACTGTCCCGAACGCAACCGGCTTGAGATCCGCTCCGCGCCCGGAACGCCGCCTGGGGTTCCGGGCGTTTCTGTTTCGTCCCGGTGCAGTTCTGAGAAGGAAGAGGGATTGGGGTCCGTGCAATACGTGCAATGAAAACCAGTGACGTTCATCCATGACGCTTCCGTCCCACGTTGAACTCTGTGACGTCGGCCCCCGAGACGGCTTTCAGTTCGAGGAGGAGTTCATCCCCACGGACTTGAAGGTTGACGTCATTACGGCCCTCGCTGATGCGGGCCTTCCGCGCATCCAGGTGACCTCTTTCGTACACCCGAAGTGGGTGCCCCAGATGAAAGACGCAGAAGAGGTGTGTGAGCACCTGCCCGAGCGTGAGGATGTCACGTATGCGGGATTGGTCCTCAACCAGAAAGGACTGGAACGGGCCTACGAGGCGGATCTCAAACACGTTGATCTTTCGATTGCCACGCACGACGCCCACAGCCAGGACAACGCCAACATGACGGTCGACGAGGCCGTGGTGCAGGCCGAAGAGATGATAGAGTACGCCCACGACCACGGCCTCCAGGCGCAGATGGGCTTTCAGACGGTTTTTGGATACCGTGAGCCCGGCGACACGCCGCTCGACCACGTTGTAGAGATGAGTCGCCACTTCGCGGAGATGGGCGTTGAGTCCGTGTCGCTGGCCGACTCGACGGGCCTTGCCCATCCGCGCATGATTGAGGAGCGGATTCGGGCGGTGCAAGGGGTGATCGGGGAGGTGCCGCTCGTCCTCCACCTGCACGACACGCGCGGGCTGGGCTTGGCCAACGTCTACGCGGCGTTGCAGTGTGGGGTCAACCGGTTCGATACGTCCCTTGCCGGGATGGGAGGATGCCCGTTCATTGACGGCGCCACCGGCAACATTGCGACCGAAGACACCGTCTATCTTCTCGACGGACTGGGGGTGAAGACCGGCATTGATCGGTCGGCGGTGGGCGACGCGTCGATCCGGATGGAGTCATTTCTCGACAAAGAGTTTCCCGGCAAGGGGCACCGGCTTCTGGCACAAGAACAAGAGAAGGCGCCGGCTTAATCCGTGTCGCGTAGTCGGCGGGGTAGTCCCTCTTCGGGATGCGTGCCGCCCGGACGGGTGCGGAAGTTTGCTGGGGGCCTCCCACTCATCCCGCACGGGGAGGCGAGAGAACCCCCTCGAATCCCCGACCGGAGAGCACCATTTTCGATTTACGGGGCCTGTACGTCGGGATCGAGGGCCTCGGCGGGGACGTGCTGGCCGTCGCGGCTGAACGGAGCCTCGGTGGCGATGGCCTCCCGCGTGCCCTGTCCGTCCGGGAGCCAGCGCAGCAGCTCTAACCGTCCGTCGATATGTTCGACGAGAGCCGTGCAGCTCTCGACCCAGTCCCCCGTATTCACGTAATGTGTGCCGTCGATGGTACGCAAACGGGGGTGGTGGACGTGTCCGCAGATGATTCCATCAAATCCCTGTTCTGCGGCTTGGTCGGCCGCTGTCCGTTCGAAGTCATCGATGAACTGCCGAGCCCGCTGGGTCGAGTGCTTCAAATAGCTGGACAAGGACCAGTAGGGCAGATCCAACAGCCGCCGGACCTGATTGAACCAGCGGTCCATTTTGAGGACCCCGACGTAGGCCCATCCCCCGAGAAACTCGAGCCATTCGGAGTGGCGCACGACGCCCTCGAACTCATCCCCGTGAACGACGACGAAGCGCCGGTCGTCGGCGGTCGTGTGCACAGCCCGTTCCTGAATAGTGATGCCTCCTAGCTGGAGCCCGGGAAAGTCACGAGCCACTTCGTCGTGGTTTCCTGGGATGTAGGTGACGGTGGTGCTTTTCGCCTTCCGGAGGAGCGCCTGAACCACGTCGTTGTGCGAGGACGGCCAGTACCAGGAGCGCTGGAGGGCCCACCCGTCGAAAATGTCGCCGACGAGGTAGTACCGATCCGCTTCGTGTTGCCGAAGGAAGTGGAGGAGAAATTCAGCCTTAGCCTGAGGCGTTCCTAGATGAGGGTCCGAAATCCAGACGGTGCGATAGTGAGTCGGAGGCTCCATGTGGAGAAGCAACGCAACGGATTAGTGAGATGCAGCAGACCAGCCCACAAGGACGAACGAGGGGATGAGTCGGCAACGGTGAGCAGCGGCCTGTACTGTGCCTCACGTTCTTGTTTTCCGACGTCTTTGAAGATTAATGGCGCCTTCACGCCAGAAGGGTATATTGTGTGAAGAATCCCGCATCGCTCGGGGACAGCCCGACCGCTGCCAGGGTTGTGAGTCGCAACGACCAATACTTCAATGGAGCCCCGCGACGCCTCGCTTTTTTAGGAGAACGAATTTCTCGAAAGCAAACCGGTCTACTCTGCTTCGGTAGGGGCGATCGGCCCCGAAGTACCGAGTCGTCTCACGTGTTCTTACCTAACTCTCTTCTCGAGAACGTGGCGTTCGGGGAAGAAAACGGGCAGGCTCAGGCGGCAACACCGGATTCCTCCCAGCGCCGGCGACGGGTCTTATTGCGGTGGTATCGCAGCAGACGTCCCCGATCACCGTAGAAGCGGAGGTGATACTATTCCCGGCGGACGGAAATCTTGCAGAGAGTAGCCGCCTGGTTTCTCCCGATTCAGGACGGGCCAGGAACGAGTTTTTCTGAGGGAGAGAGGGGGTGTGAGGATAGTGCTGCGGTGTCGTCGAAGCGAAGCGGGAATATCGCTGGACGGCAGGATTTCGGAGATTCGGGGACTCCGAGGCGAATCGTCCACGGCTGCTTCGTAGAACTGCCTGGCGGGCGATCCCCCACCCCGCTTGGTGTCCCATTGCCCGTTCGAGCGACCAACTCTTCCAGCCCGAATCCTGAACGATTGTCGCTTCCTCTGAAAACGGGTGGACTTGACAAATCCGAAACAGTCGTTGGGTTTTCCACAGGGATTCAGGCAGTGTACTGGATCGATTCGCCGCCACACCGTACGTTTCACGTTGTGCATTCCGAAAAATGTTTTCCGCAAACCCGAAAATCGGTCCAGTGTCCGTGTCCTCTACCGTGTCGCTCCGCTCTCCCCGCGTGTACGGGACCGTTCTCGCACTCACCCTGTTGACGATCGCGGTCGGGATCTGGGGCGGATTCTCGCTCGGTCCCTTCGCGGTGGGCATTCTCTTCGTTGCTGTGGTACTGACGGGCATGCCCCACGGGGCTGTTGACCATCTTGTGGCCACACGCCTCTACGACCTCGGTTTCACTTGGGCCGATCAGGCTAAATTTTACGGCGGCTATCTAGCCCTGATGACGCTGTACAGCGCCTTCTGGGTCGTCGCCCCGGTTTGGTCGCTCGCCCTTTTCCTGGTCATGACCATGTACCACTTTGGGCAGGCCGACCTGGCGTACTGGGGGTTGCCTCCGGTTCCGGCTCGCGTCGTATATCTGTCCCGAGGACTGTTTCTCATCGGGCTCCCGATAGCGGCGTTCCCGGGTGCCGTGGATCCCATCTTCGACGCCATTGCGGGAGTGCTGGTCACGGAGTGGCCGCTCCTGGCTACCCAACCGACGACTGTGTTTGCCGGCCTCGTGGGACAACACGTCCTCGTTCTTCTGGTAGCGGCCCTCACGGCCGACGTCAACGTGCAGGCGGCAGGAAGAGAGGGGGTCAACGTGGCCGTGCTCACGGCGCTGTTCGGGACGGTGCATCCGCTCGTGGCATTTGCCGTCTACTTTGGCCTCTGGCACTCGCTAGGCCACATCCTGGAGCTGATGCGGTTTTTCCGCCGGGAGGAGACGCCGCCCGAGACGATCCGTGCATTCTACCGAAAGGCGGCCCTGTTCACGATCCTCCCATTCGTGGGACTCGTGGGATTGTACTGGGCAACCCAGTCGTTCGGCTCGACCGACCAGATGATCGCGTTGCTTTTCATCATTATCGCTGTGATGACGCTCCCGCACATGGTGATTGTCGAGCAGCTCTACCGGACCCGAGAGCAGCGACAAAACCTCGGCGCCTCCTCGTAAATTCCAGGCCTTGAGTGAAACCCTTCGCCTCCTTCTCTTCTTTGCCTTGACGTGATGCCTGAAATTCGTGACGCGGCGACGGGCGATGCATCGTCAATCTCGGCCATTTACAACGAGTCGATTGCGGCGCGGGACAGCACGATGCAGACCACACGGGTGGATGCCGATACGGTCGCACAGTGGCTTCGGGGCCTCGGAGAGCGAGAGGCGATTCTCGTACTGCGTGAACGTGACGAGATCCTCGGGTACGGAGTTTTGAAGCGGTACAGTGACCGGGAGGGGTACCGGTTTGCGGCCGAAACGTCCGTGTATCTGCGTCGAGACCGAACGGGGGAAGGGTTCGGATCCGAATTGCAGGAGGCCCTCATCGGTCGGTCCCGGGCGTACGATTATCATCACCTCGTGGTCAAACTCTGGGCCGAGAATGAGCGAAGCCGGGCCCTCCACCGCAAGTTTGGATACGACCTCGTCGGCGTCCAACGAGAGATCGGGTACGTAGACGGGGAATGGCGAGACGTCGCAATCATGCAAAAATGTCTTCAGCGCCCGCCGGGGGACGACTAAAGGATCGTTTGGACGACTAGACGGGAGGCCGCGAATTCTATCTAGGGAGATTGGCGGATAATTACGTTGGGGGTTGATTAATTTTGATGGTGGTCGGAACAGACGCCGAACACTGCTTCCCGCAGAGCGTTTGGAATGGCTGTACCGTTATATATCACACCTTCTATAAAAACTGACACAGCGTCGTGGCACAAGCGAAACAAGGAGACGAGGTTCAGGTCCACTACACCGGTAAGCTCGAAGACGGGACCGTGTTTGACACCTCGGAAGACGGGGAGCCGCTGAGTTTCACTATTGGTGAGAACCGCGTGATTCCCGGATTCGAGGAGGCCGTGACCGGCATGGAGCCCGGCGACTCGAAAACCGCCGAGGTGGAGCCCGAGCAGGCCTACGGGGAGCACCGTGAGGACATGGTTATGGAAATGGAGCGCGACCAGATTCCCGACGAGGTTGAGCCGGAGGTTGGGCAGCAGCTTCAGCTTCGCCTTGAGAACGGACAGACGGTCCCTGTGCTCATCACGGCGCTCGGAGAGGAGAGCGTCACGATCGACGCCAACCATCCACTCGCGGGCCGCAAGCTCATCTTCGACATCGATCTAGTTGACGTGAGCGAGGGAGAAGGCAGCCCGAGTGGGGACGGGGAAGGCAACATTGTGACGCCGTAGTCAACACTCTCCACTTCTGGGGGAATGTTCCTTCGGACGTTTTCCGCGTGCCCCTGTACAGCTTCACTGTGCAGGGGCATGTTTACGTGGATGGGAACCTGGGCGAAACTACCCTCAGCCCTCCGCCGTGAGGACTGGATGCACACATTCTAATACTCCGGGGCTGTGATACGCGGCCGTGAGGCGACACTGCCGTGTACGCTGATCGGACTACTGATTGGCGGTGTCCTCTTCACGGAGATAAGCGTGCATTCTCTATATCCGCATCCGTCTCTGCTAGGTCTGCACAACTCAGACCGTACTGCTTCTTTCCCGGGCAGTATGCTGGGGTCGACACCCTCAAGCAGACCGATCGCCACTCCATGGCCCTTCGCCCACTGTGTCTCGGCTACGCACCCGCTCGCAAAGACAGGTTCTCAAGCCTTATGCCCAGCAGATCGTGAGTGGGGGGATGGAGAGCCCGCCACACCGAAAAACGCTGCTACAATCTGAGTCTACACATTTGGGGG
>PXTG01000025.1:0-12659 GCA_003023365.1 Bacteroidetes bacterium QH_7_62_13 | reverse complement strand
GTATCTCGAAGATCCGCTTCCGTACCGCGTGGCAGCGGGCAGTCACCCTACCGCATCCCTGAAACCTATCCTCGAGCGAAGATCGAAAGCCAAAAAGTATGGTCCCCGGCAATCACTGCCCCCTCACATACCCTGGGGCCCTTCCGCTGGAGGGAGTTGTTCGCATTCCGCCCGCGGCCGACGGACGGTATCGAATCGGGTGTTACTGTCCGGAGGAGGGGCAATACCACGTGGTGACCGGGCCGGACGTGAAGGTGGTTGGGGCTCGTTGAAGGAGGATTGCCGTTGAGTAGTCGCGTGGGTTGAATCTGCCCTCGGCTTTGATGCCCCCTCTTGCCCGTGATCCATCTCCCCGTTAACCTTCCGTGAGAACAGAGAAAGATAGAATCCCTCAGATTCCGGGAGCGTGCAGCCCACTGGATCCAGTGTCTTTCCTCAACTCGATCTGATGACGGACTATGAATCAACAGACGAGCACTGACGCAACGAGCGCTCCCGCCGACCGCAGCGAGCGCCAGTATAATTTTTCCTACGTACCGGAGGTCGACGAGTGGGACCTCACGCCCGACGCCGACTACGTTTACATCACCACCAACGAGACGGTCAACGGCAACCAGATGACGACCGATCCGGTGCTTGATGCGCCGATTATCGCCGACGTCTCAAGCGAGTTTCTGAGTCGTCCCATGGACTTGGAGGGGTACGGTCTCGTGTTTGCCGGGGCGCAGAAGAATGCGGGACCGGCGGGGGTGACCGTCGTACTTGTCCACGACGACTTTCTGGAGCAGAAAAAGGAGACCCTGCCGACCATGCTGGACTACGGGACGCACGTGCGGAGGCGATACAATACCCCACCCACGTTCCCGATTTACATGGTGGAAAAAGTGACCCGGTGGCTGCGAAACATGGGCGGGCTCGACGCCATCCACGCCGTCAACAAGCGGAAGGCCGGAATGCTCTACGATCGGATTGAGCAAACGGACTTCTACTACTGCACCGTGGAGGAGGGCTCCCGCTCGATGATGAATGTCACGTTCCGTCTACAGGACTCGGACCTAGAGGACCTTTTCCTGAAGCAGGCGGAACAGCGGGGCCTGATGAGTCTGGCGGGTCACCGGACCGTCGGTGGGGTGCGGGCGTCGATCTACAATGCCATGCCGGTTGAAGGCGTAGCGGCGCTCGTCCAGTTCATGGACGAGTTCGAACGTGCCTATCGCTAAAAAATACGGGTGCCCAGCCCTCGCTGGCTCGTGACACACAACTAACGATTGGGGACGCTGCTTGCGTGCGGTGTTCCTCCTTCATTTGTTGGGGGCCAGGACCAACCCGTAATTGTTCGTCCGTAGACACCGACTCTTTCCGACGCAATGGCCCTTACGATTGGCGTTCCGCGCGAGACGACCGACAGTGAGACGCGAGTGAGCTTCGTCCCGGAGGTTGCCGAGCGACTGCAGAAGATGCAGGACGACGTGACGGTGATCGTCGAATCGGAGGCCGGCACGGGGGCACACCATTCGGATGCGGACTATGAAGCGGCGAATTGCGAGATTGTGGACCGGGAGCGAGTCTTCGATGCGGATCTGGTGACGAAAGTGGCCCCGCCGTCCGACGACGAGGTCGATCGTCTGTCGGATGGACAAGTACTGATTGGGCTCGTCGATCCCCTGAATCGACCGGAAACGGCGCAGGCCCTTGCCGAGCGGGGCGTCACCACCCTTTCGATGGAACTTGTGCCCCGCATTTCGCGGGCGCAGAGCATGGATGCACTCTCCGCCATGAGCTCGATTGGGGGGTACCGGGCCGTCATCCGCGCGGCTAACCAGTTGCCGAGGTTCTTTCCCCTGCTCACAACGGCGGCGGGGACGGTCAAGCCGGCCCGCGTGCTCGTCTTGGGGGCGGGGGTAGCGGGCCTCCAGGCCATCGCTACCGCCAAGCGGCTCGGGGCTCGTGTCTTTGGATACGACATCCGCGAGCCTACCCGTGAAGAGGTGGAGAGCCTCGGGGCAAATTTTGTAGAACTGGAGGTCGAGATTGAGGCCGACCAGGACGAGAGTGGCTACGCCGAGGAATTGGAGCGGGAAAAGCAGGAGCGGCAGCCCGAGCTCCTTAAGCCGCACATTGAGGAGGCCGACGTCGTGGTCTCTACGGCCCTCATACCGGGTCGTCCCGCCCCGCTGCTCATCAATGAGGCAGCGGTCGCCGACATGCAACCTGGTTCTGTCATTATGGACCTGGCCGCCCCGAATGGCGGAAACTGCGCCCATACTGAGACCGGCGAGATGGTCGTCGAGGAGGACGTGCGGATTTATGGGCCGACAAACCTACCCGCCGAAATGCCGGTCCACGCCAGCCAGCTCTACGCGAAGACGATCTCGTCGATGATTCAGGAGTTTTTGGAGGAGGGATCGTTCGTGCCCGACTTTGGCGATCAGATCTTCGATGAAGCCTGTCTCACCCACGACGGAGAGGTGCGCAACGATCGCGTTCGGAATCTCCTTGGTCTCGAAACGCTGCCGCCGGAAGAAACAGAGACGAGCGAACCGACCGAGTAAAACAGATTGGCGGTCCCGGACGAGTGGCTCAGTCTCCCTGCTTCGCTTCCGCTTACTCACGCTGAATCCGTGTAGCTATGCTTAACAACGTCATCATTTTCGTCCTCGCGGCGTTCGTCGGGACCGAAATTCTGACCAAGGTACCACAAACGCTCCATACCCCGCTTATGTCGGGAGCCAATGCCATCAGCGGCATTACCGTTGTCGGGGCACTCGTGGCTGCGGGCATGACGGCGGATCCCTGGTCCACCTGGATTGGCTTCGGCGCCCTGGTGGTGGCCACGATTAACGTTGTGGGCGGCTTCCTCGTCACCGACCGCATGTTGAAAATGTTTGGCGAAAAGAACGCATCCCCGGCTCAGGCGGACGCGACTGCGGCCGCCCAACCCACGAACGGCACGCCCGAATGAGGCCGCACACGTCCGGTGCGGCCCCGCAGCCGTCGTGCCCTGCTCCTCAGTGACTGATCCTCAAGTCCGAACGCTCCATGAAGACTGCAATTGTCGATCTTACGTATCTCCTTTCGGCGGTGCTATTCATTTTCGGGCTCAAGCGAATGCAGTCCCCCGTCACCGCCCGAACGGGGAACGCGCTTGCGTCGCTCGGCATGTTGGTGGCCATCGTCGCGACGCTCTTTCTGCACGAGATTCTTTCCTGGCCGATGATTTTGGCGGGCGTGGTCCTCGGTGGAGGAATCGGTGTGGTGCTCGCCCGATCGGTGGAGATGACGGCGATGCCGGAACTGGTGGCCGTCTTCAACGGCTTTGGGGGACTGGCCTCGGCCCTCGTGGCCGGGGCGGAGCTCTCGCAGTACGTCGGCGCGGCCCGGCTTGTCGACTCTGCGGGCTTCGGGATCGTAACGGCGGTCACGATCGCGCTCTCGATTTTGATCGGAACGGTCACGTTTTCGGGAAGCGTGGTGGCCAACGGGAAGCTCAGTGGCTGGATTACGGGCAATCCCATCTCCTTTCCCGGAATACGTGTCATCACAGTTGCCCTTCTGATTGGGGCCGGCGGGGCGATTGGCGTCATGATTGCCAGTGCCGATGCCTTTCCCAAACTGGCCCCGCCGATGATTCAGTCGGCCATCGGTCTGGGGGCGGCGGCCCTGCTCCTGGGCATCTTGTTGGTGATTCCGATCGGGGGGGCCGACATGCCGGTCGTTGTGTCGCTACTGAACTCGTACTCGGGCCTGGCCGCCGCCGCGGCTGGCTTCGTGCTCGACAATACGGCGCTGATCGTGAGTGGAACGCTGGTTGGGGCGGCGGGCATGATCCTCACCGTCATCATGTGCGACGCCATGAACCGCTCGCTCGCAAACGTGATGCTTGGGGGCTTCGGGGGCGGTGACGGGGCGGCCGGGGGACCCGACGTGCCGGAGGGCAAGACGGTGAACGAAACCTCGCCGGACGACACGGCCATCCTCGCCAGCTACGCCGAGAAGGTCGTTATCGTCCCGGGATACGGCCTTGCCGTGGCCCAGGCGCAGCATGCCGTCCGCGAGCTCGCCGACAAGCTGGAGGAAGAGGGCGTGGAGGTGAAGTACGCCATTCATCCGGTGGCGGGCCGCATGCCGGGCCACATGAACGTTCTCCTCGCCGAGGCCAATGTCTCCTACGAAAAGCTCTTCGAACTCGACGAAATCAACCCCGAGTTCCCGACCGCCGATCTCGCGATCGTGGTGGGGGCCAATGACGTCGTCAACCCGGCGGCCCGCACCGACGAGGGCAGTCCCATCTACGGCATGCCCATCCTCAACGTCGACGAGGCGGAAACGGTGGTCGTCATCAAGCGCAGCCTCAGTCCTGGCTATTCCGGCGTGCCCAACGACCTTTTCTACGCCGACAACACGAAGATGCTCTTCAGCGACGCGAAGGAGGCCGTGGCCGGCATTACCGAATCGGTGAAGGAGATGCAGGAGGCGTGAGCATGAGAGCGCGGGGAGCGAGTGGCGCGGCGACCTCCCCCAGTCTCGTTCACGTCGGGTCGCGGGCTCCCATCTCTTCGAGGATCGGCCGAAGCTTCGTCCACACGTTCCGCGCGACCACTCGGTGACCGGCGGCGGTCGGGTGGATGCCGTCGTCCTGCATCAGCGAATCGACCCTGGCTACGTCCTGCAGAACGAACGGGATAAGGGTGACCCGGTCGTATTGCTCCGCGACGGCGGGGTAGAGCTTCCGGAACTGCTCCGTGTATTCGCGTCCAAGGTTGGGGGGGATTTGCATGCCGGCGAGGAGAACCCGCGACTCGGGGTACGTGGCAAGCGTTGTGTCGATGATGGCCGTCAGGTTCTGTCTCGTCGACGATAGGTCCACGCCCCGCAGGCCGTCGTTGCCTCCGAGCTCGAGGACAAGGACCTCCACCTCTTCGTTCAACAACCAGCCGATGCGACTTCGCCCGCCGGCGGTCGTTTCGCCGCTCACGCCGGCATTTTGAACGGTCACGTTCCACCCCAGGGAGTCTACTCGTTGCTGGAGCCGTGCGGGGAAGGCGTCCTGCGAAGAAACGCCCAGCCCCGCGGCGATGCTGTTGCCGAGTACCAAAACGCGCAGGCCGTCCCCGGTTGATGGATCCCGGGACGTGTCCGTGTCTGCGGACCTGGTGGAGGAAGAGGGTGTGTCGGGCGCCGGGTTGGACGCGGACGAATTGGAACGATTCTGCCCACATCCGCCCACGAGGAGGACCCCAGCGAGCAGAAGTAGGTATAGACGGCGAGTCAACATGCAGAGGGCAAGTAGGGGCGAGTGCTGGCGAGGGAAAGGCAAAACCGGGACCGGAGGACCTGGGTTTCTAGGGCCTGCGACGAGGGAAGGGTTCATCACGACGTTTCTACGGCCCACGAATCAGTGTTCATGGACGCGGACTCTGTTCTTCACGTTGAAGCGCTCACCAAAACGTTTGAGAGTGGGGGGCGCACCCTCACGGTGATTGACGATGTCTCTTTTCAGGTGGATGAGGGAGAGACGTGTTCGATCGTCGGCCCCTCGGGCAGCGGGAAGACCACGCTCCTTGGGCTCTGTGCCGGCCTCGACCGACCCACCAGGGGCAGCGTTGCGTTGTGCGGCGTCGACCTCGGCCCGCTCAACGAAGACGAACGGGCGGAGGTGCGCAATCAACACGTCGGCTTCGTTTTTCAGACGTTTCGCCTCCTGCCGACACTTACGGCTTTAGAGAACGTGATGGTGCCCGCGGAACTTCGAGGGACCCGCGACGCCCGGGAACGGGCCTCTGATTTGCTCGATAAGGTTGGCCTCGGCGACCGGTTGGACCACTACCCGACGCAACTGTCGGGCGGGGAGCAGCAGCGGGTGGCCATGGCTCGGGCGTTTATCAACGAGCCTCGAATCCTCTTCGCCGATGAGCCCACCGGCAATCTTGATGCCAATACGGCCGAGCGAGTGGAGGATGTCCTGTTTCGGCTGAACGAGACGGCGGACACAACGCTCGTGCTCGTCACCCACGATGAAACCCTGGCGAACCGAACACGTCGCGTATTGCGGCTCCAGGGGGGCACCCTCGTGAGTGACGAGCGACAGTCCGCACGGGATGAACGAGCCGTTTCGACCGGGGCGGGACAGGCATAGCATCCCCAGCACGGGGTCATCCCACCACTGGTCCGACTGGGCACGTGATGCACATGTGGGGACGAGCGGGACCCTGCCGTCGCGTGAACGTGGTCGTTCGTCGTCCAAAGCAGCCAACGCGTCGCAAAGGGAGAACCGAGCGCACGGAACGGACGTTACGGACGCTGTGAATTGATTCCCGTAGCTCTAGTCGTCGTTCGCCGTGCTCATGAATTCACGCCGCCCCTCACTACGCCCTACGATTGGTCGCCTCATCCCCGTGCTCCTGATCAGTAGTCTCGTCTTGGGGGGATGTGACGACACAATGTTCCGGAATATTGTCGACGACATTTTTTCCGGCGTTGGGTTTGAGGATCTGAATATCGTGAATGGGACCACCGAGGAGGTGAGTGGGTCGTTCGTTGTCGCTCGCTTGGACGGAGAACAGATGTTCGAAAAGCAGTTTCGGGTGAAGCCCGGCGAGACCGGCCCTCAACTCAATCTATCGGTTGAAGACGACCGGGCCGTCACCACGTACGGCGGTGTATTTTCGGAGGCCGGGTCGTACGACATATCGGCCACGCTGGACAGCCCGATTGGGGGAAGCACGGCCTTGAGGGATACGGTGGAAATCACCAAACCGGACGAGCAGCATGTGCTCGTGGTGCTCGACGCAAGCGAGCGCCCGCCGATACGGGCCCTTCGTATTCCCCCGGCCGAGACGGAAGAGAACGCTCAATAGCTGCGTCCTGGTTGTTCCGCGCGATTCAGCTTCCGAGTAGACGCGAAGGACGGGTTCGGTGCCGGAGGGGCGGATCAAGAGCCAGCCGTTTTCGGTGACGTGCTTGAAGCCGTCGAGGGTTTGTACCTCCTCGACCGCGTGTCCGTCTACGGCGTCCAGGCCGCCTTTACTGTCGAGCCGGTCGAGTACAGTGGCCTTCTGATCCTCGCGGATGTGGATGTCGTCGCGGTAGTTGTAGTGCGGGCCAAACTCCTCCAAGAGCTCGTCGACGAGGGCGGAGAGGGACTTGCCCCGCTTCACCATCATTTCCGCGATCAGCAGGCCGATGTAGATGCCGTCCCGCTCCGGGACGTGGCCCGTCGCCGCGATGCCGCCTGATTCCTCGCCGCCGACCAGCACGTTGCCCTCGGACATCTTCCGGGCAATGTGCTTAAAGCCGATCGGGGTCGTCTCCACGCTCAGGCCGTATCGCTCCCCCATCTTGCCGAGGAGATGCGTCGTCGAGAACGTCTTGACGATGTCCCCCGAGCGGCCGCGCTCCTCGTGGAGGTACTTGACGAGGAGGGCCAGAATGCGATGCGAGCTTACATAGTCGCCGTTCTCGTCGACCATGCCGATACGGTCGGCGTCCCCGTCGTTGGCGAGGCCCGCGGCACAGTCCTCCGACTCGGCCACGGTCGCGGAGAGGTCGGTTAATCGTTCCTCGATCGGCTCCGGCGCGAGGCCGTGGAAGCCCGGGTTTCGTTCGTGGCGGAGGGGGACGACCTGCTCCTCGCCGAGGAGCTCGGTGACGAGTCCTTGACCGGTCCCGTACATCGCGTCGTGGGCGATGGTGAGGCCGGAGTTGACGATGGCGTCGATGTCTAGGGCCTCTTGGAGCGCGTTCAAGTACCCGGACCGTACGTCGTGGTGCGCAGGAGGCGGACTGGTTCGACGTTCCTCATCACTGGGAAGATCGGACGCGGGTCCCACGGCCTTCTCGACGGCGGCGATCATCTCAGGGGGGGCCGGCCCCCCGAAGTGCGCTTTGATTTTGAAGCCATTGTATTCGGGGGGGTTGTGGCTGGCCGTAATCACGATGCCGGCGTCGCAGTCCAGAGCCTTTGTGGCCCAGCTGATGGCGGGAGTGGAGACCATCTCACCGGACGAAATGACATCTACCCCGGCTTGCGTCAAGACCTGAGCGGCCCGTTCGGCGAATTGAGGACTGAGAAAGCGGGCGTCGTAGCCGATGACGACCTCGGGAGACGGCCCGTAGTCTTCTTTGAGCCACTTGGCCGTCGCCTGGGAAACGCGCTCGACATTTTCGAATGTGTAGTCGTCGGCAATGACGGCGCGCCAGCCGTCGGTGCCAAATTTGATGGGAGCATCGGACATGGGCAGTGAGGAATCGGTCAGGGGGTCATCGATTCGGAGAGAAGCCCGCTCCATCTTCTGAAAGCACAAGAAAACAAGGCTCCACCCGAAAAACCACGCGGCGCCAACGAGTTTTTATCGAATCATTCTTGGGGAGAACGAGCCGGGTTGTCTGTCCGTTGGGGTCGCGTATGAATTGAAATTCTCTATACCGTCTCCCCGACGCGTGTTAGATCGTATTCTCCTCGTTCTTTGGTTCCGAGTCAATTGCTGGTCCCTGTTAAGCACGTTTCTGGCGATTGGATTCAGCCTACTGGTTCTTGGCGGACAAATTGCCGACGCGCAACGACTTCGCATAGACGTGGGAGGGGGATGGAGTTTTCCCACCAACAATGTGGAGTTATCAAGTGAGACATTTATGGCGGAGATCGTCGGTCCCGAGGGCAACGTACAGGAGGGGGAGATATCGGTAGTACAATCCGTCGATCTCAAGTCTGGACGGCACCTCTACGCCGGGATCGGATTCGTACGGTCGATTGCGGACCAGTTTGCGTTGGGCGTCCGGCTCCGGGGGCACCGGACCGAGCTAGGCAGCTCCGTCGATTGCCGCTTCAAGAGTACCTGTGGAAATCCGTCCGGCCGTTTGTGGGCGGGGACCGTCGAGGGACGTATTCTTCTCACGTCCCCGGACTGGATCAATCCCTATCTCCTCGTTGGAATCGGTGTCGTTCACACGTCGGTCGATGGGGAAACTCTACGAGGAGTGGAAAGCGAGATAACTCGGAGGGGGACCATAAATCCCAAGACACAGCGGATCGTATTCGAGGACGTGTCCATCACGGATGCTGGGGGAGATGTGGGGATCGGAGCGTCGTTTCCCCTCATCCGGGGACTTGAGCTTGACGGGGAATTTCGAGTGACGGGCAGCCTGCCGGGGGGGAAGGAAAACATGGTTACGGGAATTCCCCTCACGCTCGGTCTCTCTTACAAGTTCTTCTGAAATGATGGGTTGTTCTCCGAGGCTGTCGTCGCCGAGAAGAGATAGACTTCACACTCTACCCGCTTCTATTTGTTTTTAATGGGCGTACTTCACCCTCCGGGCTTCACCAAACGACTGATAAATAGTATGAACAATTGGGACAATCGGGCATCCTTCGTTTCGATTATCGTGGTCATGCTTGGCGGACTGCTCGTCTCTCCTGCGCATGGTCAAGAAAAATTTCCTTCGCATCGCGTTGGGACAATACCTGCCGAGGAGCTTTCTTCGGAGGTGAAGAAGTCAGCCTGGGACGCCGTGCAGGGAGAGGATGGAACGAGCACTGGGTCGATGGCCAAGATTGGATTGGAACTGGCCGTTTTGTTTCATCAGCACAGTGTTGAGGGGGCAGTTGCGGTCCGTGACCTTCGGGCTCAACAGACAGTGCCGGGAACGCAGAAATCTGGGGGGCGAGTCGATCGGTCACGGGCACCGCGCACGCCCATCACCAGTGATGGCCGCTACGTACTGGTCGATGCCGTGGCGAAGGAGGATCCCGGAGATCTTCTCGAAGACCTTCGAGGACTCGGGATGAAGAACGGAGCGAGGGCTGAGAATCTCGTGTCCGGTCTTGTCCCGATTGAGGCACTGGACGACGCTGCTCGTCTTTCGACGCTGCGGGGAATGCAACCGAGCTACGCCCGTCGAACTGTCGGCAGTGTTGAATCCGAGGCGGACACGAGCCACGCGGCTTTCGAGGCACGTCAGAACTTTGATGTCGATGGGACTGGCCAGAAGGTTTGTGCCCTTTCGGACAGTTACGACAACAGCTCCAGCGCGTCGGGCTCGGCGTCTGAGGACATCCGGTCTGGAGATCTTCCCGGGGCGGGGAATCCGGAGGGGAATGAGGCTCCCGTTGACGTGCTAGACGATAGGGTAGAGGGCTCCGACGAGGGGCGGGCGATGCTTCAACTTATTCACGATATTGTCCCGGGTGCGGAACTCGGCTTTCACACGGCCTTTGGCGGGAGGGCCGACTTCGCAAGTGGCATTCGTGAACTGAACGCATCAAACTGCACGGTCATCGTCGATGACGTTGGCTACTTTAATCAGCCGTTCTACCAAGATGGAGTGATTACAAATGCGGTCGATGACGTCGTCGACGATGGGGCGGCCTACTTTTCTTCCGCGGGAAACAACGGACAGGACTCCTACGAGGCCCCCTTCCGCGGTTCGGGGATGAATGGAGTTCTAAATGCTAGTTCCGAGCGGCATGATTTCGATCCGTCCGTACTATCAGATACGGAACAGCAAATTACCGTTTCCGATGGTGGAACTGTTCGGATCTCCACTTTCCAGTGGACCGATCCATCCGCCGCGGTTTCGGGGTCGGCAGGACCGGATACAGACATGGATATTGCCCTTGTCGCCCAGGATGGAACGGTGCTCAATAGTGGAGAGCAAAACAATATCTCGACGGGCGTCCCGGCGGAAACGGTCATTTCTTACGAAAATACGTCGGGAAATACACAGACAATCAATCTTGTGATCGAAAAGGCTGCTGGGCCGGACCCGGATCAAATTAAGTATATCTACAGCGGGCGGGGTTTCTCCATCGATGAGTACGACACGCTCGGACCGACGATCTACGGGCATCCAATGGCGGAGGGAGCGATGGCTGTCGGCGCGGCTGCGTTCTTCAACACCGCTGCGTATAACTCGGACGCCGATCCCGCTGTCCTCAACGATTTCTCTTCGAAGGGAGGCATCCCGATCCTATTCGATCAGAATGGGAATGAACTCGGCTCGCCCATCGTTCGTCAGAAGCCGGACGTGACTGGAACGGACGGGACCAGCACAACCTTCTTCGGGGGAGATGTAACGGGGGACGGGAATCCCAATTTCTTCGGCACGTCGGCGGCGGCCCCGAACGTGGCGGCTACCGCTGCGCTTGTGCTGGAGGCGTCCTCCTTCGCCCCGAACGGGCTGTACGATCGCCTCGAGTCGACGAGCGCCGATGTGACACGTCGGCTCACGCGGTCGGAAGGGCTCACGGTTGCTGGGTCGTCGGACGGCGAATCCACAGGTCCCAATGGGGGACGTGGAGCCGATGACTGGAGCGGGCATGGATTTGTTCGACCGAAGGCGGCCATTCCTCCCCTGCGAATCGCTATCTCGTCCCTCGATGCGACAGTCTCACAGGAAAATACCGGGGAGGTGACCTTCACCTCGGACTTACAGGGAGAAAACGTACCGGACGTTGAGACACTTGTGATCGAAAAACGGTACTTTGGCGGCAACTTTGTGGAGCGTCAACGGGTGAATCGAGAGACGAAGACCACTTTCACCGTCACTGTTGGCGATCTCCAGGTTGGTCGTCATCAGTTCCGGGTAACGGCAGAAACGGCGGACGGAACCGCTCTCCGGACCACACGGACCTCAACGGTTGACATCGAAGCGCAACGGTCGGAGGTGTCCGCGTTTCCGAATCCGTTCAAGGAACAGCTCAACGTCTCGTTTACTCTGAGGCGGGAGGATGTCACGGTCGAGGTATTCGATGAATTGGGCCGTCGCGTGGCTGTTCGGCGTCCGGAAGAGGTGAGCCGCAATGATCCGCGTCCGGTTCAGTTCAATGCGTCGGAGCTAGGGTCGCGGAGTAGCGGGGTCTTCTTCGTACGTGTGAAAACGGGCGGTGACTTCGAGGAAACGATCCAGGTTGTACGAGTTCGGTAGCGGAAGAGACTGACACTCTCTTCCAACACGGAAGCCCAGCTCTCGGTCTCGTCGATCGTCCTTGAGTTGTCGCCTCGTGTGGCTGTGATTGTATCAACTGCGTCTTCCTCACTTCAATGCGTCTAGAACATGAAGTTATCAATCCGTAGTGACGTGATTCCGGACTTTTTGTGGCCAGGGAGGGGAAGGGCGCTGATATTCGGAGCCATTCTGGTTCTGTTGGGGGGAGGCATTCGGTCGGTGCAGGCGCAGAAGGTATCTCCCGATATGGTCAAGCGCGTTTATGAGAATCCCGTTCCTTACGAGCCGGACGATTCTTGTCGGAGGGACTGCGGACTTCGGAAAAGAGAGGTCGATGCCTTCGTAAGCCGGCGCCCTTCCCGGGTCAAATCTAGACGGAAGCAGGCCACAATCAACGTAACATACTCATCTGATTTTCCCGACGAGGCCGTAGCAGCCTATGAACGAGCGGTGAGCATTTGGGAGGCGCACATCGACTCTGACGTGGAGATTCGCATTGATGCCGGTCGCATTCAAAATCCCGCCCCGAATGTCCTTGGAGGAACGACACCCAGCAATTTTTGGGTGATCGAAACTGACGGGGGCGATCAGTTCATCGCGGGAGATGCCCTGACAGACGCGCTCACAGGGACAGATGTCGGAGAGGAGAACCTGCCCGAGGAGAACCCGGAGGAAGAAGTTAATCCGCCCGACATGGACACCAACTTCAACTTTGA
>PXTG01000024.1:23029-26591 GCA_003023365.1 Bacteroidetes bacterium QH_7_62_13 | reverse complement strand
CCCATCCTGCGCGCCGCGGGCCTCCGCCGAGAGGGTCACGATGTCCCTCCGCTGGACCGTCTCCTTCGTCCAGCGCGCGCTTCGAAGCCGCACCGATTCTGTGAGCTGCAGGGCCCCGGATTCCGCAGACAGGCCATGGTTGGGCATTTCGACCTTTGCCAACAGGCCGCCGGTCGCCCCTTCCGGCACCCGGATCTGCACGGTCACGTCCGGGCCCGGAAGCTCGCCGGAGAGGCTTTGCACGACCGATCCCTTGGCGTCTTCAATCCGGATCTCAACCTGAGACCCGGGCGCGCAGAACAGGGTCCGGATCTGGAGGCCCGCCACCCCGCCGGGCGCAGCTTGCTGGCGGAGCCAGCGGACGCGCTCGATCTCGGAGGGGAGGGTAAAGACGTGTTTTTCGTCGGTCGAGCCGGAAAATTCAGGCATGGCCCAGGCAGGGGCGTCGAAGGAAGAACGGAGGAGGCGGAAGGGACGGATATGCTGAAAGTAAGGTACCTGAGAGGGAGGAAAGGATCAACCCGGCGGGTGGCAGAAGCGGGCTGCTAGGGAAAGGCAGTCGCCGGGACGGGGTAGAAAGAGCCGCCGACACTGAGGCAAATCCGACGGGGCGCTCACCGCCCCGGCTCAGGACGTGGACGCTTCCGTCACAGCATGTGGGATTATCGATCTTGGTGACCCCGCACACGCAGGGATCAGTTTTTCAAATCAGTTTGTTCGGCAGCTCTCCCATCCGAGGACTGGACCTCCAGTCACCAGTCCAAATCGCCAAAAAGTCTGGGGTACGGTCTATGAGAATCCCTTCACCCCGCACAGGGCATAACCCCCCGGATGCATTAGATGTCGTCCGTGTGCGGCACTACGTGCTGGTGTCGGTACTCGCGGTCATCGGGTTTTGGATCACCGCCGCGATTACACGGGGTACCGTGTTTCTTGAGACGTTCACTGGCCTCGTGCTTCTAACCGCAGCCCTGATTTTCTCCACCGTTGGATGGGTCGTGTGGATCACGATTTGGCGGGGACTGAGCCTCCGGGCACTGTTCGGGCGTCCACCGAAATCTGTTTGGGCCTGGACCCTTGTGGCGACTGGGGCCGTCGCGGCGTACCTCGCGGCCCGTGCCGACGTGACTATGATCATGCCGTTTCTGGAGCAGAACGCACCGACGTGGCTCGCTGATTTCTATACCCTGTCAAGAAGGCAACCGACCGAGAACAAATCAATTTCGTTCGTACTTCGAGCAGTGTTAGTCGGTCTTGTGTTCGCTGGCGTCTTCGAGGAAATCTTGTTTCGTGGAGTGATTTTCCAGCGGTGGGCTCACGCCTGGAACCGACCGGTTGGGGCGCTTCTGGCATCGTCAGTTCTGTTTGCCTCACTGCACGGGTTCACTTTGAATGCCCTTGCCTATGCACTCATCGCCACTCTGATTTACGTTCGGACTCGGAGCCTCTGGGCACCAGTCGCGCTTCACATGTTGCTGAACAGCATCTCCATTCTGGACTTGGATCCGGTTGAGATGGTGCTCGCCCCCATCGGTCTCGGGGCTTACCAGGAATACGGATGGACCTGCCTGGTCTTATCGCTGATCCTTACCGGCGGAATTGTATGGAGGTGTGGCGGGGCGCTCCACAAGCCACTTCCCTACAGTGCAAACATAGACGGTCCGCAGTAGCCGTCACTGGCGAATCGACACCGGACGTGTTCGACGATGCATCGGTCCCGACTCAACTTTTCTGGATCGCCCGTTTCCTTCTCCCCGCCAAGAGAAATCGATCAGCCCGTTCGTCTATTCGAAAACGTGAACCACTTGCTGGCGAAGCGCTCGGTTTCGACGGCGTTGATGTACGTTTGAGGGGTGATGGGGATCGTTCAGCGACCGTCCAGGGGGTAAGCGGAATCAGCAACAGGTTGGCCACGGATGACTCCACCAGTGCGTCCGCCGCGGGGGTATCCCGAGCCTCATCGCCCACGGTCACCGCGACCGCTCCGGCGGACACCTCCTTCTCTTCGAATGAGTCGCCAATCCCAACCATGCTTTCTGCTGGGAACATCACTCCGCCCTGCACTGGCCTCATCATCTCCATTCCGCAGTCAAGCAGGAGCGTGGACGGCGGAGAGATCCTCGGCCTGGCCCGTGAGGCGCAGAGAGTAACAGGCCCCGGTTCAAGCGTCGGGGCACGCCCCGGAATTCGGTAGACGTCCGACTCCCCCAGCAGGCTCACCTGAAGCGTGATACGCGTCCCGTCCTCCTCGAAGTTGCTAAAGCGGTTTGATAGATTCTGGTCCGTAAACCGGGCCTTCACGCGGAGCGTGCCTCCCTCCACCGTGAGCGTGCCGGTGGTAAATCCGCGGAGGGGGCGCAGTGCGCCGTCCTCGTCCCGGTGGTGCCACTGGATATTGGAAAGCATATACGTGCCGTCGGACAGGGCAGCCATAGCAAAGGGAATCGTCAGTCAAAAAGGTGATCGGGTGCACTCGCTGTATTCGTTGCGGGGGACCTGGTTCGCCGATTCGAACCGTTTCTGGTCGTCGGGGGCTGGAAACGACAAGGTCTCCACAGAAAATGATCACGACTCGTCGGCGGATGCTTCCGGCTCCACCGTCACGTCGGCGACCGCCTCCAAGAGCTTGATGACGGCGATCATGTCTTCGTCGCCGTGCCCCTGCGCACTCGCCCCGCCGACGGCCTCCCGAGTCGCGGCGGTCTGGGGGAGGTACACGCCGGCCTCCTGAGCGGCCTCCGTGATGAGGTTGAGGTCTTTCAGAAGAAGATCGACGGGAAACTGCTTGGTGAAGTCCCGGTCTTCGAGGGCGCTTCCCTTGTAATCCAGGAGGTCGGCGTGCATCGGGCTCCTTTCGAGGATGTCCTGCATAAACTCGAACGAGAGCCCCTGCTTTCGGCCGAAGACGAGGGCCTCGGCGTAGCCCTGGAGGAGGTTGCCCAGCAGGAGATTGACGAAGAGCTTTGTCCGCGTCCCGTCGCCCACAGCACCACAGCGAACCACGGGGTCGCCCACCGCATTGAGAACGGGCTCTACGGCGTTGAGGTCGTCGTCGGCACCGGCCGCCAGCACCGTGAGAGTCCCAGCTTCGGCCGGCCCTACCGTCCCGGATACGGGTGCGTCGACGAAGCGGCTCCCTGCCGCGTCGACGGCCGACGCGGCTCGTTTGGTGGCTTCGATCGATACTGTCGACGCATTGATGACGATGTGTCCGTCGTCCACACCGTGGAGCACTCCGTCGGGACCATCTAGGACGTCGGTCAGGGCGTCGTCGTCTGTGACCATGAGGAGAGACACATCGACGCGTCGCGCCAGACCGGCCGACGTCTCGGACGCCGGAACGCCGGCCGCAACGAACGGATCGGTTTTCGAGCGGGTGCGATTGTGCACGGCCCCAAGGAGACCCGCGTCGTGTAAATTCCAGGCCATGGGCGTTCCCATCGCCCCAAGTCCCAGTACACCAACGGTCATACGATCACGAGTGTATTGTGGAGGTACGTCACGTCACAGGGATGTATTCGCGCGAGACAGGCGGGTTCAGCGGTTCTGCGCACGTCACGAG
>PXTG01000024.1:14478-22848 GCA_003023365.1 Bacteroidetes bacterium QH_7_62_13 | reverse complement strand
CGGCATGGCTTCCGTTTCGACCTGGTTTCAGGCCCTCTCCCCCCTATACCAATCTCTGCTCGCCGGCTGTTTCACGTGGTTCGTTACCGCCCTGGGGGCTGCTTCCGTGTTTGCGACCCGCAAGGTAAACCGCCAACTGCTGGACGCAATGATGGGATTTGCGGCGGGCGTCATGATCGCCGCTAGCTTCTGGTCCCTTCTCGTCCCCTCCATCGATATGGCCGAGGCCCAAGGGGTCCCGGGCTGGATGCCGGCGGCGGTGGGCTTCCTGGTCGGGGGCCTCTTCCTCCGCCTCGCAGACGCCGTCCTTCCGCACCTGCACCCGGGGGCCAGGCTCACGGAGGCAGAAGGCATCGAGACGTCCTGGCGCCGCGCCACCCTCCTCGTTCTGGCCATCACCCTGCACAACATTCCCGAGGGACTGGCCGTCGGCGTAACGTTTGGGGCGGCCGCCTTGTCGATGGAGGTCGCAACGGGCGCGACGCTGGCCGCCGCCCTTGCCCTTGCCCTCGGGATTGGCCTTCAGAATTTTCCCGAGGGCATCGCGGTCGCCATGCCCCTACGTGGCCAAGGCATTTCGGCCGGTCGTAGCTTCTGGTACGGCCAGCTCTCAGGCATCGTGGAACCCCTCTCTGCCGTGGTCGGCGCAGCGGCCGTGCTGGCCGTACGGCCCATTCTTCCCTACGCATTGGCCTTCGCGGCTGGCGCCATGATCTACGTGGTCGTCGAAGAACTCATTCCCGAATCGCAGCGCCACGGCAACACCGACCTTGCGACGCTTGGCGCGATGGGCGGCTTCACGGTCATGATGGTGCTGGATGTCGCACTTGGGTAGTGCCCGCCCGGGCGTTTTTCTTCCGAACAGCCCCCAAACGACGGCTGCCGCCCCCGACGCCCCGTCAAATGTCGCCGACGGTCGCTCGAACGGTCAGCCCGTGAGACACTACTGCTCGGACGCCGGGACGTGACCGGCGTCCTCCTCCCCCGATGCCACGCTGTGTTCGTCTTCAAGAGTGGAGGAACTGGGGATTCCGTCAGATCCCGAGGGACTTTCTCGCCCGTCCACCTCGCCCTCAGAGACATCGGCAAGGACCTGCTCCTCTGTTTTTTCTTCCGGGTGGTGGGGCAGGCGAATGATAAAGCGCGTTCCTTCCCCCTTTTCGCTCTCAACCTGAATGTCCCCCTTCAGCAGCTCCACGAGTTTTCTCGTGATCGAAAGACCGAGGCCACTGCCTTCGTGGCTGCTCCGCGCATCCGGGGACTCCTGCTGAAAGGCCTGAAACATATTTTTTCGAAAGGACTCGCTCATGCCGACCCCCGTATCTTCAACTTCGAGACGAGCGTACGAGAAGGGGGCGTCGTCGAGCCGTTCCCCATCCGACCGGGTCACGCGTGCCACTCGAATCGTCACGCGCCCCCCGTCCTCCGTAAATTTTATCGCGTTCCCCACTAGGTTTCGGAAGATGCGCTGCACGGCCCCTGTGTCCAGAATGCAGGTGCAGGTCTCACACGCAAGGTCGAGAGCGAGAGTGACCCCGGCCTCATTCGCTCGTTCGGACTGTTCGTCCCGAATCGCCTTGGCCTCCGCGACCAAATCTATCGGCTCCAGCTGGAGGTTTCGCTTTCCCGCCTCCAACTTTGAGAGGCGGAGCACCGAACTCAACGTCTCGAGCAGTCGCTCACTGTTCCGGTGAATCATGCTGGCAAACTGCTTCGCCCGTCCTTCGGCCTGCTCGGTTAGGACCTCCGCGAAGCCGGTAATCGAGGTGAGGGGCGTCCGCACCTCGTGGCTCATGTTTGCCAGCATGGCCGACTTGAGCTGGCTGGCTTCTTCCGCTTTCTGCTTCGCCTCCGTCAGTTCGTCGACCGTTTGCGACAATTCTTCCTCGCGATGCTCGAGCTCCGTCTTCGTTTCCTGGAGGTCTTCGAGCGCCTCCTTCAGCGACTGCTCCGATTCCTCCAGCTTTTGTTGCTGGCGCTCCTTCACCATCACCGTGCGCGCAAGGGCCTCCTGTTGCTGTTCCGTAGCCCGGCGAAGCCGCTCGGCGCGACGATTCGTCCGCCGGCGAACCATGTGCATCATAATGCCGAGGGCCGCTGAGCCGAGCAACCCAATCGCGGGGAAGAAGAGAACGGTCGGCCGGTGCACAACCCCCGAAACCCCAAACCAGGCCACCAATGAGCCAATCAACACCGGAAAAAACCATCGTGGCGAAAGGTACACGAAACCAGTTCCCACCAGTAGAAGCGACATGACGACGACCTCCACCTCTTCGGTGAGGGTCTGCACCCAGAGCGTGTTCGACAACGCAATGGTCGAAGCCAGTACGCTCAAGACGTACACGAAATTGCTTCTCGGGTCGACGCCGGTGAGCACTACCCGAAGCAGCAGGAGCACGACCGAGGACCCCGCCGCCATTAAGGAAATATACACCGCATTCGGCCGAGAGAGCAGAAGCACGTGCGTAACCATCTGCACCAGGTACAGAATACTCAGCCCGACGAGAAGAGGTGCAAGGCTGTCGTAAACGACGACGTTGAGTGCCTTTTCGATCTCACATTCATCGACGTCGCGGGCCGCAGCGGCCGTGCTCGGAACGGACGGCCCCGACGCAGACGCTTCTCCCTCTGATTCGGGCCCTCCAGGCAAGACGTGCGAAGAATCGTCCGTCATTTGTCGTGAAAGCGGAGCCGGAAAAGAATCCGAAGTGCGTTTCCCCGTAGAAACAGGGGGGTGGGATGAAGGGAATCAAGAGCTGGAGCGGAATCGTGTCCGTGGGTGTTAGCCCTTCCCCCCTACACGGAGACTGGAGCCGATGGCGTCTACACGTGCAACGGGTAGGTCCAATGTCGGGGCCGGTTCTCCCAAATGCAAAAGGCGTCGGCGGCTCGGGAGGGACGCGTCCCGTCGGCCACAGCAACAGAGACTCTGCGTCCCGAGCTGGTTGCTCGCTCTCACTCACAAGGATCGCCACGGCGGGGTCAAAGATCGCTACGGCGGGGTGGTTGTCCTGGCCCAATCCTTCCGGCTGCTCGAAGGACGCCGTCCGGAATCGGTTCACTCGCCCGGGAAGGGGCCCCCGCCCCGTGCATCAATCAGTTCGTCCTCCCGACCCGCTTCCCGGAAGCCATCGGCGCAGAGTAAGAACGCACCACCGGGCTGAACGGGACCCGGCGCCCTCGTTTTTCCGAATGAACGACACCGTTTTTCTGTAGTCCTAATAGACGGAGTGCGCGCGTTCCCGTATCTTGAAAATTCCGTCTTTTGGTGACGAGTGTCTATTTTGCTTCGTCTACTCCTTCTCATAAGAGACAATCCATCCTATGAATTCCCCTCCCAACTCTGACAGTGATAGTGCCTCCTCGGAGGGCACGCGCATCACTCGCTCCGGCGACACGCTGAACGTTCCCGACCACCCAATCATTCCCTACATCGAGGGAGATGGGGTCGGTGCCGACATCTGGGCCGCCGCCAAGCCGGTCTTTGACGCTGCCGTCGAAACGGCGTACGACGGCGAACGCTCGATTGTCTGGAAAGAAGTCTTTGCCGGCGAGAAAGCCAAGAAGAACACCGGCGAGCTTCTCCCCGACGAAACCGTCGAAACGATCCGGAAGCACCGCGTGGCCGCCAAAGGCCCCCTCACGACTCCTGTCGGGGCCGGGTTCCGCTCCCTAAACGTCGCGCTTCGGCAGAAGCTCGACCTCTACGCAAACGTTCGCCCCACCTACTATATCGACGGCGTGCCTTCGCCGATGAAAAACCCGGAGCAGATGGACATGATCACCTTTCGGGAAAATACCGAAGACGTGTACGCCGGTATCGAATGGGAGGCCGGGACCGACGGGGTCGAGGAGGTCCGCAGGTTCGTCGAAGAGCAAATGGGGTACGACGAGACCATCCACGACGGCCCGGTCGGCATTGGCATCAAGCCGATTACCGAGTTTGGTACCAAGCGCCTCGTCCGCGAGGCCATTGATTACGCCCTGGAGAGCAACACCCACCAGTTTGTGACGCTCGTCCACAAGGGCAACATCATGAAGTTCACCGAAGGGGCGTTCCGCGACTGGGGCTACGAGGTAGCCCGCGAGGAATACGGCGAGGAGGTCATCACCGAGGACACCCTGTGGGAGGAACGCGACGGGGATCCCCCCGAGGACGCCGTCGTCGTCAACGACCGGATCGCCGACAACATGCTCCAGCAAATTCAGACCCGCACCGATCAATACGACGTGCTGGCCATGCCGAACCTCAACGGCGACTACCTCTCCGATGCCTGTGGCGCCCAGATCGGGGGGCTCGGGATCGCACCGGGGGCGAACTTCGGCGACGCGGCCTGCTTGGCGGAACCGGTCCACGGCTCCGCAAACAAATACGCCGGACAAAACAAGGTCAACCCTTCCGCACTGATCCTCTCTGGACGCTTGATGCTGGAGTACATGGGGTGGGAGGAGGCCGCAGATGCCCTTCTCGACGGCCTCGCGACGACCATCGATCAAAAGCGCGTCACGTACGACTTTGCGCGCAACCTTGAGGGCGCCGAACGCCTTTCGACCAGCGAGTTCGGGCACGCAGTCGTTGAGAATATGGACTGACCGGTCAATCCCCCCGGAACCGGCTCAAAAGTCGGGCGGCACCGTGGAGCGTTCCCACGGTGCCGCTTTTCTATTTCGGTACTTCGGACCCGGTATGCCTCCCCTCTAGCCATCGGTTTTTTCCCCGCCACGGCCCTGCCCTCCGTCAGGAGACTCCGGTGTGCGCACCGTGTCCGACAGTTCGTTCTCGTCGTCCGATCGAGCCCCCACTCCTCGCCGTTGGAGGAGGCGCCCGCACATCTCGATTGCCTCGACCAGGCCTTCGGTAAAATTCTCGTTGCGGAGGCCCCGACGAACACGCTCCACGACCTCAATCCAGTCGTCGGGCCGCACGCGCTCGTTGATCCCGGCGTCGCCCAGCACCTCAATTCTGTGTTCTCGGAGGGAAACGAACAACAGAATGCCGGTACGGTCGCGCGTGTCGAACACCTCCTCCTCCACGAACGACTGCATAGCTCGGCGGTGAACCGACACGTCGAGCAGATCATCCCCCGCAAGCAAGCGCTCCAGGGGCGGCACATAGCTCGCGAGAAGCGCCCCGATACTCCCCGCCCCCAGCGTCGTCAGCACCACGCCCCACGGGGTGAAGAGCCACCCGAGTCCCCATCCCTCGTAGAATTGAAGCGTAAGGAGAACGGCAACCAGAGCGATTAGGGCGGCTGCCCCCGCCCCGCGCCACGCCGCGACCTCATAGGAGGCACTGTGCGGCACGACAACGGGCACAATTTCGCCGGCAGTTCGCTCCTCGGCCCGCTGCACCGCCTCCCGGATCCGATTCCGGTCGAGCTGATCGATGATGGACTGCATGGATGAGGTTGACCTTTGGGACGAAAGAGAAGCAGGCGGCTGGATGGATGCCAACGGTCGAAAACTATGGGCGTGAGGAGGCAATTCAAAGACTCGACCGGTCCGTGGCTTCACTTCACCAAAGCAAGCCTCCCCTCAACACCGACGGC
Source organism: Bacteroidetes bacterium QH_7_62_13 (assembly GCA_003023365.1). Lineage (GTDB taxonomy): Bacteria > Bacteroidota > Rhodothermia > Rhodothermales > Salinibacteraceae > Salinibacter. Next base: position 17,299 of record PXTG01000024.1, on the reverse strand, counting down.
GCCAGTGTCCCCGGCGCTTCAGGAGCCAGCCGACGATTCCTGACTCGACGACTGCCCCTCCTCCCGAATCACTTTGATCGCTCGCTTCGCCTGCTCGTAGAAGGGATCGTCCTGACTGGCAAACTCCATAACGCTCTCGAACTGTGTCACCGCCTGGTCCAGTCGATTGATTTGCAGAAGAGCAAGCCCCTTCTGGAACCGAGCCGGGACGAAAGTGGAGTCGTCTTCGAGCACCTGGTTGATGGCCTCAATGCCCTTCATCGGGTTGTTGGTGAGTAAATACGCCTCTCCCATTCGCGTTCGGGCATCAAGGTCCTCCGGGCGCTCCTTCACAACCGCCGCGTACGCCTGAGCCACGTGCTGGGCGACATCCGCCACCTCGGCCCTCCGGCCCTCCGCCTGCTGCACCTGCCGCATCCATTTGTAGAGCAGATTGGCGACGCGACGACGGTCCTCCGTGCGCCCGGTCTGGTCTGCTATGCCCGACTGTACGAGGGCCGCCCGACCGGGCGTTCCGGCCCCGACGTAGAGGTCCGCCAACTGGCGCTGCAAAGCGCGTCGCTGCTCGTTGTCAGCCTCTTCCAGTGCGGTGCGTACCGAATCGATCTGATCGGCCACGGAGCCTTGGACGGAGCCGCCGAGCTCATCCACGAGGGTCGACAGATCGGCGGGGGCAGAAGCCGCGGCCGCCTGGGGGGACGATGAGGCCCCGGATCGGCCACTCGGGCCAGCTGGAGACGACGGGCTGACTGCCTGCCCCTCCGCCGTCTGCTGCTCTCCCGGGGGCTCCGACCCGGACGACGCCCCCCACTCGTACTGCTGACTCCACTGCGTCACGAAAAACAGACCGAGCACGAGGAGAACCCCCGTGCCAACCACCGCCAAGATTCGCTGTCCCATCTCGGCCTGGTCGTCGTCCGATTCGGGCGATCCTCCTTCGTCGTCGGTCGGCTCCGGTCCACCGGGAAGATCAGCGGTGACGGGTCGGGTTCCCTCCGGCGACGAAGCCCGCGAAAGATCCTGGAGCTCGGTCCCACACTGGCTGCAGTAGTTGGCTCCCGGTGGGTTCTCCCACCCACACTCGTGGCAGTAGACCGATGCCTGCTCCGCCTCCCCGATCGAGGAGGACTCCCCCTCGGAGTCAACGTCCGGAGAATTATTGGGGACCGGGTCCTCGGCCGGCTCCTCGGGATCGTCTCCCACCGGCGTTCCACAGAGATCACAGACCGCGGCGTCGGGGGAAACCTGGGCCCCGCAGGACGGGCATGAACGAACGTCTTGAGACATCAAATCAATCGTAGGTTCGGGGAAATGCTGAGCGGATGGGGGACAACACGCGTCAGTCCGCGTCCTCTTCGGAGGTCGTTTCCTCCTTGTGGGCCTCATCGACCGCGTCCTTGAATTTTTCCGACGGGCGAAAGACCGGCTCGTAGCGCTCGTCGATGGGCACCGGCTCGTTCGTCTGGGGATTCCGTCCCGTTCGGGGCGCGCGGTGCTGGACTTCGAACACGCCGAAGCCACGAAGCTCAATGCGCTCCCCATCTTCCATTGCCTGATGCACGGTCGTCATGAAGCCCTCGACGACGGCCTTCGTCTCAATTTTGGTCAGACCAGTGCCTTCCGCAATTCGATCTACAATGTCGGCTTTCGTCATGGTGGGGCTGTGGAGTCTCAAAGACAATACGAAGGAAACTAGACTGGAGTGGCCTGAACGGAGAGTTGCCACTCGTTGATTCCCTACCCGTGGTCCACGTTGACTGGATCCCCTCTGTGTTGAGAAACATTCCCTCTTTTTTCGAGAAGGATGTGGGCGGTCTCCTGAACCTGGTTTTCTCCCACTTACGTTCCGGCAACTCTGCCCCGCCATGCTCCGTCGATCCCTTTTGTGCTTCGCGCTTCTTCTTCCCCTCGTGTCCCCCGCACTGGGCCAATCTCCCGAAAGCTGGCAACAGCGGGTGGACTATGAGATGGACATCACCCTCCACGCCGAGGATCACCAGTACACCGGCCAGCAAACGCTGACCTACACCAACAACTCGCCGGATACCCTTCATACGGTGTACTACCATCTGTACTTCAACGCCTTCCAGCCGGAATCGATGTTTGCGGAGCGCCACCGCCACCTACCCGATCCGGATGGGCGCACTGTGCCGCGCATCTTCAACCTCGATCCCGACGAGCAGGGCTGGCACCGCATCCGCTCACTAACGCAGGACGGGGAGACGGTCGACTACGATGTTACCGACACCGTTCTGCGCGTCGACCTCGTCGAACCGATTCCCCCTGGCGCATCGACGACCTTCGACATGAGATGGAGGGCTCAGGTCCCTCTGCAGACCCGCCGCAGCGGGCGCGACAGCCGCGGCGACAGCATCGATTACACGATGACGCAGTGGTATCCGAAAATGGCCGAGTACGATGAGCGGGGCTGGCACGCTAATTTTTACGTTAACCGGGAGTACTACGCGCCCTACGGATCCTTCGACGTGGAGATCACCCTCCCCGCCGAGTACACCATCGGGGCCACGGGCGTGCTCCAAAATCCGGAAAACGTCGGCCACGGGTATGACATAGAGGGGGACGGCACCTGGCGTCCCTCCGACGGCCCGCCCGACGCCGACTCGCTTACCTGGCACTTCACCGCCGAAAACGTCCACAACTTCGCCTGGTCGGCCGATCCGGACTACATTCACGACAAGGTCGAGGCCGACGGGACGACCCACCACATCCTCTATAAGCCGGAGGTGGCCGAGCAGTGGACGCCACTGAAACAGGATATGCCGAACCTCACGTCTTTTTTCAGTGAGGAGTACGGGGACTA
>PXTG01000024.1:7296-14366 GCA_003023365.1 Bacteroidetes bacterium QH_7_62_13 | reverse complement strand
CCCACCTTCGACGAAAAAGCCAGCTACCGGTCCGTACTCGGCACCACCGTCCATGAGTTCGCCCACATGTGGTACTACGCCGCCCTCGGCAGCAACGAGGCCGACTACGCGTGGATGGACGAGGGCTTCACCAGTTACGCGACGTCGGAGGGGATGGCTCACCTAACAGACGGCACCGCCGGCCACTCGCCCCTCAGCATCGTGCGACTCCAAAAAATGGGGCTCTTCGAGCCGCTGGACACCCCGGCCGATTGGTACGAGACAAATCTCGGCTACGGCGTGGCGTCCTACCCCGGCGGCGAGTTGTACGTCGACCTCCTCGGCTACGTGATGGGGGAGGAAAACCGGGACGGGTGGCTCAAGCGCTATTTCCGCGAGCGAACGTTTCAGCACCCGGACCCCAACGACCTGGAGCTCTTCGCCGAGCAGGAGAGCGGCCTGATGCTGGACTGGTACTTCTACCAGTTCACCGAATCGACACGCCAGCTCGACGACGAGATCGACGATTTAGAGACTACACGGACCGGCCAGGGGTACGAAGCCTCCTTTACACTTGAGCGGGAGGGCACGATTCGGATGCCGCACGACGTGAAGCTTACGCTCGAAGACGGCTCCACACAGTGGGTCAACGTGCCCCTCGCCTCCATGCATGGCCACAAGCCGGTCCCCGACGACTGGATCGTCACCGAGCCGTGGCCGTGGGTACAGCCCGAAGCGTCTTTCTCCGTCCCGGTCTCCGCCCCCGTCGAATCCGCCGAGCTTGACCCGAACGGGCGTACGCCGGACGTGAACCGCCTGAATAACTCTACGGACTTTCCGCTCCGCACCCGCTTCCTCCACGCGCCCGAGTCGAATTGGTCGCAGTACGAACTGGGCATTCGTCCGCTCGGGCTCTACGCCTCCGACTTCGGGTTCGGGGGCGGGGTCCAGGCCCGCGGGCAGTATTTCATGGGCGATCACGCGCTACGGGCGTCCCTGACGCTCTGGCCCGAGGTGCTCTTCTCGAATGGAGACGATCCCTCCCTGATCGATGCATCGAACCCTCTTCCCCCGGACGTACAGGACACGGATACAGGAGCCTGGTTCGATGGTCTCGACTACGAGTTTCAATATGAGCACCCCGCTTCATTCCTCACCCCTCGCACCTCCGTTCAGGTCTCGGCGGCGAAGCATCAGGGCGTGCTGGAGAACCGACTGTCGGCAACGGTCCCGCTGGAATCCCCATTGTCGGACACGGACCAGCGATTCCGGGTCGCCCTGCTTCAGCAGCTCAATCCGAGTGATCGCGTTTTTGGGCGCTATCTCTCTCCCACCGAACTGAGAGACCCGAGCGGGAATCGGGTCGGTACCGCAACCACTTCTATCAATCCCTGGGGCCAGTCGCACGTGGCGTTGGGACGGGTCGACTACACGGTTACTGAGGGAGAAGACCGGTTCTCGATTTTTGCCGAGGCCGGTGGAAGCTTCATCGGGTACGGTGAAACAGAAACTGCCGATCCCCTTCCGTTCGACAACGCGACGCGTGCGTCGCTGCACGCACAGCAGACGGCGTCGCTTGGGGCACTCACCGGAGAGGCCGCCCTTCAACTGGGGATCGGGGCCGACGGATTGCTCCTCCACAAACGATTCCGCCTGGGGGGCCGCTCGGTTGAAGCAGAGTGGCGAAACGACACCTACCGCCAGGGGAGCAGCCTCTTCGAACGGCCCGTGACCGACGAACATCTGGTCGGGTTTGGGCCGGCAGGGCCGGTTGCGTACCTCCAGTCGGGGGGGCTGCGCACAACTGGTCTTTCGGGACAGAGTATGGCTGCGGGCCGCCTCTCTCTCGGCGGGGCGCCGTTCCCGTCCATCAATCCGCTGTCCCCCCTTCGACTCTCTATCTTTTCGGGGGCAGGCAGTGTCTGGAACGAGCGCCCCTCCAATGCGGATCACAAGTCCGGGGAATGGGTCGCCGATGCCGGGTTCGGCGCGCGCTACAACCTCGCCGAGATTCCTCACCTCGACCGCTGGACGGCCCAGTCGGACGTCCTTCAGGGCCTCGACGTGGTCGCCAAATTTCCTCTCTGGGCCAGTGATCCGGGACTCATCGATTCCAGCCAGGAGGAGTTCGAATTCCGCTGGCTAATCGGGGTTGAGTTGTAGAGGGGTGGCGCGGACGGAGGGCGGACCATGGTGGCCCTCCCCCCTCACTCCTGCTCGCCGCCGGAGGAGTCTCGCATCTCGCGCTGTCGCATCGGCATCGCGTCGATGGCATCGAAGACAGAGCGCACCGTCACGGGCTCGGCGTCGCGGCGCTTCTCGGTTCCGTCCTTTCCCACGAGGACAACCCGGAACGCATCGTGCGGAACGCCGAAATGCTTGTGGAGCCGCCTGACGGCCGCGTCCGTGAGGGGCTGGTGTGGTGTCCCCGGTTCTTCCTGTAGACGGCCCGCACCCTCCCCCGTGATGGTGAGCAGGCGCAGGTCGCGGTCCTGAAATCCCGCTCCGTGGCCGTCGAACTCCTCCTCCTGGGCCGTCAAGGACTCGGCCCCCGCCGAGGGGGCAAATACGAAGAGCAATCGATGCTCCCAACGATGGGCGTCGAGCCGGAAATCGACAGAGTCGGGCGGGGTGTCGGCCATAATTGGAAGCGCGAGAACACTCAGGAGGAAAGCAAGCAACCCGGTCCGCATCGGAGAAGATAGTAAGACGATAGGCTCTTAGCGCAACTTGCTGGACTGTGATTTTGACTCCTCGGGGTCGGGATGGGTCCGCGATGTCTCCCCCCGCGAGGCGCGGCCCCGTCTCGGCCGATCCTTGTCCTCCGTGAAGCGGGAGGCGGCGAAGAGGTCGTAGCCGTCCGGCCGAGTGCTGCCGCCAATTCGCTGGGCGAGCAATCGTCCCATTCGGAAGCCGTAGCCCATTCCGTGCCCCGTAAATCCGGTAGCGAATACACTGTCGGGGTGCTCGGGCACCGGCCCGACCACCGGGCGCCCGTCGGGCGAGAACCCCATCGTCCCACTCCACCGCTGTCGAACTGGCAACGACTGGGTCCACGGGTAATAGGAGTGGAGGTATCGCTCGATGGTGGCCTGTACGGCGGGCGTGGTCCGGTCCGTGTCCGTCTCCTCGGCCGCCCGGTGCTGATGCCGTCCACCCCCCGCAAGGAGAGTGCCGTCCGGCAACTGTCGAACGTAAAAGCCGCCTTCGTGCGAGTAGACCGGAACCGGAATCGACGACGTGTCGGCAGGAGCCGTAGCCAGCATCTGCGCTCGTACGGACCGGACCACTCCCGACACCGACGGCAGCAGGGAAGGCAAGGCCGGCCCGACCGAGAGGACAAGTTGGCGCCCCCAGAGCTCCAGATCCGGGGTGCGAAGCGACGCCCCGTTTCGGTCCCATCGAATCTGTGTCACAGGCTGATGCGTACGGAGGTCGGCCCCGCTTTCGTGAGCGAGGTAACGAACCAGCTCCAGGGGATTAACCACTGCCCCGGTGGTCACGAAAATGCCCCCTCCCAATCCCGTGGCAGACACACGGTTGTTCACCTTTTCCGACTCTAAATACACGACCGGCGCCCCGGCAGCCCGAAGGGACGATACACTCTCTTGAAGCCGATGCTCCTCTTCGTGGTCGCCAGCCACCTGAAGCCCACCGTCTGCTTTCCATCCAAACGCCGATCCCCGCAATTCGGAGGCCAGGAGATCACGATTCGTGCGGGTAAAGTGCCAGAGGCGACGGGCCGTACGCTCCCCGTATCGTTTGACATCGGTCAGGTAATCCGCGGACGTACCCTGCAGCACGAAGCCAGCGTTCCGACCACTGGCGCCGCCCCCCAAGGTCCGCGCCTCCACGACCGCAACCCGGAGGGATGGACGACTTCGCCCCAGCCAGTAAGCCGTGGAGCAGCCCACGATTCCGCCTCCCACGACGACGACATCGTACGCCGTCGATTGCTCACGATGTGCCTGCTGCCAGTATGAGACCGTCATCACACCTGTGTTCTACGACTGCGCCTGCGCAAACACCCGGACGAAGAGTGTCGCCCGGAAGGGGGCCGTACGCATCCAAACGCCAAACCGTTCTCGGGCAGTCCCACAGAGGAAAATCAGCCCGGAAGATCCAATGATCGGCTATCCCTGTACGTCCACCACGACGCGGCCCCGGACCTCCCCCGACAGTACGTCTCGACTCACGGAGGGAATCTCATCGAGGGTGACGGTGCGAGAGGTGACGGCCTCAAAGTCCTCTTCGGTTAGAATGGAGCCCAGGCGTCGCCAGGCACGACGGCGTCGATCGTTCGGGCAGGTGTTCGAGTCGATACCAACCAGACGTACCCCACGAAGAATGAACGGAAAAACCGAGGTGTTTAATTCGTGGCCCCCGGCATTTCCGAACGAGGCAACGGCGCCGCGCCGCCGAGTCTGCGAAATCAGAGTCGCGAGGGTGTCCCCCCCCCCTGCGTCCAGGGCCCCCACCCATTTTCCTTCCTCCATCGGCCGCTCCGGTCCGCCCTCGAACGCGGACCGGTCGATAATCCGATCCGCCCCCCGCTCCCGCAAATATCTGTGCGTGCCCTCGCTCCCGGTTGAGGCCACGACGTCGTAATCAAGGGCACTCAGTAGGGTCACCCCCAGGCTTCCGGCGCCCCCCGACGCCCCCGTAACCACGACCGCCCCCTCGTCCGGGTCCACGCCGTGTTCTTCGAGGGCCATCACCGAGAGCATCGCCGTAAAGCCGGCGGTGCCCGCCCCCATGGCCTGCTTCGGCGTAAGAGTGTCGGGCAGAGGAACCAACTTGGGCCCGCTCACCTTCGCCCGCTGCGTGTAGCCGCCCCACTCAACCTCTCCCAGCTGCCACCCGGTCCCGATAACGTGATCCCCCGACTCGAAAGCATCAGTACGACTCTTCTTCACCCGGCCCACTAAGTCGATCCCCGGCACCATTGGGTACTCCCCACGAATGATCTTCCCCGCTCCGGTTACCGCAAGACCGTCTTTGTAGTTGAGACTAGAGTAGAGAACCTCAACAAGGACCTCGTCCGGACCTGCATCCGGGAGATCGTCGATCTCTAGCGTCTGGACGGTCGCCCTGGACTCCTCGTCCGAACGGTCAAGGACAAGTGCCTCAAACATTAGTACTCAGGATTGAATAGCAAAAAATCTGATTGCCGCGAGCGGTCGCCAAACGATAACCCCTACCCCAAGTCCTCGAAGGGGCCGGCCGATGTGACCTACGGGGCCTTCGATCACAAGTGAGTCCCGCAATTTACGAGGAGACCCCGAGACTCTCAAGACACGTCCGTTTACGACCCGCTACAAAATAGGACAATTGACGAACGCCGGCCGGCACTTTTTCACGGTGGGCTCATAGAATAATGTGATGATTCCTTCAAGTCGGTGCATTCTGCACACATGCCTGCTCATTACCGACGGTCCTCTGCTCCCACCTCCCTCTTGTTGAAGGACTACCCGACCCGTGTATTAATCGGGTTGCTTGGAAGTCTGGGGATCCTTCTTTTCGTGCTGCACATTCCCGTCATTGGTAGCTCCGAGCCGGGGAACTGGTCTTCTCCGAAGCAGGCGTGGCTGCCCATCGGAAAGCTTGCGTCCGCGGAGGATCCCGACGAGGTTGTTTCCGAAGAAGAGATCTCGTCGAAATCCGAGAACGCTCCTCCCCCCACTAATCATGGACCTCCCGTAGAAGGACTGCGAGCGGAGAAGACGTCGAACGCCAGTGACAACGGGGAGGGGTCGACCGAAAGGGACCAAGACGAGAAGACCGGCCGCAGAGAAACAGTCTCCATCACCCAGTTAGCAAGCAACGATTTTAGACCGGAACTGATTGGTGGAAAGGGGTCCCTCTACCTCCACATTAACTATCCTTATGAAGCTCGGATGCAAGGCGTGGAGGGGCGGCTCATGCTTCAATTCACAGTTACGAAAAAGGGCAGGGTGCGCAACGTTGAAGTGGAGGAGTCCCTCCATCCTCTTTGTGACTCTGCCGCCGTGGAAGGCATTCGATCGGTTCGGTTTCGGCCCGCGCAGCAACAAGGCGAAACAGTTCCGGTGCGCATGTCCCTCCCGGTTCGATTCGAGATCCAGAAGCCGGATACCTCCTCACTGCGTACCAACCTGCCAGAACGCTAGTAGCTGATCCCGCGCGTACCGTGTCGACTACCAGGAACCCCCTTCCCGAAACCATGTAGGGCTTATCAACTGTCTTCTTAAAATCTTGCCGGCTTGGAAGCGCTTTCACCCGTTCTCGCTCCTTTGCACCAGACTGAACGTACGCCATGGCCGAAACCCCGGTAGCCCCCGACCCTGACGTCGAATCGCCCGAAGACTTTCTTCCAATCAACGGAACCGACTACGTTGAATTCTACGTCGGAAATGCCAAACAGGCTGCTCAGTACTACGCTCATCTTTTCGGCTTTCAAATCGAAGGATACAGAGGTCCGGAGACCGGATCGAAGCACGCGGTGAGTTACCTTCTGGAGCAGAACCAGATCCGATTCGTGCTCACCTCCGCCCTGGGTCCCGAGTCCCCGATCAGCGATCACGTGAACCAACATGGGGACGGCGTCAAGGACATTGCACTCTGGGTGGACGATGCCGCCAAATCCTTCGAAGAGACGACGGAGCGGGGCGCCGATCCCGTTCAGGAACCCACGGTCCACGAGGACGAGGACGGCCGAATTGTCACGGCCACGATTGCCACATACGGCGACACCGTGCACACCTTCGTCGAGCGCTCCAACTACGACGGTCTCTTCTTCCCGGGCTTTGCGCCCTGGGAGAATGAGTTCTGGGACGCGCCCTCGACGACGGGGGTGAAGTACGTGGATCACTGCGTCGGAAACGTCCACGAGGGGGACATGGATGCGTTCGTGGAGTACTACGCCCAAACCATGGGCTTTTACAACATGCTCCACTTCACCGACCAGGACGTTTCTACCGAGTATTCGGCCCTCATGTCGAAGGTGATGGCCAACGGGGACGAGAAAATTAAATTCCCGATCAATGAACCGGCGGAGGGGAAGAAGAAGAGCCAGATTGAGGAATATCTCGAATACTACCGGGGGGCGGGGG
>PXTG01000024.1:0-7266 GCA_003023365.1 Bacteroidetes bacterium QH_7_62_13 | reverse complement strand
TCGACAAACTTGAGGAGCTCGGAATCCTCGTGGACCGAGACCCCGACGGCTACCTGCTGCAGGTCTTCACGAAGCCGGTTCAGGATCGGCCAACGGTGTTCTTCGAAGTCATCCAGCGTGAGGGCGCACGCTCCTTCGGGGCCGGCAACTTCAAGGCGCTCTTCAAGGCCATCGAGCGTGAACAGGAAAAGCGCGGAAACCTGTAGCCTTCCTCGTCGACGGTCCACCGAAATAAAAATGGCGCCCCGACACGCGGGGGCGCCGTTTCTATGTCAGAGGTTGGTTTTCCCAGCCAGAAGAAGGGAAATAGTGCCTCCAGACGGGAAGTTAAGCGGAGGAGCGCATTTCTTCGTAGGGACCGAAGAGCCAATTCCCGCGGGCATCCGGATCGTCACTGAGGTGAAACTCCGTGACGGCATCCAGGAACTCCTGGCGTGTCAAGTACCCCTTGTCTTCGTCGTCTAGCTTCTGGAAGGCAATTTCGCCGTCTTCGGCATCTCCTTTGAAGGAGCGAAAGAATTTCAAGTATTCGTCCTCGGAAATGACCCCGTCGTTGTCCGCGTCGAGGATGTCAAAGATCGCCCGGGCAATGCCCTGGACGTAGGAATGAACGAGCACGTTCGAGTCGATGACCTTTTGCTCGTGGGCAAGCCAGTCCTCGAGTGTAATTTCCGCCTTTCCTTCTTTCCCGGACAACGCCCGTGCGTTGGTCCACATGCGAAGGATTTCTTGCCGAACGGCGGTGTGACGGGAGGATCCTTCATCGTAGTCCCGCATCTCAGCAAGCCGATCGGCAATGTCGACAAAGTCCTGCTTCTCGAGGACCCCATCGTCGTTGTAATCGAGAACATCGAAGTAGTGGACCTGCTTGATTCTCTGCAGTTCGGTCATCACACCGAGGGGCTGTTTGGGAGGGACGACGAGAAGACGTGCTTCTGCCCCCGGGGACACGTCCAGCGGGGAGCAGAGTCGAGGGATGTGGTGTTGTCGTCGACTGGTTTATGTAAACATTCAAACACTCCCCCAAAACGTCAAGAGAGTCCGGCACCGTTACCCAGTCACGCAGGCACTAATCTCGGCTTAATCCTCGTCAAAATCAAGAGCAGCCGAGTTGATACAATAGCGGTTGCCGGTGGGGGCTGGGCCGTCGTCAAACAAGTGACCGAGATGGGCACCACACGCTCCACACACGACTTCCGTGCGGGTCATGCCGTGGCTGCGATCCGGTCTGGTCTCCACGTTGGCCTGCTCCACAACGTCGTAGAAACTCGGCCAACCCGTTCCGGACTCAAACTTCGTGTCGGAGTCGAACAGTGGCGTATCGCAGACGACGCAACGGTACGTACCGTCCTCCTTGTGATCCCAATATTCCCCGGAAAAGGCTCGTTCAGTCCCCGCCTCTTGCGTCACATGGTACTCTTCATTCGACAGTTTTTGCCGGAGCTCCGAGTTCGAAGGGCGGGTGCGTTCTGTCTCGGCCATAGCAGAAAAAGCCTTGGTTCAACCACGAAAAGAACGCCAATCGTGCTGGTAAAATCGATTTATGATGTAGCAACCGGCTATCAGCGCCCGAAGCAAGGCTGTGAGGACGACCGATCGAGGGAAAAACGGTGACGCCCTCGTTAGTGACCCTCCCGATTTTCTTCCTCCACCTCAGAGGTCCCCTCCGAGTCGGTCTCCTCTACCACGTCGGCCTCCTCGGCGGTATCGGTATCGTCGTCGGTGGGAGTTCCGTTGGTGGACGTCACGTCGTCGAGGGGGGGCGCCTCACCGTTCACCAGTTTTAGAACCTGGTCGCCCGGAACCTCCTCACGTTCGATGAGCAGCTCGGCCAACTGGTCGAACGCCTCTCGATTTTCCCTCAGGGTATCGACGGCGTGCTGGAAGGCATTCGCAGTGATCCGCTGGATTTCCTCATCGACCTCACGGGCCGTCTGGTCGCTGTAGTCACGTCCCTTGGCCAACTCCTCCCCAAGAAACACATTGCCCTGATCTTCACCGAGTGAAATATGCTTGAATCGCTCGCCCATCCCCCAGTCGAGAACCATCTTCCGGGACATCTTACGGACTTGCTTGAGGTCATTTTCGGCCCCACTGGTGGGCGAGTCAAAGACGATCTCTTCCGCCGCCCGCCCTCCCATAATTACGGCCAGGCGGTCAAGCAAGTAATCCTCACGGTAGAGATACTTGTCTTTCTCCGGAAGCTGCTGGGTGACTCCCATCGCCTGTCCCCGAGGAACAATCGTCACCTTGTGGACCGGGTCTGCGTTCGGCAACACGGCCGCGACGATAGCGTGGCCCGCCTCGTGGTACGCCAGTAGCTTCTTGTCTTTCTCGTCGAGCGCCATGCCGTCTCGCTTCAGCCCCATCATTACCTTATCGCGGGCCTCCTCGATGTCCTCCGCTTCGATCGCATCGTGCTCGTGCCGACCCGCGAGGAGCGCAGCCTCGTTGAGCAAGTTCTCAAGGTCGGCCCCGCTAAAGCCCGGCGTGCTCCGAGCAATCTCTTCCAAGTTGATCTCGTCGCCGAGCGGCTTGTCACGAGCATGGATCCTCAGAATCTCGTGGCGAGACTTCTGGGTGGGGAGGTCGACCGTAATCTGCCGGTCAAATCGTCCCGGTCGGGTCAGGGCCGAGTCGAGAATGTCCGGGCGATTGGTCGCCGCCATGACCACGATCCCTTCGTTTTCCTCAAACCCGTCAAGTTCCGAGAGGAGTTGATTGAGGGTTTGCTCGCGCTCGTCGTGGCCGCCGCCCATTCCCGCCCCCCGTTTGCGACCGATTGAGTCCAGCTCGTCGATGAAGATGATGGCGGGCGACGTCTCTTTTGCTTCGCTGAACATGTCCCGCACACGAGACGCCCCGACGCCCACGAACATCTCCATGAAGTCGGACCCCGACACGCTGAAGAAGGGAACGTCGGCCTCTCCCGCAACGGCACGGGCAAGTAGCGTTTTTCCCGTTCCGGGAGGTCCCACGAGGAGCACGCCTTTCGGCACCTTGCCCCCCAACCGCTCGAAGCGTTCGGGACTCTTGAGAAACTTGATAATCTCGCGGAGCTCCTCCTTGGCGCTGTCCGCCCCAGCCACGTCGTCGAAGGTCGTGTCTTCCTCCCCCTTGTCGTAAAGCTCAGCCTTGCTCTGGCGTACAGAGAAGAGCCCCTGTCCCTGCGCCTGCATGCGACGCAGGAAGATATAGCCGACGCCGAACAACAGGAGAACAGGCAAGAGTCCCATGATCACGAGGCTCCAGGGGAACGAGCTCTCCGGCTTCGTCACAACCTCCACCCCCTGCGACTCAAGGCTGTTCATGAGATTCTCGTCCCCAAAGGAGGGCAGGTAGGTCACAAATCGGTCGTACTCCACCGTGCTGCCCTGTTCGGTGCGACTGGCCGTTTGCTTCAGTTCACCGGTCAGGTTGTTGCCTTCAACGGTGACTTGCTGGACATTGCCGTTCTGAAGTTGTGAGCGAAATTCGCTGTAGCTGATGCGCTGCCCTCCGGATGCGCCACCGCCCCAGTATTCCCAGGCCCACAGCGCAAACAGCGTCGCAAAAACAACGTAAACGACAAGTCGCCAGCGACTTCCGCCGGGCGTTTGCCCGTTGGAGACGCCGGTCGTATCTTTCTCTTCGTCGGTTGGAGTTCGGTTAGCCACGTCGGTAAGCTACTTGGTGGTAGTAGAAAATCGCCAAGAGGATCACCCTGACACCGACCTTGGAGGTCAAGTGCCCACAGAACCAGGGCATTCGGGATAATCCTCTATCGCTCGGAATAACGCGCGATTTGTACACCCTCGACGAAGGATTGTGTCCTTTTCTGGGAGAAGGTCCTGTTATAGCACGTATGATTCGCGTCAATCCCCAATTTTATTCGAAGTTCGCCTGGAAATAGGACTTGTCTCCCAGCAGGTGCCTCAGTTATTATTGACCAGGATGTCGGAGCCGATCTCTCCCATCCTGCTTCCCCTCCTCACCTACCTGCCCGTCACTCACGTTATTCAAAAGAGTCCCTATGGCTGAAACCGCTTCCAAACCAACCGATGCGTTTCCGTTCAACCTCCGGGCCCGTTCAACAGAGGACGTGGGCTGGTTCTGGGACGCCGTGCTTGACGACCTCGATATTGAGTTCTACGAAGACTACGACGAAATCGTCGACCTGAGTGATGGCATTCAGTACCCGACCTGGTGCGTGGGGGGGAAAATGAATATCGTCCATAACCTGCTGGACAAGTGGCAGAACACACCGGTCGAGGATCGGGTCGCACTCCGTTGGGAAAGAGAAGATGGGGCTACAGAGGAACTCACCTACGGCGAACTGAAACGGCGGGTCTGTCGCTGCGCGGATGCGCTTCGGGAAATGGGACTTGGGAAGGGCGATCGCATCGGCCTATACATGCCGATGACCCCGGAGATCGTGGTCGCCTTCCTCGCTATCGTAAAAATCGGGGGTGTCCTCCTCCCCCTTTTCAGCGGCTACGGGGTGGGGGCCATCGTTACCCGTCTACAAGGCGCCGACGCCAAAGCACTCTTCACCGCCGACGGATTCGCTCGTCGGGGGACCCCGATCGACATGAAGGAGACGGCCGACGAGGCCGTTGCGCAATGCCCTTCGGTTGAACACGTCATCGTGCACCGCCACCTGGACCGCGACGACGTGCCGATGACGGATGGGCGCGATGTTTTCTGGACCGATGCTATGGCCGGCCAAGACGATGAGGCGTACACAGAGCGCACCGCGGCCGAAGATCCCCTCATGATTATTTACACGAGTGGCACCACCGGCCCCCCGAAAGGCACGGTCCACACCCACTGTGGCTTTCCCGTCAAGGGGGCCCAGGACATGTACCACCCGATGGATCTGAAGCCCGGGGAGACGATGTACTGGATGAGCGATATGGGCTGGATGATGGGGCCGTGGCTGGTCTTCGGCACCCTTACGATCGGGGCCACGATGGTCCTCTACGACGGCGCCCCCGACCATCCCGACGCGGGGCGTCTCTGGCGCATGGTGGACGACCACGACGTGACGCACCTCGGCGTCTCGCCTACCCTTATCCGTGCCCTCAAAACGCAGGGGGACGGCCCCGTCAACGCCACCGATCGCTCCAGCCTTCGTGCCATCGGCTCCACCGGCAGCCCGTGGGACCCGGAATCCTGGGCCTGGTGCTTCAACACCGTCCTCGACGGCGAAAAGCCCATCCTCAATTACTCGGGCGGGACCGAAATCTCCGGCGGAATCCTCTGTGGCAACTTCCTTGAACCCCTAAAGCCCGCCGCCTTCTCCGGCCCCGTGCCCGGCATGGCCACCGATGTGGTCGACGCCGACGGCGATCCGGTGCGGGGCGAGGTCGGAGAACTGGTTCTCCGCAAGCCCTGGATCGGAATGACTCGCGGGTTTTGGGGAGAGGACGACCGCTACCTGGACGCCTACTGGAACCGATTCGAGGACACCTGGGTGCACGGTGACTTTGCCGCCGTCGACACGGATGGCCTCTGGTACATCCTTGGTCGCTCGGACGACACGATCAACGTGGCCGGGAAGCGCCTGGGCCCCGCCGAAATTGAAGCCCTGCTCAACGGCCACGCGGCCGTCGCCGAGAGTGCCGCCATCGGTGTGCCCCACGACGTAAAGGGCTCCGAAATCGTCGCGTTCGTCGTCCTTGAGCCGGGCCACGACGAGACCGATCCCCTCCGAGAGGAGTTGATGCAGGAGGTCG
The DNA here is from genome assembly GCA_003023365.1 of Bacteroidetes bacterium QH_7_62_13. GTDB lineage: Bacteria > Bacteroidota > Rhodothermia > Rhodothermales > Salinibacteraceae > Salinibacter. The sequence goes on along the minus strand of PXTG01000024.1, from coordinate 1,549 downwards.
TCGACGAGATGGGCAAGCCGCTTAAACCCCGCGAGATTCTCTTCGCCGACGCTCTCCCCAAGACGCGAAACGCCAAGGTCATGCGTCGCGTCATCCGGGCCGCGTACCTCGGAGAGGATCTGGGGGACACCTCTAGCCTCGAAGACCCGAACACCGTCGAGGCAATACAAGAAGCACGATAACCCGGCGGCCTCAACGACCGACACCGCGGATCCAAGGGAGGCGCCCGACGTTGGAATTAGTCCATCATGAAGGACGGATGAATAGATCTATCGAACACCGCCATGACTGGCCAGCGGTTGCTCCCCTTCCTCCTCGGACTAACCCTGCTGGCAGTGCCCTCCCTCCGCGCCCAGTCAACCGGGGGCGTGACGATCACAGGGACCGTTGTAGACGACAGTACCGGCGCTCCCCTCCCGCGGACCCACGTGTTCGTGTCCGGCTCCATGACCGGCACGACTGTCGGAGAGGACGGGCAGTTCCACCTCGGTGGTCTCCCAACCGGGTCGAAGCGACTCTATGTGACGCGCCTGGGGTACGAACCGGTTCAGAAAACCCTCCTCTTTCGTTCCGACACCACGGTCCACTTCACCGTCAGGCTGACGCCCACGGTAATCGAGGCAGACGAAGTGACCGTCGCCGCGGAGCGCGACGACGAATGGTATGAGCGACTCAGCCGTTTTAAACGCCTGTTTATCGGAGAGTCCGACCGCGCACAACGCTGCTACCTTCTCAATCCGAAGGTCCTACAATTCGACACGGCCTGGTGGGGACGATTTGAGGCCGCGGCCGACCGTGCCCTCAGGTTGGAGAACCGGGCCCTCGGGTACCGGCTCACCTATCACCTGAAGGAGTTTGAGCAACGGAGCGACATGGTGCGGTGGGATGGCGAACAAATGTTCGAGGAACTCACTCCCCGTGACTCCACGGAAGCGGCACGATGGGCGAGGAATCGTCGCCGGGCCTTCCGGGGCTCCGTGCGTCATTTCCTCCTGGCTCTGTTGAACGGTCGGGTCGAAGAGGAACAGTTTCGCACGTACCGAATCCCTCGTGCCCAGGCCCGCCGACGTATGGGACGGGCCGATCGCATCCCGATTCCCCCGGATCAGATTCTAGATTCTTCCGCCGACTCCCCCTCCGAGATTCACTTCGACGGCAAACTGGTGGTCATCTACGACGGTGAGCCCGAAAGTGACGCCTTCCTGGACTGGGGGAACCTCCAGCGCGCCCCCCGCGATCACCAGGTCTCCCACATTCGCCTTAATGAACGAGCAATCCATGTCGACCAGCACGGTGAGATCGTCGAGCCGTTCGGGGCTACGTTCTACGGATACTTCGCCTTTACCCAACGGGTGGCCGAGCTGCTTCCCCGCGAGTACCGCCCACCAAACACGACGTTGACGTCGACCGCCCGCCGATAACTGCCCTGCGTCGATCGTGCAAGGCCGTCAGAAGCTGGTATGTTGATTTTCCTTCGTGAGAAGGGCACCTTTCCCGAAGCATTGGGGGATATCCGAGGACGCTCGGAGGGGAGGCGGGACACCTGATT
>PXTG01000023.1 GCA_003023365.1 Bacteroidetes bacterium QH_7_62_13 | reverse complement strand
GGGGGGGACACTGACGTTCGCGAACGTTTTTCAGGAGGAAGATGCCCTTTCGGTCGGGTCCTCCGTAGCTCTTCCGTCGACTCTTACGGGGACTCGGGTGCGAACCAGAGGACAGGGTCGCAATCTCTCCCAGGACACCATAGCGTCCAACAGCGGGAACGTCTCTCTTCCCTTGCGAAGTCGGCTCGGCGTTGCATACAAGCCGAATGCCACCTGGATTTTCACCCTGGACGGCCTATACGAGCCGTGGAGTTCATTCTCCAGCACGTTCAACTCCTCTTCTCAGGACGCTCCCTTCAATGGGCCATTTCCCGACGGGGGCAGTGATACGGTGGCCGACCGCTGGCGAATTTCCGGGGGGGGACAAGTCGTGCCCGGGGCTAATGACCCTCTCTCAGGGTTTTTGAGCAATACGGCCTATCGAATCGGGGCCGCAATGGAGCGTCTGTACGTACAACCTGAGGGCACCCGTAACCTGCAATCGTACGCGATCACCGGTGGATTCAGCTTCCCGACCTCGCTTTCTGGCACGCGGATTGATATTAATCTCAAAGCCGGGACGAGAGGGACAACCGATGCTTCCCTCGTCCGGGACAACTATTACGGCGTAGCCTTCCACGTTAACTTTGGGGAACGCTGGTTCCAACGTCGTAAGCTGCGTTGAACCGACGTTGAGCGTTGAGTTACCCCCCTTCTTGACGGTCCGAGTACCACGGTCCTCGGTGAAACCCCGGGCCTGACCGTCTAGTCTAAACTTCGTGGCCTGTTCAGTATTTGAGACAAACAATCCTCAAAGTTATGTCCCTCGCCGAGCGTCTGTCTGCTTTCTTTACTCTGCTCCTTGGGGTCTCGCTGGCCCTTTCGGCGCCCCTCTGTCTCATCGCCCAGCCCGCCCAAGGCCAGGACTCTAAGCCCAGTAAGCAGAAAATCGCACAGCATTACAGCCTCTACTACGAGAGTTTCAGAACGGACCAGTTCAAGAGCGCGAAGAAGGACCTGGAGTGGATTATTGAAAATGCCCCCGGCTTTCCGGAGGGAGATGACCGGAACTTCGACCGACAGCTTGAACTCTACAAAGGGCTCGCCGACAACGCCTCCTCCGAGGATCAACGATTGGCCTACCTTGATACGGCGGCAACCTTGTTGGCGTCGGCCACTACTCGGATGGACAAGCAAGGCGTAAACTATGAACAATACGAGTGGGAGATCGAAAAGGGGCGATTTCTGCAAGAGTATGAGGATGCACTCCCCGATCTTCAGGTTGAGTCCTTTGAAACCCCCGAGGCTCACTACGAAAAAGCATTCGAGTTAGCCCCGCAGGAAATCGAGCCCTACTACATCCAGCAGATCCTTCGGGGTTACTTGGAGGAAAATAAGCAGGACCAGGCCCTCTCTTTTCTGGAACAGGTCGAATCCCAGCGTGGTGATGACCAAAAAGTTAGCAAGATCATCGCCTCCGTTCGACAAGACATCTTTGGTAAAAATCCCCAGGCAAAGGTAAACTATCTGGAGAAAAAGTTGGAGGCGAATCCGGACAATGCGGGGGTTATGCAATCCCTCTTCGATGCGTACGTAAGACAGGGAAATATTTCGAAAGCATCGAAGCTTGCTCCCCGCCTCATGAAGACCGATCCCTCTGCCGAGACGATTCGGGAAATTGCCGAAATGCGACTTGAGGACGGCCGTCCGAAGGCAGCTTTTCAGGCATACAAGAAGGCTGTCGAAGGCGGCGCTGACCTTGGGTCGAAGGATTACTTCAACAGAGGGGACGCTCACCAGCAGATGGGAAACTTTTCGAAAGCTCGTCGGGAATACCGCAAGGCGATTGAAATGAAACCGGATTACGGCCGTGCATACATTGCGATTGGCGATCTCTACGCCAAGGCTGTAAGCGATTGTAGTGGGAGCCAACTAGGCCGGAAGGACAAAGCTGTCTACTGGGCCGCCGTCGATAAATACCAACAGGCCATCGAGGCCAACTCTTCTATCTCCTCTGTTGCGGAGAGCAAGATCAGAAGCTACAAAGATGTTTTCCCCACTCAGGAAGATATCTTCTACCGGGAAGACTGGACAAAGGGTGAGCGGTTCACGATCGATTACGGCTGCTATTCGTGGATTAACGAGACGACCACGGTGCGGCAGGCCCCGTAACTGTCTCACATTGCTATAGGGGATTGGACCGGTGGGGTTATCTGCCCACCGGTCCTTTTCTTTGGCGGTTTCTTGTTTTAGTAGGTCTACTGGTCGTCCCCCTCGGCCGACGACTGATTGTCTGTCGCGTGCAGATGCGACCAGTACGGCTTGTTTCCGCGTTGGCGGATCCTCTTCCCTTGTGCTTCTCCGCTGCGCTAAGGTACATTGACGACGTTCTGCCGGTATTTCTTGTTGTTCACCTCGCTCTGACCTGCTCACTCGTCACAGTTCCCTATGGCGTCCATTCAGCACGTGACTGCCCGTGAAATCCTTGACAGCCGGGGCAACCCTACCGTTGAGGTCGATGTGACGACCGAGGACGGCGTGTTGGGACGGGCAGCTGTTCCCAGCGGGGCCTCGACCGGGGATTACGAAGCCGTTGAGCTTCGCGATGAGGATGCCGCCCGATATCGGGGCCAGGGCGTTAAGACCGCTGTCGCCAATGTGAACACGACAATCGCCCCGGAACTCCACGGAGTTAGTGTCCTGGGGCAGCAGACAATTGACCGACAGCTTCTCAGCCTCGACGGGACCGAAGACAAGTCCAACCTCGGTGCCAATGCCCTGTTGGGGGTGTCCCTTGCTTCGGCCAAGGCCGCCGCAGCCACCCTCGGTCGTCCCCTCTTCCAGTACGTGGGCCAGGTGGGGATGTCTACGCTCCCCGTTCCCCTCATGAATATCCTCAACGGAGGGGACCACGCCAGTAATAATGTGGACATGCAGGAGTTCATGATCGCTCCTGTCGGCCCGTCCTCATTTGCCGAGGCGCTCCGGATGGGCGTTGAGGTATTCCATACTCTCAGCAACGTTCTTCGGGAAAAAGGGTACAGCACAGCCGTTGGGGATGAGGGCGGATTCGCCCCCGACCTTGACTCAAATGAGGAAGCCATTCGTTTAGTCATTGAGGCCATAGAGGCTGCAGGGTTTTCGGCCGGGAAAGACGTGTATCTAGCCCTCGATCCCGCCTCGGCCGAGATGTATGAAGACGGAGCGTACGTTTTTTGGAAAAGTGACCCCGACACCCGTCGATCCTCGGCCGATATGGTCGAATTTTGGACCCGCTGGGTCGACGACTACCCAATCATTTCCATCGAGGATGCGATGGACGAAGACGACTGGGAAGGCTGGCAAATGCTCACCGACGCTGTCGGGGACCGGGTACAACTCGTCGGCGATGATCTGTTCGTGACGAACACCGATCGCCTACGGCGAGGAATTACTGAAGGGTGCGCCAACTCCATCCTGGTCAAGCCCAATCAGATCGGCACACTTACTGAAACGCTCGGGGCGGTAGAAACGGCTCACAAGAATGGATTTACGTCGATCTTGAGCCACCGCTCTGGGGAAACCGCAGACACGACGATTGCTGACTTGGCTGTAGCCCTGGGAACTGGCCAGATCAAAACGGGATCGGCAAGCAGAAGTGATCGAGTGGCCAAGTACAACCAATTACTCCGCATCGAAGAACAGCTAGCCGCCACTGCGCGGTTCCCTGGCCTCGATGCATTCCCACGCACGAGCTAACCGACCTCCCATGCAGCTTCCCCGGCCGCAATCGAAGAAAAGTCTTTCTGGTTGGATCATTGGAGGGGTGGTTTGTGCAGCCCTTGTCTGGATCGCCTTTTTCGACAGCCACAGCCTCCTCCGCCGGTATCAATGGCACCAAGAGAAAACGCAACTGTCGACGGAAAACGAGGCACTTCGTGAAGAAATCCGACACCTTCGTCGGCAGGTAGACCGCCCCCTCACCGACTCTCTGGTTGAACGAATTGCCCGGGAGGAGTATGGGATGAAACGCCCGGGCGAAACGGTCTATCGCTTGAAGTCGATAGAGTGACGGTCCCCCATTCTTTGTCCCCCGGTTTTCTTCCTACTCACGCTTGATCTATGAGCTCACATGCCGTCGGTATTGACCTTGGAGGCACAAACCTGAAGGCCGCGCTCGTCCACCATGACGACGGAATCGTGGAGAGCGTCCACCGTCGGACCGACGCCGAGCAGGGACCGGAACACATTATCGACTCCGTCGCAGCGTTGGCCGAACAGTTGATCGACGCCGCCCCTTCCTCCTCCGTCGTCGGCATTGGTATCGGAGCACCGGGTGCCATCAACTGGGACCGCACCACAGTGTCGAAACCGCCGAACCTTCCGGGCTGGGACTCGATCAATCTCGACGCTGCGTTGCGGCCCCGCGTCGGGAACCTCCCAGTTATCGTCGAAAACGACGCGAACGTGGCTGGGCTCGGCTCTGCCTGCTACGGTGCTGGTCAAGAGGATGACTCTTTCATCATGGTCACGCTGGGCACAGGAGTGGGAGGGGCTATCATCTACCAAAACGAGATTTTTCGAGGGAGCACGGGCGGAGCCGCCGAGATTGGCCACATGACGATCGACTACGAAGGCCCGTTTGCCAACTCTGGCGTCGGTGGAGCCATTGAAGCGTATCTCGGCCAGGAATTCTTGTCCCAACACGCTCGGGATCGGCTGTTGAATCATCCCGAGAGTATCCTCCACGACCGACTTGGCAACGAACTCGACCAATTAAATCCACGCATCCTTCACGAGGCCGCGCGGGATGGAGACGAGGCTGCTCAAGAACTACTTGCCTGGGCGGGTCATAAGCTGGGCTGTGCGCTCGGGGCAGCCGTTAACTTGTTGGACATTCGTACCATCGTCGTGGGCGGGGGCATTTCGTCTGCCGGCGACTTTATCCTCGACCCGGCCCGGAAAACGCTGCCCAAGTACGTGGTGCCCGGTCTCCGAGACAACCTTCAAATCTACCAAGAACAACTTGGCAACGAGGTGAGTCTTCTTGGAGCCGCTCAACTTGCATTTGATGGGCGTGAGGCCCACGTCTGATTCATCGCACCTCCATCTCGTCTTCTGCTTCGTGTAGCGAACCCTCTTCGGAATCAGAGGTACAGGTTCCGTTAGACTCCCATCCGTCGTTCGTTGTAATCAGGACCATGCGCTTGCGCGGGTCGCTCACCCTCCTCGGAGTTGCTGTTTGTCTCCTCGTAGTCGTCCCTGGGGTTCTAGCTCAGCAGCCCGATACGAGTCGTTTGACCGAATCAGTCGGCCCGTCGGATATAACGAGGACTCCCGCCTCCGACACCCTGAGGGACTCGTCTCGGACTCCCCCCGATTCTCTCCAGCAAGCCTCCCAAGTTGAGGCCTCCCGTGACCAAGATTCTCCGACCCCGGATCCCAGCGGAAACGAATCAAACGCCGTCAGTTTCTCTGCCAGGGATTCCCTCGTAATCCGAAGCGACAGTGCCACCAGCGACCGCGGCACCCTGCACGGCGAATCCAACATGTCTTACCAGGGAACGACGGTGCGGGCTCGCACGATTGGTCTGGACTTCCAGACGGGGACCCTCCAGGCGGAAGGGGCCCCGTCGGATACCCTTGCCGGCGGCCGGCCTGTCTTTGAACAATCCGGTGGGCAATCGGCGGGCGGAAGCGGCCAAGGGGGCAATCAGTCCTTCACCGGCAACGTGCTCTCATACAACCTGAATACGGAACGGGGACGGGTCGTAGCGGGTCGGACACAGAGGAAAGACGCCTTTGTGGAGGGTGGGGCGGTGAAATTATTCGAGGATAGTACCCTGTTCGTCCGGGATGGCTCCTACACCACCTGCGACTGTCCCGCCGATCAGACCCCGTCTTATTCTCTTCGGTCCGACGAAATGAAGATCCAGGGCAAGTGGGTGTACACCGGCCCCATCCAGCTCTATCTTTTCAATGTACCGACTCCTCTCTGGCTACCGTTTGGGTTTTTGCCCAATGTGCGGGGTCGGCGGAGTGGCCCCCTGCCACCAGAGTACGGCGAGGATCGACGGGGCTTCTTTCTCAAGAATTGGGGCTGGTATTTCGCTCTCAACGCGTATACAGACCTCACCCTTCGAGCAAGCGTCTGGTCCAAGGGAAGCTTCGAAATCCGTCCTCGCTTTCGGTACAGAAAGCGATACAACTACAACGGCGGCCTGGAACTTACCTATCGTCGCGTTCGCATCGGCGAGAGTGAAGACCCCAGTCCAACGAGACGACACGAGGGCCAACTGCGCTGGAATCACAGCCAGGACATTTCCCCAACCGCCAGTCTACGGGGAAAGGTAAATCTAGCGACCACAGGCGACTTTGCTCAACGTAACGCTGAGAGTTACGAAGATGCGGTCCGGCAAGAAATCTCCTCGAATCTCCGGTACCAGAAGACCTGGCCCGAGGGAGACCGTCAACTCAACGTCAGTGCACAACAAACTCAGCAGCTGCAGAGCGGAGAGGTCCGTCTCACGGCCCCGAACTTGAATTTTTCCCAGGGGGACCTCAAACCCTTCAAGGCCGAGCAACGCATCGGGGACGAACGCTGGTACGAAAAAATCACCACATCCTATAGCCTTGACGTAACCAACAATTATAACTTTCAGCCTCGAGATCCCGACCAACTCCGCACCCGGGGAACGGAGCGCGATTCCATGCTCGCCGATGAAATTGAGCGTGCCGATGTTGACTGGTACGAAGCGCTCTTTGACCGAGAGAAGTATGAGACAGCAACGGGCGACGAGCAGTTGTATGACTTCCAAGCGACTCATCGAATCCCGTTGAATGCAACCTTTCGTCTCGATCGATACAATTTTTCACTGACCCCAAGTTTCAACTACACGTCCGACTGGTACACCAGCACGGTACGCCGAGTGGCTCGGGACTCGACGGGCCCCGATACGCTCGCCGTCACCGACGTGGTTGAACGACGAAAACCGGGATTCTACGCCCGTCGCGACTTCAACGCTTCTCTCTCTGCAGGAACTGAACTCTTCGGCACCTTCCCCATTGGGCTGGGTCAATTCGAGGGACTTCGTCACCGTATTAATCCATCCCTTTCGGCAAACTATAAGCCCAACTTCAACGACCCCGTTTGGGGACGCACCCGTCCCCTCCGATTCGAAGACGGAACGGTGGTCCCCAATTCTTTGAGTGCAGGGGGACGATACGACATCGTTGAAGGGTCCCGGGCTGATCAAAGTACTCAGCAATTCCGCCTCGACTTATCTTTGAACAATGTCTTCGAGACGAAGCGAGTCCGGGTGGACACGACCGGACGACGGCAGACAGAAACGCTGACACTGCTCAACCTGGACGTGTCGGGGCTCTCCTACAATTTCGCAGCCGACTCTTTTCGGGTGGGAGAACGCATCAGGGTGAACGCTCGCACACGGATCGAGCCATTCAACATTTCGGCCCGATCGACTTTTTCCCCTTACGTTTTGGAACGTCGCTCGGTTGGTGACGACCGCACATTCAGACAAGCCGACCGGCTGATGGTTAGCGAAAGCCCGCTCACCCCGGCTCGGCTGACAAACTTTCGGCTTAACCTGAGTGTAGACTTTTCCAGTGACGGGTCACAGAGCCGACGTTCGGCACCGCGACGGAGACAACCACAGGGTGGAGGACGCACCACAAACATTCCGTCTCAATCCGGGAGAAACCAACGGTCCGCGAACCTTGAACTCTCGGACTTCGACCCGACGTGGTCTTTGAGCGCCGATTTCAACTACAACCTCGACAAACCCCGAAAAGAAATCACGAACCGAAACGCCACACTGGGTCTGGATCTCGATCTCAACGTAACCCCACTGTGGCGCGTGAGTGGGGAAACGGGCTACGACTTCATTAGTGATAACATCTCCACGACACGACTCTCCATAAATCGCAACCTGGGCTGTTGGAACATGTCGTTCTCTTGGGTCCCGTTCGGCCGATACCAGCAGTACAGCTTTACGTTGCAGGTGAACAGCGGTCAGCTGTCAGATCTGCTTAAGCTCCAGGTCCCGAATCAAGGGGGCGAAGGACGATTCGGAGGATTCGGGGATCAACTTCGCAACACAGCTCAGGGAGCCGCCGGGGTTGGCGGAGGGGGCCAATCCAGCGGGGGCGGCTTCCCATGAGAATTCCTCCCATGCCTCCTATCTGCAGTCACTACGCCTCAACCCGCAAGGCTTCCGTGACCTTGTCGGCCGCCTCCTTCAAGAGCACCGCCGACTCGACCGTCACCTCACTGTCGTCGAGTAGCTGCTTGCCCTCCTCGGCGTTCGTTCCTTGAAGACGTACAATCAATGGTATATCAATATCCACACTCTTCGCCGCTTCTATGACGCCCCGGGCTACTCGGTCACAGCGGACAATGCCACCGAAGATATTTACCAGAATCGCCTCGACGTTCGGGTCTTTGAGGATAATCTCAAACCCAGCCTCCACGGTCTCAGCGTCCGCTGAACCTCCCACATCCAGAAAGTTGGCGGGCTCACCCCCTGCCAACTTGATAACGTCCATCGTGGCCATGGCAAGACCAGCACCGTTTACCATACACCCTACGTTGCCGTCCAGCTTGATGTAGCTGAGGCCGTGTTTGCTGGCCTCCACCTCCGTCGGATCTTCTTCGTGGAGGTCACGCATCTCTTCCAGGTCCGGGTGCCGGGCGAGTGCGCTGTCGTCGAGGTTGATTTTGGCGTCCACCGCGGCAATCTGGCCCTGCGGTGTGCGGACCAGCGGATTGATTTCGGCGAGCGTACAGTCTGTTTCTTCGAAGGCCTCGTACAGTCCGGTGATCGTATTCACCGCTTGCTTGAAGGCCTCCCCTTCCAGATTCATCGCGAAGGCGAGCTGACGGGCGTGAAATGGCTGCAGACCGAGCGACGGGTCGACCCACACCTTTTGAATCTTCTCGGGGGCCTCTTCAGCGACCGTTTCAATGTCAACACCGCCTTCGGTTGACACCATGATCACGTTCATGCTCTTTTCGCGGTCAAGCGTCACCCCAAGATAGTACTCCTGTTCGATGTCGACCCCCTCAGTGATCAGGATTTTCCGCACCATCTGGCCCTCGTCCCCGGTTTGGTGCGTGACCAGGTTCATCCCCAAAATGTCGTCGGCGTGCTCGCGAACTTCTTCAACGCTTTCGGCCAACTGCACCCCCCCTCCCTTTCCGCGCCCCCCAGCATGGATCTGAGCCTTGACGACAAATAGGCCGGCCCCCTCCTCTTCGAGGCGCTCAGCCGCGGCGACGGCCTCCTCAACGGTCTCGACCACAACGCCGTCTGGAACCGGGACATCAAAATCGCGAAGTATGTCCTTTGCTTGATATTCGTGGAGCTTCATGGGGGTGGGCAGTTGGGTGAACGGTCAATTCACTGGTAAGTAAATGATCGACGGTGAAAAGGTCTAGCGGAATTCCCGATTTTGCCGGTTGTTCGAGTGGTCTCCAGACGGAGGGGGACCAACCGCACGCTCCTACGCCGGAAAACACACTTGGATACTGTTCCCCCGAAGTCCATTATGACGACGTTCGAACGACACACCATTGGGCGTCTACTAAAGGGATTCGTCTTTTTCATGGGCGCCCTCATCATTTTTTTCGTCGTTCTGCACTGGGTTGAGTACAGTGATGATTTCCTCGATGGGGGGGCCACCATCACGGAGGTCTTTGGTATCTTCTATCCGAGCTACACGCCCGAGATTATACGGCTGACGTCTCCTCTCGCCTTGTTTCTATCCTGTATCTACGTCACAAGTACGTTGGCCCAGGAGCTTCAGCTGATCGCGCTCCAAACCACCGGCGTCTCCTTATACCGACTCATGCGCCCCTACATCGTTGTCGGGATGGCTCTCACAGCATTCATGTTTGGCTTTAATGGGTGGGTCGTCCCCCAGACGAACGATGTCGTGGTCCGCTACGAAAATGAATATCTTCCCCACGGGAACGAACCGACGAGCACCAGTGAAATTCACCGGCGGGAGTCCCTCGACACAATCCTCTCGGTTGGCTACTACGACCAAGAGCGGAAACGGGCCCACACCGTTTCCCTTCAACGCTTTGATGGGTCCAGCCGGCTCGCCGCTCGGCTCGATGCTGAACGGATGGATTGGGTAGACTCTTTAGACACCTGGCGGATGGAAGAGGTGGTTCGCCATACCTTTCGGGATGGGGAATTCGACAGGGATGAAGAGGCCACGGTCGACACTACCTTACAAATCTATCCGAGGGACCTTACTCGCTCGAAGACGGACGTCGCCGCGATGACTATCCCCGCCGCACGCCGGTACCTGCTAACCCTGCAGCGGGCCGGGGTCGGCAACCTCGAACGGTCCCTGATCGCGTACTACAACAAATTTGCGTACCCGTTTGCCAATCTAATTTTGGTCCTTATCGGAGTCCCCCTCGCCTCGGTCCGGCGTCGGGAGGGACAAGCCATTCAGTTTGCGATTGGTTTGCTGACGGCTTTCGTCTACCTCTCTCTGCAAAAATTAACCGAGCCTCTCGGCTACTCCGGGGTCCTCCCTCCCACCGTCACGGCCTGGTTGCCGCACCTCATATTCACTTGTGTGGCCGTAGTTGTCCTTTGGCGTACCCGGAAGTAATCGGACGGAGGTGCGCCCGAAAGGGTGGACGGGTGGGTCGACTACGAGAGTGCGGTGGGATCGCAGCCTGCTTCGTTTTGTGCAAACCAACCAATCCAACGCCAAGCCCCGGGAACAGACGCATCTACAGCCCAGAATTCACGCTCCATGTCGTGCTCGAAGCGCCCCAGACGGAGTGAACCGACGCGGGGGTCGCAAGGCTCACCTGATGCCGTGATCGACCTGCAAGAGCAAAGACGTTCCAGGCTGGGCGTCGGTCCGGGTGCTAATCGGTGGCTGGTTCTGCGCTGCTGAGGGCGGGTTCGGGAGAGCATGAGCGACCTCGGCATGGGGCTGGACGCGCGAATCATCCACCACGATCAGGACAGCGTCCATACCGGCTACCGGTGGCTCAGGGCGATCCTCCTGGAGGACGCGATGCGTGTCAGCTATTCCGAACATGGAGCGAAGGGCACCCCCTGGATCCAGTCGCTCAGGCAACGGACGGAGCCGGAGGTCGGCACACAGGTGCTTCCTCCCTGTCCCAGCTCCGAACTGTCCTCGACGAGCGGTTCCCCTGCTACAACCGAGAGCTGGGGGGCCTCTTTGATCGGGCACGGCCGCCTCGTGAGCATCTGACCAACGCCCTCGACGCTTTCGAATTAGGACCGAGAGTCACCGCTGCGAGTTAGCCGAACCTGGCTGTTCGACTGGTCCGAATATTCGGGCATCCATCCTCTACACAGCAATCCGAGTAGGAGTTCTTCTTTCTCCTTTCGCCAGTCTGCACTCGTGATTCAACGACCCCTCGGGTGGCCAGTGGTAGAGCCGAAATTAGGATGCGTTGTTCTTTTCTTCGACGTTCGCGAGCGCACTGATGAGGTCACTTTTGGTAAGCACCGAGTATCCGTTCTCCGGACCGTGATTGACGAGAACAGCCCCGGCGTCTTGCTCAAGATACGCCGAGAGGTGCTCTAGGTGTAGCGAGTCGGGGACCACGGGAAAGGGATCCCCCATGATCGTCCGCACCGGATCTTCTCGGGAATCCGGATTCTCGATGAGACGATTGAGGATGCGGGTTTCCGTAACGCTCCCCACAACCTCCTGAGTGTCATCGATAACGGGCATCTGTGAAATGCCCTCGTCCGTCATGCGCTCGATCACGTTTCCAATCTGATCACCCGGCGAGGCCGAAATCACATCTGTGTGCTGACGACGCAAGTTTAGGACTTCTCCCGCCGTAACATCCGGCTTGCTTTCCAAAAAGCCGTGATTCCGCATCCACTCGTCGTTGTAGGTCTTCGAGAGGTACCGAAAGCCGGAGTCTGGGAGCATCACGACAACGATGTCGTCCTCGGTCAGCACGCTGCGGTGATCTTCCAGCCACTTCAGGGCCCCCGCCATCGCCATCCCGCAGGACTGACCGATGAAGAGCCCCTCTTCTCGAGCGAGCCGACGGGTCATCTGCATGGACGTTTTATCCTCAATTTCCACGAAGTCGTCCACCACGTCGAAGTTCATGTTGTCCGGCAGAATGTCCTCCCCGACCCCCTCCGTGAAGTACGGGTAGATTTCGTCTTCGTCGAATACGCCCTCGTGAAAGTACTTCTGGAAGACCGAACCCGCCGGGTCGACGCCAATCACCTTCACGTCCTCATCCTGTTCTTTCAGGTACCGGGCGGTGCCACTGATGGACCCGCCGGTCCCGGCGCCGGCGACGTAGTGCGTAATGCGACCATCCGTCTGTTCCCAAATCTCCGGCCCTGTGGTTTCGTGGTGGGCCTGCGGGTTTGACGGATTGTCGTACTGGTTCAAGTACACCGAATTTGGAATTTCTTCCGCCAGTCGTCGAGCGACGGAGTAGTAGCTTCTGGGGTCGTCGGGCTCGACGTTCGTCGGACAAATGAGCACTTCCGCACCCAGCCCCCGAAGCACATCGACCTTCTCGCGACTCTGCTTATCGGTCGTCGTAAAGATGCATCGGTATCCTTTGGCGATGGCAGCGATTGCGAGCCCGGCCCCCGTATTGCCGCTGGTTCCTTCGATGATCGTCCCCCCCGGCTCAATCAGGCCTTTTTCCTCGGCGTCTTCGATCATGCTGACCCCAATCCGATCCTTCACCGACCCGCCGGGATTGAAAAACTCCACTTTCCCGAGGACCGTGCATGGAAAGTCATCTGCAAGCTCGTTGATTCGCACGAGCGGGGTATCGCCGATGGTACCGAGAATAGAATCGTGCCACATGACCTTAGTTGAGGGTCTGAGTGAGGAGGAACGTTTCGAAACCGGACGGAAGGAGCCGACTGTCAGCGGACAAACCCAAGGCTGCTCTTGAGCCTCGTCTGGTATAATAACGACAAACAGCGCCGACAGTTGCCGGTTCAACTATGCACTTAGGAAAAACATAAGAGAGAACGACGACGCTGTCAGCCCACCTGTTGGGATTGCGTGTGAACCCTTTTCTGTCTCCCCCAACTTTCCGAACGGTTCCGAATGGACGCACCAGAGGCTGTACCAACCGTCGAGCCGACGCTCCTCGTTGCAACATTTGCTCCCTCCGGGGACCTTCGACACTGCAACGACGCGTGGCAGTCAGTGCTTGGCACGGCCGAGGCACCCTGGGCCCTGCTCTCCGAGGACGACCGGGAGTTGGCCACTGCCTCCGTACTGGAAGCGGGAAAGGGAAGTCTCGTCACCAATCAGGTCGTCAATGCGCACACGGCGGATCGGAACGAGCCCCTGCCCGTTCTTCTCAATTTCGTTCCCGTTCACGGAGACGACAAAGAAGACCATCGCATCACCGCCGTCACCATTAGTGGCGAAGTGATGGCCGAGCCCCCCTCCTGGATGATCAGTCAAACCCAGCGCCATCGCATGGAGGCGCTCGGTCGCATGACGATGGGTGTGGCCCATGATCTAAACAATCTCCTGAGCAGTCTGATCGGCCACATCGAACTCCTGCAAGCAAAAGCCGAACGGGAAGCGACCAGTGATGCGATCCAATCGTCCCTTCGCACCATCGAGACGACCGCCGAAGACGGCGCTGCCCTCATTGAAAAACTGCAGCGGTACATTCGGGAAGACACACGAAAGCACTTTGGGCGGGTCTCCCTCCCAGATCTCGTTGAAGAGTGCATCACCATTACTCAACCATACTGGTACAACGAGCCACGCCGACAGGGG
The DNA here is from genome assembly GCA_003023365.1 of Bacteroidetes bacterium QH_7_62_13. Taxonomy (GTDB): domain Bacteria; phylum Bacteroidota; class Rhodothermia; order Rhodothermales; family Salinibacteraceae; genus Salinibacter. Next base: position 15,882 of record PXTG01000023.1, on the reverse strand, counting down.
ATTGAGATAGAAGTGGAAAAGCACCTCGAAAGCGTCCCCACTACGATGGGAGACGCGTCCGAATTGCGGGAGGTCTTCGTCAATCTTATCCTTAACGCCGTCCAGGCTATGCCGGAGGGCGGAACCATCACATTCGAAACGTACACCACCGAACAAGGGGCCGCCGGGGTTCGAGTGACCGATACCGGTGTCGGCATGAGCGACGAGGTGCAGGATAATATTTTCGAACCCCTGTTCACGACGAAGGACGAGCAAGGGACGGGGATGGGCCTGTCTGCGAGTTACGGAATCGTGCAAGAACACGGCGGGGATATTGATGTGGCATCGGAGCCGGATGAGGGAACGACCTTCACCCTCACGTTCCCCCCTGCCGGTGACGCCGAGGCGGAGCGGGACTCGACAGACACACAGCCCACCGAGACGGAGAGTGTTCGCGTCTTAGTCGTGGACGATGAGGAGATGGTTCGGTCTATCGTCACCCAACTACTCAGTCTCAACGACCACGAGGTTGATCGCGCCTCGTCGGGTCAGGAGGCGCTCACTATGTTTGAGCAGACCTCCTACGATATCGTGTTTACTGATTTCGGCATGCCCGAAATGACCGGTGCCGAACTTGCCCGTCAGCTCCGGACGTGGGCCCCTGACTTGCCAGTCATCTTGTTAACCGGCTACACCGATACGCAAGAGGCCGCCGGCGAGGTAGATGACATCATTTCGAAGCCCTTTAAGCTTGAAGAATTGGAGGCCACCATTCAAAAATATGTGATCTCGGCGTAGGAGCCATCATGATTTGCATCGTCCCCACCGGGTAGCCACGACTGCACAGCAGAACGTCCGGCGGTGCACGCGACCCGCTATTCTGTCGATTGACTCGTCTTGAGGGGGGTACGGGTACCGACACCCCCAATCCGATTGAGCAAGCAGTGTGGGGATTGGACTACCCAGCCAAGCCCAACTGTAGACAGGATCGAAAGAAATCCCGCGAAGCACTTTAACCCAGACCGGACGGCCCTCACGCTCGCGAGAAAGAGGAACGGACGAGAGAAACAAACAACACAACCCAGTACGCTGAACCGCTCAGTTCGCGAACGCGGATTGCGCCTCGATAGACCATCCGCATTCATTGATCCGGACTGAGGATTTCTCCAGCGTATCTCCCTGGAGGAGTGGTGAAACGCATCCCTCCACAGCAGCTACGTATCGGGTGACTGCTCAGGCTTCCGGGGAGACTCGTCGAGAACCCGTGCGTCTTCGATGTTGGGATCAAGTTCCCGGTCGAATTCCTCTTTCGACCGGGCTGCAATCGAAGAAACCCGATCCGCCGTAGACTCGATAAGGCTTGCGGTGAGACGGAGCACCGTACCCCCCAGAAATACGGACTTGCCGAACCAATTCAAATCACGGAAATTAGTGCGTCGGCGTGGCGGTGTGTCTTCAGACATACGTCTGCTTCGTTAAACAGGGTGACAACGACCAGCAGGGCAACAACCCATTTCCGGGCCGTCACTCCTCGGAAGAATGCGGACCATCATCGGAAGCTTGACGCTGCGACGTCTGCGGCTCCGCGGCGCCGGGTCCTCCCGTGCGGGATCGCGTTGAAGAACGCCGACGACCTCGGCGAATCGCTTCCTCAACCCCTTCTGCCAGGGTTTCCCCTGCCTGCAGTACCCCACGAGCCAAGGTGGAGGCCGTGGCCTCAACGAGGAAACGAGCCCGCTCCTCTACGTCCAGGCCATCGAAGGCCCGTCGGGTCTCCTGATACGAGTTGTGGGATTCGTCCGCGTCGGACATACTTCTGAACTGTATGGGTCAGAGGGCCGTTCGATCGTACGGTCGTCCGTTGATCAAGCGTGTTTTTGTGGACGAACAGTCTAACCCAATGGTTTCCAGTCAGAAATTTGAGTCCCACACATGAGTTCTTCGTCGACGGAAGCGGACCAGCCTCTCCTCGACGGGATCGTTACCCGATCTACGGGTAGTTGGTACGACGTGCGAGTGGGAGACCGAATGATTCTGTCGCGGGTCCGGGGAAAATTTCGTCTTACGCGACAAGACGTAACGAACCCAGTGGCCGTTGGTGACCGCGTGACGCTCCGTTACAACGAGGACGACGATACAGGCTTTATCACGGAGATCCACGAACGAACCAACAAACTGAGCCGGCGGGCAGCGGGCCACCGTCAGGGACAAGAACACGTCATGGTCGCAAACGTGGATCGGGTTTGGATTGTCCAATCCGTACGACTTCCTTCCCTAAACCCTGCGTTCGTGGATCGGCTACTGGTCGCCACTGCGGTGTACGACCTCCCCGCAGGCATCATCCTCAACAAGATGGACCTTCTGGCTGAATGGGGGCGCCCCGACATCATGGACTTTCACCTCCGGTACGCCGACATGGGGTACCCGGTTTTGCCGACAAGCGCAACGGAAGGCGATGGTCTCGATCAGCTCGAATCAGCGCTCCGAGACCAGGTAAACGTCGTCACGGGACCGTCGGGAACGGGCAAGTCGAGCCTCCTCAATGCTATTGAGCCCGACCTGGACGTACAGACTGGCGAGGTGAGTGAGAGTACCAGCAAGGGCACGCACACCACCACCCACGCGGAGCTCCATCCTCTTTCGGAGGGGGGCTACCTCGTGGACACCCCCGGGATCCGCGAGTTTGGGGTGCGGGAGGTTCACCCGAAAGACCTGGGCCTATACATGCCCGATCTCGCGCCCCACGTCAATGAGTGTCAGTTCCCCGACTGCACCCACGACCACGAACCGGGGTGCGCCGTGAAGGAGGCCGTTGACCGAGGGGAGATACACCCCGACCGGTACGAAAGCTACCTACGAATCCTTAGTTCACTCCAGGAAGAAGAGGAGCGAACCTTCTAACGAGACCGATCCATTCTCACCGGAGACCCGACCTGCCCTACTCGTCGGATGTGTCGGCCTCCCCATTCTCACGGAGAGCACGCAGATGGTCGAGCTTGTCACTGTCGAGGACATTATCGACCAGTCCGTACTCTTGGGACTCCTCCGCACTCATCCAGTAATTGCGATCGGCGTCATCCTCGATTCGCTCGTACTCTTGCCCGGTATGATGGGCTAAAATTTGGTACAGTCGCTGCTTCAACCACCCAACCTCCTCGGCCTGGATCTGGATGTCGGAGGCCTGCCCTTCGGCCCCACCCATCGGCTGATGAATCATAGCACGGGCGTTCGGCAGCGCAGCACGCTGACCGTCCTCCCCGGCCGCGAGGATGACCGCCCCCATCGACGCAGCCATTCCCACACAGATGGTCGCGACCGGGGCCTCTAAATATTGCATGGTATCGTAGACCCCGAGGCCACTGTAGATCACGCCGCCCGGCGAGTTGATGTACATCTGCACCGGCTTCTCGGAGCTTTCGCTCTCTAGATAGAGGAGCTGCGCGACCGTGAGATTAGCAATCTGGTCGTTGATCGGCGTGCCGACGAAAAGGATTCGTTCCTTGAGCAGGCGACTGAAGATGTCGTAGGCGCGCTCGCCGCGAGTCGTTTGCTCAACGACCTTCGGTACGAGCCCAGACATCGGCTGGTCGCCGAGCCCGCCTTCACTAATTCCGTCGGGCAGAGAAGTGAGTCCTTTGCTAAATTGGAGAAAGTCGTCAACGCTGGCCATGAGAGTAGGTGTTTTCAAAAAGGCTGGTAATCGAAATAGGAATCTCCTCAGTCATGTCGACCCTGGGAAACGGGGTGCCGTGCTGGGGCAACCGTCATCGTAAACGGTTGCTCGTCGATTTTGACCTCGAGACTGCTAATCCGCTGACAGGTCTTATCCGCGAGCTTTCTTCGTTGCTTTGTCCCCCTTTTCCGCGAGTAAGTCGAGCGCTTCGTCCATGGTCAGGGCGTCGATCGACTGGTCATCTTTGAGCGATGCGTTGGTCCCATCATGCTTCACGTACGGCCCGTAGCGACCATTCCATACTTCGATGGGCTTCTCGCTCTCTGGATGTTTCCCAACGACGCGCTCGGGCTTGTTGCGGTTCTCCTTTCGCCGAATGAGTTCAAGCGCCCGATCAAGATCGACGGCCAGAACATCATCGTCCTCCTTGAGGGAAGCGAAGGTATCCTGATGCTTCACGTAGGGCCCGTACCGACCGATGTCTGCCGTAATCGAATTCCCTGTGTCGGGATGGGTCCCCAATTCGCGGGGTAGGTCGATAATCCGAAGTCCAAGGTCGAAGTCCACATCATCCGGTTCCACTTCTGGGGGCAAGGACACGCGCTTGGGCTTGCCCTCCTGATCGTCATCACCGAGTTGGACGTACGGGCCGTACGGGCCGGATTTCAGAAGAACCGGCAGGTCAGCCTCCGGATGGATGCCGAGCACCTGATCGCCTCGGTTTGCCTCCTCCAGGATCGACTCAAGCGTCTCTCTCGTCGTGTCGCCGGGCGCAAGGTCGTCGGGGAGCGAAGCCGTGACGGTCGTGCCGTTCATGGGCCCTTCCACATACGGCCCGTACTTGCCGACGCGCACGACGTGATCCCCCCACTGATCCGGAAACGCAATCTCACTGATGTCGCGGCCGTCAATTTTGTCGAGTCCCTCCTCCACCCGGGCTTCGACCCCGTCGTCTCCATAGTAAAAGTCCTGGAGGTACGGATCCGGATCTTTGCGTCCCCGCGCGATGTCGTCGAGGACTTCTTCCATCTCCGCAGTAAAGTTTACGTCGACCAGGGGGTCGAACTGAGCCTCCATGAGGTTGTTGGTGGCGAACGCCGTGAACGTGGGGACCAAGGAGTTGCCGTTCTTCCGGACGTACCCCCGGTTCTGAATCGTCCCGATGATCGACGCATAGGTGGAGGGCCGGCCGATGCCTTCCTCCTCCAGCATTTCTACCAGTGTGGCCTCCGTGTAGCGGGACGGCGGCTTCGTTTCGTGCCCCAGCGGTTCAATCGAATGAACCTGGAAGCCTTGCTCGCCATTCTCGGACGGCTCTCCGACCGATGTTTCGCCCACTTCCAGAGGAGGAAGGGGACGTTCTTGCTCTTTGAGGGCCGCTTCCGGGTCGTCGCTGCCTTCCACGTGGGCCCGAAAAAACCCCGGGAAGTCGATGCGTTTGCCAGAGGTGCGGAACCGAGCGGCCTCTTCCCCAGCGTCCGCCTCAAAGTACACGTTGATGTACCGCAGACGTGCCTCCGCCATCTGGGTCGCCAGTGTGCGCTTCCAGATAAGGTCGTAGAGTGCCCCCTGGATCCCGTCCAGTCCGAGCTCCTCCTTCGTCTTCATCTCGGAACCAGCCGGCCGAATGGCTTCGTGGGCCTCCTGGGCACTATCGGACGAGCTGTACTGGCGCACCGAATCGCTCAAATACTCTTCCCCGTAGCGTTGTGCCACGGAACCCCGAGCCCCCTTCACCGCCTCGTCGGACAGGTTGGTCGAGTCGGTGCGCATGTACGTAATGTGCCCGTTTTCGTAGAGCGACTGGGCGATGCTCATGGTCCGACTCGACGAAAGATTGAGCTTTCGGTTGGCCTCCTGCTGAAGCGTCGAAGTAATGAAGGGCGCTCCCGGCGACTTCGTCCGGGTTCTTTCTTTCCGGTCTACAATCTCCCAGGACTGGTCGGGGAGTCGTTCGGCCAACGCCGTTGCCGTCTCCTCGTCGAGCAGGCGTACGTCCTCCCCCTCGGTCACCTCGTCTTTCAAACGGCCCGTGTCTTCGTCGAAGTCCTTCCCCGCCGCGAGACGAACACCCCCGAGGTGCGTCATCTCGGCCTCGAAGCCAATTCCCTTCCGGAGCTGCGCTTTCAGGTCCCAGTAGGTGGCGGGCACGAACGTAATGCGCTCCTGCTCCCGAGTCACCAGTAAACGCACGGCCACACTCTGGACCCGTCCGGCCGAGAGCTTCGGTTTAATCTTTCTCCACAGGAGCGGAGAAATGCTGTATCCGACCAGCCGGTCGAGAATGCGGCGCGTTTGCTGTGCCTCAACCAAATGCTCGTCAATGTCTCGGGTCTCGTCTAGGGCACGCTGAATCGCTTCCTCCGTAATCTCGTGGAAGACCATTCGGCGCACAGGCACATCCGGCTCCAAAACCTTCGTGAGGTGCCAACCAATAGACTCCCCCTCCCGATCTTCGTCGGTGGCGATGTAGAGAGAATCGGCCCGGCGAAGGGCCTGCCGCAGCTCTTTCACCACGTCGCGCTTCTCGGAGGGCACCACGTACAAGGGTTCGAAGCCGTCGTCGACCTTCACCCCCAAGCGCGCCCAGTCTTCATCTTCATACTCGGCCGGAATCTCATCGGCCGAGGCAGGGAGATCGCGAATGTGCCCCATGCTGGCCTCAATTTGGAACCCGTCCGATGGCAGGAAGGCACGAATGGTTTGAGCCTTCGTGGGAGATTCGACGACGACTAAGCGCTTCATAAACGGGAGATGCGGGGTCAGAGTGAAGAATCAAAGGCCGCCTGGACACGGCGAGCCATCTGATGAATCGGGCCCGTAGTCACGCTGAGAACCTGAGGGTCGTTCCGGCGACGGGCCACGATCTCGTTATGAGCACGTTGAAAAGACGAACCCGGCTCGACAAGACGAGAGCCCTCAAACAGACCGAAAGCCCACGGGGACCGTGCCCCGTGGGCTTCCTGATTTGGGATGAACGTGGGTCTAGATTCCTACGACTGAAGCGTCTTGTTGGTGGTCAGACCAAGCTCCAGCGTATCGTCTCCAAGCAGGTGGTCGATGTGGTGGGCACGGTCTTCGGACTTCGTGAGCACCTTCTCCAACTCGCGCTTGGTGCCGTGATCGCCGTGCTCCAGGGCAACGTCAATCGTCTTCCGGACGACCGTGGAGAGGACGCGCTCTCCTTCTAAGTCGTGCTCCAACATCGAGCGAAGCCGGTAGGTGCCCTCCGGCTCATGGTCGACGCGGGAGAGCTCAGAGAAGTTATCTGGACGACTCGTAGGAATTCCTCCGAGGGCCGTAATTCGCTCCGCAACCCGATCCACGTATTTGTGGACCTCTGTGTAGTTTTCCTCAAAGAAGTCGTGGAGGTCGGGGAACTGCGGGCCCTCTACGAGCCAGTGATGCTTCTGGTACTGATGGTAGAGCGTCCACAGCGTACACTGAATCTTGTCGAGCTTCGGAATGAGCTCTTCCGTGGCGTCCTCGTCGAGCCCGATTGGATTCTCTTCGATCATCTGCTGTGGACGCCAGGGCTCACCGTGGTCCGTCTTGCGAAGGGCAGTCGTCTCGTCCGTCTCCGAGGTCTCGGTCGTAGGCATAATGGGGTCGTTGGTTGGTGAATGGATCCACTCGCAGACAATATCCTACCTGCCAGAACGACGGCGTCAAGATTGTCAGTCCGACACCGTCGTTGGGGTGACAGCGTGGCGTATGGCCTGTCAAAGTACAGGCAAACTTGTTTTGTGTAGGGCATTATATATGGGTACAAACCCGGTGCCAGTCCCCTATGAGACAAAAAAGTGGTCGTCTATTCCGACCTTTTCACACGTTTACACGGCCGGACGGCGACGGTACGGCCGGAGCCTCCGACAGAAGATACATCACCCCGTGGACTCTTTGATGCCTACCCGTTAGTCTTAGTCCACATTACATATCCAACAATGGACCAGATACTCATGAACGAAAAAGAAACCGCCGTCGAAAGCCTTGCAATTCTCTTCGCCGCCGGGACCGCCGCCACAACCGCGGCAGGAATCACGGCTCTCGCCCGAGGCCAGACTCGGGGCGCCCCCGGAATCACTAAATCGCTTTCAACCCTCGGCAAGTTCGCGGGTGGCGGCATGCTCACCGGCGTCGCGGCGGCCGCGGGCAGCGGCGCTCTCGTCGGTCTCGGCCTCTATCGCGGAGTTACGGCCCTCAACAAGAGTGACTGACACTCGGCGTCGTCCAAACCCCCTTGACACGACGGGCGATCTATGCAGGTCATTTCCTTCTGGAGGAGAAGATATCGCTTCCCGATGCCCCGGGTGGGCAACACTACGGTTGGTCCGTAGAAACCCGGACACAGCACTCATCGATCCGGTATCGAAGCGCGATAGCATCTAGCACCGAGAGCCCATTGGGCATTCGTAGAGGGCGTAGGGACGATGTCTCGATGCATAGCAGGAAGAGGCGTCCATTTTCAGCCGAGCCCCCTCTGCGGCAGTCCCGCGACGCTGCACCTACATTCTTTCCTGCACTGCGCAAGTCACCACCGGCGGCTGCTGAACTCCGTTCACCGGCCGGGTGTGGCTGCTCCACCAGCGAGACGATCGGATCCAAGTCCTTCTTCACCGCCTCCGTGACGAGTACACCTACCCCACGCTGTCGTGTGAGCCTCTCTACCTGAGAGACAAGGTCTTTCACGTGCCGGCCGATCCCCGTAACTTCTTTCACTTCGAAACTGCCGTTCAAGATTGGGACTTGATCTCGGCTCCACCAATGGAGTCCCCCACTCGTCCTCGGTTGGCGGCCGCGGAACATCAAAATCAAGATCAACTGTCATCAAGGCACGGAGGGACCGACACGAGGAGTACCGACTAAAGGGGAGGCGGAGACTTTTTCGCCCCCCGGCTCATACGTCAGGGATTGCGGGCGGCAACGTCAGGACCTTTCGAGAGACGGTTCCGTTGGGTCGTCGTCACCCTACCCACGCACAGTGCTCGCCTTTTACACGATGGGATCCCCTCAACTCGACGACGACGGACGCATCGTAACGCTTGACCTAGCACACTGCGATTGGCGGAGGAACGGGGGCGCACTCGTCTCAAGCTCATTCACGGGTCTTCCACGACCGACGGCAACCGTCGGACCATCAAAAGCGCGCTGCACGATCTGCTCGATCGCGGAAAACTGGGTCGTCACGCCACCAACGTCATTCGCTCCCAAAATAGCCTCGTTCTAGCACTGGATCTAGCCGCCACGACGGACCCAACGCCGATCGAGCTCCGCGACGTTCGCCCGTAGTTTGGCGTCGAGACGTCGGGCGAGACAAACGCCGTTTGTAGAAGAATTCCAAGTTGTTTATGCGTCCCCGAATTGGCATCACTACCTCTTTTGACGATGGCGCCCAGTCTTTGGACCGACGGTACCTGACGGCGGTCGAGCAGGCGAATGGGACTCCTCTCCCCTTACCGATGGGAAACAGTGAAGACACGCTGGACGATATCGTGAGCCTGATCGATGGTCTCATCGTGATCGGGGGCCCAGCAGTGACGGATGGTGTCGTGGGATCGCTTCCGGAGGAGCTTGGCGATATCGACCCGATCCGCGACGCCACCGATCGCGGTTGGCTAAGTCGATGCTGGGAGGACGGGCTGCCAATTCTTGGCATTTGCTACGGCATGCAGCTCCTCAATGCTCGCGCGGGGGGGACGATCTACGGCGACGTGCAGCGTCAAAGCGACGACGCCCTCACACACAGCCAAAAACGGGGCGCGACCACCCATCCCGTTCAGGTTGACCCGTCATCGAAGCTTTACGAAATCCTGAAAACGGAAAGCATCACCGTCAATACACGTCACCTGCAGGCCCTTGCATCCGTAGGGGACGGGTTTTCTGTGGCGGCCTGGGCGCCGGACGGGGTAATCGAAGCGATTGAACACGACACTGGCTGGATTTTTGGTGTGCAGTTTCACCCGGAGCGAATGGGAGACGTGATGCATCCGTTGTTCGACCGCCTCGTCGATCAGGCCCGTCGCTCGACTCCGTCCTGATACTCTAACATTTCGATGCACCTCGCCCCTCATGAAACGCCTTCGGCGGCTCTTCTCATCCCTCCTCAACCAAACGCTTCCGTTCGTTCGCTGGTGACGACGCCCCTACCATCTCAGTCGACGGCACCGCAGCAATCGGTCACGAACTTACGGGACGCCCCGTCACACCCGTCCAACCGATTCTTCCCCTACATGCAACCGGGGGCGGATACGTCGATCGTCGCCAATCCGTCGGTCCTTTCCGCTTTCCACGACGTACTCGATCAGTTCGAGCGACGGCAGACCACGGACGACAATTTCACCATCCGCGTTACCGACCGCCGTACGAACGAGCAACTTCAGATTTACGAGCTCACCGATCTGCGGCAAACCCACAAACAGGGTTCTTCCGTTGAGTGGCGAACGGTCGATGAGCGCCGACGGGAGGTCACCCGAACGCTCGTAGACAAATTCGAGCGCCAGGGCGTGCCGCTGAAAGACATCACTGTGCGGTGGGGACGAGCCAATCAGATCAACGAGTCCCTGGAGCGAAACCGTCCTTACTACCCGTACGAAGTTCGGCTCGCACAGTCTCTCGACCTGAGCCTTCTCTCAACTCAGATCAGTACGGTCGAGACCTTCAACCGGGACGATCTGGTATCGCCGGCCGGGGCGAAGAGCCGCTACCAGATGCTGCCGTGGATTCTTCGTCGGAGCGGCGTGCACGAATATGAACTGCCCACCACAGCCGGGTCGCGGATTACGGTAGAAGAGGCCCTCCATCCTCTCCTCACCATGGAGCCGGCCTTCCTTTTACTCAAGGGGTACGTCAACGCGGTCGGTCACGAGATTCCAGGACTCTCGGCGTACCACACCGGCCCGGGCAACATCTACATGCTCTATCGAAAGTACTTCACCGAGTCTACCTACTACAACAACACCTCGAACGTTGTTGACGCTTATATCTGGGCCCTCACCGACGGCTTCAATACTGTCAGTGAGCAAACCTCCTTCGGGTCGTTCTCTCGTGGGTACGTCCCCTCCCTCCACGGTGCCCTCGAAGCCCGCGTCCGGACGCCACTCGATCACTCCGAAGCGATCCAGACGGCCCGTGTCCAGCTCAGACCCGGTACCCGCATCTCGCTCCGTAAGATCCTAACCGTGCTGGACACGACGGATCAGTCCTTTGACTGGGGCCCTGCCGGGAACGAGTCGTCGACGTATGCTCGATTTCGCGCCCTCAACAAACACTTCGATCTCCCAAAATCCAGTAATGGCGAGGTCCCTCATTCCGGAAACGTACAATTGCGTTCGACGACTGAAGGTAAAGGAGTTCGGTTCTTCCTTCCTCCACGGGCACCGCAGGCCCTTCGAGCGTCGGGGGGGGATGTGCTGGATCCGGACTTCACCTTCCGGTTCAATAGCTCCACGTTTGGCCCCCCGACCGAGGCCCAACGAACTCGGTGGGACGAGCAGTACGATAGGCTCGTTGAGGACATTCAACGCTTCGGGTTTACCCCCGAAAACCGCGACCGATTGGTGAACCTGTACGAGAAGTTCAAGGCGCTCGCCAAATCTACGCCGTCTCGGTACCGGCAGCGACAGCTGGCCATTATTCGCACCCACCGGCGTATCTGGCGATCAAACCCGTGGGAGAAGCTCTCAGAGATCACCATGCAGATGACCGGGCGGGACCCCGTCCAGGCCCAGCCGCTTACGGAATTCTCCTTCTCTGAAGACGCTTTGTCAGATCTGAAGTAGCCCGCGCCGGAATGAACAAGTTTTCAGTCACTCCTCCTCAAGAAACTCTCCCCGCTGGACCGTTTTGCGAAGCTTCTGGAGGGACATCATCTTCTGCTGGAGCTTCTGCATCTGCTCCTCCTCCCCCGCCTGCGTGGCCTCGTAGGCCCGCTCCCGAAGTCGATCGATCGCAGCGTTCACCCGATCGAGCTTGAGGAGCTTCATCGCACTCTCGGCCGCCTCGTAGGGTTTGTCGTTCGGACGCGGGATAGGGATGTCTTCCTGTTCGGCCCAGTTTTCGGAGGCTTCGTGCTGGTTCATCATCACCGCCGCCGCCAGCTGTTGTAAGGTGTCCCCGTGCTGTCCATCGAGGATCTGCTCCGGCTGCACGTCGCCATTCTGGTACATGTCGACGAGCGCCTGCACCAGCTTCCGAGACGGTCCCTCCGTGAATTCGTCGAGCGCCATGTGTCCGAGCACGTGCTCCACCATGCGTGTGCCCTGATCCAGCATCAGGCGCAACAGCAACCGCTCCTCGGGCAGCGGCTCCGAGATGGGATCGGGCTCGGAAGCAGATGTGGGCTCGTTCCCCTCTTTCTGGGCAGGGGGAGGCGACTGTGGCGGACCGCCCGACGCCGACGCACCGGCTGGTTCGGCGACCTCCTGCTTCTTGGTGCTTTCTCGGCGCTTGGCCTCTCGCTGGCGCCGTCGCTGAGCCTGCCGCTCTAAGCGCTCCCGCTCCTCCTCCAACATCCGAAACAAATCGGCATCCGGCACGCCGACGACTTCACTAGTGCGGGTGACGTACTCACGCCGGAGATTGGGGTCCGGAATCCGCGCGACCGACTCAATGATTTCCCGCTGCGCCTCCACGCGGTCCTCCGGCGTCTCCAAGTCCCCGTTCCGGCGAGCACGCTGGTACGCGAAGGAGGGCAAATCCTGCCGATTCTCCTCGACGTACTCCGCAAAGGCATCGCCCCCGTGCGTCTGAACGTAATCGTCGGGATCGTCGCCCTCGGGTAGTTCCACCGCGTAGGCCCCCATCCCCTGCTCCAATACGCGGTCCATCCCGCGCATGGTGGCCCGTCCCCCCGCTTCGTCGGCGTCGTAGAGAAGAAGAACACGCTTTGCGTACCGATGGAGAGTCTTCACCTGTTCCTCGGTGAGGGCCGTGCCACTTGAGGCCACGACGTTCTCGATGCCCGCCTGCGAGAGGCTAATGACGTCCGTATAGCCCTCCACGAGCAAGACCTCGTTCGTTTGACGAATGCTTCGCTTGGCTTGATGAAGGCCGTAGAGGACTTCCTTTTTGTGGTAAACGTCCGTCTCCGGCGAGTTGATGTACTTTGGCTGGTCCCGGTCACCCTCTGGGTCGAGGATGCGTCCGGCAAAAGCCAGGACCTTGCCAATATGCGAGAAGATGGGAAAGATGATTCGCCCCCGGTATCGGTCGTAGTATCCGCTCCCGTCGTTCCGTTCGATGATCAGTCCGGCCTTCTCCAGAACCCCGGTATCGATCTGTTCCTCCTGGGCCGCCGTGAGGAGGGCGTCCCATTCATCCGGGGCGTAGCCAAGGCCAAACTCTTTGATCGTCCTGGGCGTGTAGCCCCGCTCACGGAGATAATTGAGGGCAGGTCGTCCCCGATCTGTTTGCGTCAGTTGCCGGTAGAAAAAGCGGGCGGCGAAGCGGAGGGCGTGGAGGATGGACTCCCGCTCGTTGGCCGCTTCCGGATCGGCCTCTTCCTCGGGCAGCGGAATGCCGTAGCGGTCGGCAAGCAGGCGAACCCCTTCCAAAAACCCAACGCCCTCAATTTCCTGAACAAACTTAAACACGTCACCTCCGGCACCGCAACCGAAACAGTGGTACAGGTTCTTGTCCGGGTCGATGTTGAAGGAGGGCGTGTCCTCGGAGTGGAACGGACAAAGCCCCTTGAAGCTGGAGCGATAGACATGATGATGAGCAGGCTCGACAGCGATCCGTCCCCGACCCTCGGGACACATGTGCAAGAAATGTGTGAGTTCCGAACGTCCCCTCCTCCGGACAAGCGGAAAGAGGACTAGGCGAAGAATCGAGCGCCCTGCGGGGAGGAGTGGACGGCGGATTGCTCATCGTCGTCCTCGACCGGACCGATGTCCGGCTTGTTGGCACACTGGCAGGAGGACAGCCCGAACGACAAGAGGAGAACGGCAAAGATCAGAACACGCTTCATGAAAAGAGACCAGTGATTGAGAGACAATGACGATAGCGCAGAAAAAGAATAGGGGCCGTACCCGCAGGTCGCAAACAATCGACTGTGTCCGCCGGCCTCTTCGAATATCTTTACTCATTTTCCTTCGGGCCGAACGGGCAGCGACACAGCGAGATTCCGGTTCCGGTGAACGTTTCCGGACGTTCCCATCCGTCTCTTTACAGAGCCCGGTCGCTTTGAGAACTTGCAACAATACGAAGCAATCGCCAACCGCTCGACCCAACAGGTTTCCACCATGTCTGAACTCCGTGAACGCATCGAGGACCTCGTCGCTCAGGGAGACGGGGTGAACCAGGGGGCAGCCGGCAACGCCATTGCCGACCTCGTTCAGGCCCTCAACGCGGGAGAAATTCGTGCCGCCTCCCCCAACGATGACGGTTCCTGGTCAACCCATCCCTGGGTGAAGAAAGGGATTCTTCTTGGCTTTCAAGTTGGGCGGATCGTTGATTACTCGACCGAGAAATTCCCATTCTACGATAAAAATACATTCCCCATTAAGCCGCTTCGGAAGGCCGACAACGTGCGGCTCGTGCCGGGCGGATCCTCCATTCGGACGGGAAGTTACGTGGGGCAGGGTGTGGTGTGCATGCCCCCCATGTACGTGAACGTTGGCGCCTACGTGGACGAGGAGACGATGATCGACTCTCATGCGCTGGTCGGTAGCTGTGCCCAGATCGGGAAGCGGGTCCACCTCTCCGCCTCGGCCCAGGTGGGCGGTGTGCTTGAGCCCGTGAATGCCGCGCCCGTCATCATTGAGGACGACGTATTCGTGGGGGGAAACGCGGGCGTCTACGAGGGCTGCATCGTCCGGAAAAACGCAGTGATTGCCGCGGGTGTCAACCTCACGTCGTCCACCCGGCTTTACGACGTACCGAACGAAGCCGTCCACTCCGCCACAGGAGATGATCCCCTCGAGGTGCCGGAGGGCGCCGTCGTGGTCCCGGGCTCGCGCCCCATCGACTCCGACTTCGGCGATGAGCATGGCCTCTCATTGTACGCGCCGGTCATCGTGAAGTACCGCGATGCAAAAACCGACGCCGCAACAGTTCTGGAGGACGCCCTTCGATAAGTTTCGATTCCCGTTGAGCTGGCGGCAAACGATTCCTCCGCACGGGGCCTCAACGATCCCAATCTGTAAAATTGAGTGATTCGATCACGGCTGAGTGGTAGCGCATCGATCCTGGATCGGTAAAAGGGTTTGGCGTCGGTAAAAAAGGTCAATCCTGCCCGCGTTTTGCTACGAGCCAGCCATATCGGAGGACCCCGAGGTGTTGAGCGAGCCAGATTCGGGGAATCGTACGGGCAAAGACGCGCTCCGACGCTGACGGATCGAAGAGAACTTGCCTCAAGTCGGAATCGGTGACCAAAGCCCGCACGAATCGTCGAATTACCACCGTCCAGGTGCGGCGCACCAGCGGGGTCATATCGTCAATCCGCTCGACGCTAAGGCCGGCCCGGGGAGCCCAACGACGAAGATTCGCCGCCGTCGGCAAACCGGAAAGACGCCCTTCCTCGATTATGGGCTCCAGCAAATACTTCTGCTGCCACCTGGACGGAGTCGGGGCGGCCATCCACACACACGCCACGAACCGTCCCCCTGGTCGAAGTAAACGAAACACCTCCTCGAAGACGTGAGCCGGATCCCGAATGTGGGTCAGGCTTTCGATGGCGATGACTGAATCAAAAGCATTGTCCGGTCGGTCATTATCGAGAAAATCCCGCAGTCGGTACTGGATTTCTGAACCATCGGAGGCGTGCTTTCGGGCGTACGCATACTGCTCCTTTGAGACCGTGAAGCCCGTCACGTGGGCTCCGTACTCGCGTGCCCAGAGACGGGCTGGGGCACCATACCCGCATCCGACGTCGCACACTGCATCTCCTTCGGTCAACCGAGCGTCCCTGGCCACTTGACGGACGAGGTGTCGCACTGCCTCCTCAGTGGTGAATGAGGACTCCGTCCAGAGTCCGTGGTGTACGTGTTCTCCCCAGAGCCGCCGGTAAAAACGGTCGAGTCGATCGTAGTGGTCAGAAACGGAATTCGTGGGCGTTGGGTGCTCAACCATGACCGAAGTTGTACTCCTTCGCGCGCCCCCAACCCGGAAAGCGTCGTCGAAAGGTAGGGGGCCAACGTGAGAAAACCAATGCAGGTCGCTCTACCTCCTTCCCGTCCCCACTACCGTCGACCCCTCTACTCGCTGCGCGAACGATCACCTGAGCCCTACGG
>PXTG01000022.1:23287-26090 GCA_003023365.1 Bacteroidetes bacterium QH_7_62_13 | reverse complement strand
CCACGGTTGCCCGGGCCACCGCCGGGATGCCCAGTACCCGGGTGCAGATGAGAGTGCTTTTTGCCCGATACGTAGACGAAGAAAGACCGGCCCGGTACGCACGAAACTGTTTTCGCAATTCCTCTTTGGACGAAAAAGTGCCTAGATCTGCCATCCGGGAACCGATATGTAAGCATGAAAGCGGAAAGTTTTATTTTCCAAGGAGGCAGAACGATCCTTCGTCGGCCCATTTTGGTGTCGGACGACCGCCGCTGTGTTCCTAGAGAGCCAGCAACGAAGCACTCGAACACCGCCCGGGTACAACCCACGGCGCCGGATAAGTGATTGTTACAGATTGTACCTGTTCAGTAGGCGTGGATTAACCAGCGAATTATAGATGAACACCTCCGAGGAAACGGATCGTTTAGAGGCCTTCAATGCGTATAGGAGTCGAATGAACCAACGGATCCTCGATGAGAAAGACCACTTGGGGATCAAACGGTTCTTTAATCTCGACGACGCCGCGTACAGGGAGGGAGCATTAGACCAGTCCACGAAGGAGCTTCTCGGGCTTGTCGCCTCGATGGTGCTTCGGTGCAATGATTGCATCGACTATCACCTTCAGCAGTGCGTAGAGTTGGGCGTGAGCGACGAGGAGCTCGATGACGCCATGAACGTTGCACTCGTGGTGGGCGGGTCGATCGTGATCCCTCACCTCCGTCACGCCGTTGAAACCATCGATCTGCTGCGTGAGCGAGAGTCCGCGGACCGGGACGAGACGGAAACCGACGTGTAGTACACCGATTGTTGACGCGACCGCCCTATGTTTGAGAGTTTATCCGAAAAGTTGGAAGGCGCCCTGCAGTCCGTGACGGGTCAGGGCCGCATCAACGAGGTCAACGTGGCCGAGACGAAAGAATTCACGGACAACGTGAAGGAAGAGGCCACCGGGGAAGAGGTGCTGAACTCCGTCACGCCGGGCCAGCAGCTCACAAAAATCGTGTACGACGAACTCGCGCGGGTCCTCGGCGGGGAGCTTGAAGAGATTGAAATGGCCGACACGCCGCCCACCGTCATTCTCGTGGCGGGCCTGCAGGGATCGGGCAAGACCACCTTCTCCGTGAAGCTCGCCCGGCACCTCAAGAAGCAGGGGCACGCACCCATGCTTGCGGCCTCGGATGTGTACCGGCCCGCCGCGGTTGATCAGCTCAAGAAGCTCGCCGGAGAGGTGAATGCCCCGGTGTATTCGATTGAGGAGGATGGGGAGATTGTCGAGGATGCGGTCCGCGTTGCCGAGGAGGCCGTAGAGGAAGCGCGTCGGACGGCCCGCGACGTCGTCATCATCGACACTGCCGGCCGCATGCACATCGACGAGCAGATGATGCAGGAGGTCGCCGACATCAAGACGTCGGTGGAGCCGAACGAGACGTTGTTCGTCGTCGACAGCATGACCGGCCAGGACGCCGTCAACACCGCCAAAGAGTTCAACGAGCGCCTCGACTACGACGGCGTTGTTCTGACCAAGCTCGACGGGGACACGCGGGGGGGCGCCGCCCTATCGATCCGGACGGTCGTGGAGAAGCCGATTAAGTTTGCCTCCACGGGGGAGAAGCTCGACGCCCTTACTCCCTTCTACCCCGACCGCATGGCACAGCGGATTTTGGGAATGGGGGACGTCGTTTCGTTCGTCGAGCGTGCGCAGGAGGAGTACGACGAGAAGGAGGCCGAGCGGCTCCAGCAGAAGATTCGATCCGACGAGTTCGACCTCCAGGACTTCTACGATCAACTGCAGCGGATTCAAAGCATGGGCTCGATCAAAGAGCTCATGGGTATGATCCCCGGCGTTGGAAACAAAATCTCAGACCTGGACATCGACGACGAGGCGTTTACTCACATTGAAGCCATCATCCAGTCCATGACGCCGGAAGAACGGGCCGATCCGGACATTTTGAACGGCATGCGTCGCCGCCGCATTGCTCGGGGGAGTGGGACCGAGGTCCGTGACGTCAACCAGTTGGTCGAGCAGTTCAACGAAATGAAGGACATGATGAAGACAATGCAGAAGCTGACGAGTCAGGGGCGGGACGTCAGCATGTCCAATCTCATGAAAAAACTTACTGGCGGTGGGGGCGGGCCGAGCCCAAGTCCCCGGTAGCTCGGTGCCGCTTTGGCGGAGAGAATCGGTCTGGAGCATGCAGGCCCCACACGATACCACTTGCTCATCACTTGTTCTACTGAAAACCCAAGGACAACACGACGTGTCAGTCAAACTTCGACTGCGCCGAATCGGGCGCAAAAAAATTCCGGTTTATTCCATCGTCGCTGCCGACGAGCGAAAGGCCCGCGACGGGCGCTACATTGAGGATCTGGGGCGGTACTATCCGCTTCGGGAGCCCGCGGAGGTGCGCCTGGACGAAGAGCGCGCCCTCTACTGGCTCGACAACGGCGCTCAGCCCAGCGATACCGTACGCTCCATCCTCTACCGTCGAGGGCTGCTCCTTCAGAACCATCTGAAGCAGAAGGGAGAACCGGCCGACAAGGTTGAAGAGCAGGTTGAGGAATTCCGGCAGCGGATGGCCGAGCAGGGCGACGACTTGAAGATGGCCGTTCAGCCGCGTGGGGCCGACGCCCTTGAGAAAGAGCGGGAGCGGGCCGAAGAACTCGACGAAGAAGCGCGGCTTCGGGCCCAGGCAACCCCTCTCTCGGTCGTTCAGGAGGAAGCCGCCGACGATTCCGAAGCGGCGCCCGAGGCTGAGTCGGACGCCGAACCGGAGGGTGCCGACGAAGAGACAGAAGCCGATGCCTCTGAAGAGAGCGACACCGG
>PXTG01000022.1:0-23246 GCA_003023365.1 Bacteroidetes bacterium QH_7_62_13 | reverse complement strand
GCTTGCCGGAACCTGCCACGATGTCTTCCGCTGATTCCTCCTCCGACCCGGCGTCTACGCCCGACTTCGCAAACGTAGCGCCGGCCGCACTGGTGCAGATTGGGTTCGTTTTCCGTGCTCACGGAATGGAGGGGGAGTTGAAGGTAAATCCAGAGCACACGGACGACCCGACCCGGTTCGAAGAACTCGATACCGTGTACCTCGGACAGTCCCCCCGAAAGGTCACGGCGCATTCGATTTCGTCTGTGCGCTACCAAGAGACCAAGCGGGGCACGACCGTTATCCTGGGGCTGACGGACGTGGAAACGCGGAGTGACGCGGAGGCGGTTGCGAAATTCCACGTTTTCGCCCACGAAGACGATTTGGAGCTCGCCGAAGATGAGGTCTTCATCCACGACCTTGTTGGGCTCACCGTCGTCACTGAAAGCGGGGACGAGCTCGGCACAGTCGCCAACTACATGGAGATGCCGGCCCAGGATGTCTTTGTCGTCCGTCGGCCCGGTCGAGAAGAGGCGATGATCCCGGCGATCGACGACTTTATTCTGGACATCGACCTTGAGGAAGGGCAATTGCTCGTTCGTCCCCTCGACGGGCTTCTGGAGTGAAGGCTGTTCTTGAATCCACGTATGCATCATGCGAATTGATCTCGTCACGGCACTTCCGGACTTGGTCGAGGAGCCCCTGCAGCACAGCATCGTGCGGCGGGCCCAAGACGCTGAGGCCGTGGAGATTTGTGTGCATGACCTCCGTGAGCACGCGACGGGCAAGCACAAACAGATTGACGATTACCCGTTCGGGGGTGGGGCCGGAATGGTGCTCAAGCCGGAGCCGCTCTTTCGGGCCGTGGAGGCGATCGAGGAAGAAGAAGGGGAGGCCGACGACGTTATTTTCCTGACGCCCGACGGGGAGCGCTTGGACCAGCCGACGGTAAACCAGCTCTCGATGCACGGGCACCTCATTCTGATCGCGGGCCACTACAAGGGAATCGACCAGCGCGTACGCGATGCCCTCGTGACGCGCGAGCTCTCGATCGGCGACTTTGTGCTGAGCGGAGGTGAACTCCCGGCCCTCGTGCTCATTGATGCCATCGTTCGTTTGCTACCCGGTGTGCTCGGGGATGCGTCGTCGGCCCTGACCGATTCCTTTCAGGACGGGCTTCTGGATGCTCCGGTGTACACACGCCCCGCCGAGTACAGGGGCCGTCCCGTTCCCGACGTGCTTCGTTCCGGGGACCACCAGCGTGTTGAGCAGTGGCGCGATGAAAAGAGACTTGAGAAAACGCGAGACCGCCGCCCGGATCTGTTGCAGGAGTCGTCATAGGCGACCCCTGTGACGTCCACCGGTAGACATACCGTTCGAACTTCCATTCATTCACCAACCGACTTTAAGCCATGGCTACTGACTTGATGAGTGTCGTCGAGGCTACTCAATTTCGCGACGACCTCCCCGACTTTAGTGTCGGCGACACGGTAAACGTCCACGTCCGCGTTGTGGAGGGCGAGAAAGAACGCATCCAGCAGTTTGAGGGCACCTGTCTGAACCGCAGTGGGTCGGGGGCCAGTGAGACGTTCACCGTCCGGAAGGTCTCGGAAGGGGTTGGCGTCGAGCGTATCTTTCCCCTTCACTCGCCCCGCATCGCGACGATTGATGTGACGCGACGGGGGAAGGTGCGTCGGTCCAACCTCTCGTTCCTCCGTGACCGCGTCGGGAAGAATGCCCGCGTGAAGGAGCAGATGCAGAACGGGTAGGTCCCTCGTCCGGGTAGCGAACGGCGCAGGCCCGGCGTGTGACTGACGATTCTTTCTCGATTACGGTTTTTCCGTATGGATTTGGCGATCTGGAATTATCCACCGGCCGAGTTCCTCGTCTCCGGGTTCACGTCCGGGGCCGTTGAAAATCCGTTCCGCATCAAGCGGTACCGTCCGGAGGAGTGTGCCGCCCACCTCGTGCAGGACGAGGTTGACGTGGCGTTGCTCCCGACCATGCTGGCCCTGCAGGCCAGTGATGCGATTGACGTGATTCCGAGCGTAGGACTCGTCTCCTGGGATTACCCCTATGCTCGACTGGTGTGGGGGGGCGGACTCCACGACTTTCCGGAGACCATTGCCTACGATCGGCGCGTTGCACAGGAGCGCCTCGTCACCCGTATCGTTCTCCACGAGCACTACGAGGTGGATCCGACCTTCGTCCCCTACGAGGATCGGACGCCCGTCGAGCTGCTGGATACGGAGGAAGACGCGGCACTGATGGTGGGACCCAATGTCCCGTCCCTGCAGCCCGAGCCGTTCACCATCGACGTTGGTCGGGAGTGGTACGAGTTGGCCAATTACCCAATGGTGTGGGGGCTGTACGTCACCAAGCGGGACCAGGCGACCGATGAGATCATCGAGTCGCTCATCGATTCTGCCCAGGCGGCCGAAGACAACCGCGACGTGTGGGTGCAGGCTCAGGAGACCTCCGCCAATCTCAATTCCTTTTACCGTGAGGACCTGCGTACGGGCCTCGACAAGCTCGCTATTGCCAGTCTCACGGAGTTCCGCAAGTATCTCTTTTACTACGACGTGACGGAGGACGTCCCGGACCTTCCCTTCGTCTACCTCGACGAAGACGATGAGGAAGAGGAAACCGAAGAGCAATGAACTATTGCGTCGGTGTCTCTGACGGATTGATCGGTTCCATTCACGGAGAACAAGATCGCTATGGCGGAAGGTGTTGAGGTCATCGAGCGGAATAAGAAGGCTCAGTTTGAGTACGACATCGAAGATACCCTGGAGGCCGGAATTGTGCTTGAGGGGTCCGAGGTGAAGTCGGTCCGGAACGGAAAGGTGAGTCTGGACGGGGCCTACTGTCAGGTCGACCGGTACGGGGAGATGAAAATCCACGGGATGTACGTGAAGCCGTACGAAGAGGCGGGGCCCTTCGGCCACGAACCGCGCCGGGATCGCAAGCTCCTGCTCCACCAGCGGGAAATTCGAAAATGGGGAGACAAAGCCGAAAAAGAAGGGTATACCATCGTTCCGCTGGAGCTCTATTTCCGCGACGGGTGGGCGAAGTTGGAAATCGGGATTGCGAAGGGACGCCAGAAGCACGACAAGCGTCAGGCCATCAAAGAGCGGGAGGAGAAGCGTCGCATGGAGCGGACGAAACGAGAGTATAACCTTTAAGACCTCTCGTCAGTGTGCCCGGCTGCTTTCCTCCACAGGAGGTTTGCTTGATAAGGGGCAAGTAAAGCATCAGACGAATTCACTTCGACGACGAGAAAACTATGGCTTTCCCACCGGTCAACGAGCAGATGGACGTTCTCCGCCGAGGGGTGGAAGAACTGGTCCCTGAGGAAGACCTCGCGGAAAAGGTAGAGCGCTCCCGCGAAACGGAGACGCCGCTTACTGCAAAACTCGGTTGCGACCCCAGCCGGCCGGATTTGCACCTCGGTCACACTGTCGTGCTCCGGAAGCTCCGTCAGTTTCAGGATCTCGGTCATCGGGCGATCCTGATCGTGGGCGACTTTACCGGAATGATCGGGGACCCCTCGGGCCGTTCGAAGACCCGGCCCCAGTTGACGCTGGAAGAGACGCGCGAGCACGGACAGACCTACTACGATCAGGCGACCCGGATTCTGGACCCCGACAAGACCGAAATCCGGTATAACTCTGAATGGTTGGACGAGATGACGTTTAGCGGCGTAATTGAGTTGGCCGCTCAGCAGACGGTGGCCCAGATGCTCGAGCGGGAAGACTTTCGGCAGCGCTACGACGCCGGGAAGCCCATCAGTCTCCACGAGTTCCTCTATCCGCTCGCTCAGGCTCAGGACTCGGTGCAGATTGAGGCTGACGTGGAACTGGGCGGTACGGATCAGCGCTTCAACCTTCTCCTCGCCCGCCGGCTTCAGGAGGCACGGGGCCAGGAGCCCCAGGTGTGCATGATGATGCCGCTGCTGGAGGGGACCGACGGGACGGAGAAGATGTCGAAGTCCCTCGACAACGCAATCGGCCTTACGGAGGCGCCGGAGGACATGTACGGGAAGGCCATGTCGGTTCCGGACGATCTCATCTACCGCTACACTGAACTCGTGACGGACGTGCCGACGGAGGATCTTCCGAAGGTGAAAGAATTTGCCGAGGCGAACCCGCGGGATGCGAAGGCGCAACTTGCCCACCGGATCGTCCAGATGTACCACGGCGCAGAGGCGGCGGACGCTGCCCAGGAGCACTTCGAGCAAACCGTGGTGCAGGGAGGTACGCCGGACAGTATTCCGGAGGTTAGGCCCGACGCTGAGCCCGGTCAAGAGGTCGGGTTGCTCAACCTCATGAGAGAGGCGAACCTGACTGATTCGAACAGCGAAGGCCGACGCCTCATTGAGCAGGGAGCCGTTTCGATTGACGATGAGGAAGTGACCGACACGGGTCGCTACATCGACATTTCCGAGGAAGCGCCCTTTGTGCTGCGGGTCGGGAAGCGCCGGTTTGCGCGCGTCGTGTGGAACGGCAAGCAGTGATCCGCATCCTTCGTTCGGAGCATGCGTCGGTGGTGATGTCTACTTCACGATCATCACACGACGGGTTTTCGTAAATGACTCGCCGGAGAATCGGAGGAAATAGGGACCACTGGAGAGCCCACGCACATCGTACCGAACGGTCTGCTCAAATCCTTCTGACACCCTGTCTTCGAAGAGCACGCGGACGCGTCGTCCGAGTAGATCGTAAAGGGCTACGCGCACCTCTTGCGTGTCCGTCAGTACAAACGTGGTTTTCGTGGTCGAGCTCGTCGACGACGAAACCGGGCCGGTTTTCTGGACATCGATGTCTTCGGTGAGCACGGCTGTCTGTTCGGGAACGGCTTTCGGGGACGCGTTCCCTGCGTTGTCTGTGGCACGGAGCGCAAAATGATAAGTGTTTTCTGGCGCCAAGCCGTCAGACTGGTCGACGATCGCCGACTGGGTTTCTCCGGCTTCGGCGGGAGGGGCCACGTCTGAAATCTGATTGGCCTGCTCAAAGTCTTGCGGCGTGCGAATAGGCTCCTCGGCGTACCGGAGATCATAGTTTGAAGGCGTTCCTTGTCGCCGATCGTCCCCGGTGGCTGTCCACTCCAAGCGGACAGACAACTCCGAGGTGTTTACCTCCGTGATACGGAGGTCTCTAATTCTTGAGGGAGGAATCAGATCTTGGAGGAGCGTTCCGTCTGTCGCTGCGATTGGGGACTGGTTCCCCCCATCGTCTTTGGTACGGAGGGCAAAGTAATATGTCGAATCCGGGACCAAACCGTCGACTGTTACCTCTTGTTGCGTTTGTGCCGTCTTGGGAAGGGGCACGTTGGTGACGGAGGGGGCAGAGGAAAAGTCGGACGTGGAGGGGATCGGTGAGGAAGCGTACCGGAGGTCATAGGCATATGCCCGTCCCTGATCCCCATTGTCTCCCGGGGCACTCCAGGAAACGGTCATCGAGGTCGTGTCGACGTTGGTAACCGTCAGGTCGTCAACTTGAGAGGGGGCGGTACTGTCGTCGCGATCAAAGAGGGGCAAACCATCGATTGCGCCGGTCCCGGAGTCCGAGGGATCGAGCCAGCTGGACAGGGTTCTGCTTTCGTAATCACCGTTAAGGAAGCCTGGGGCTACTCGCCCATACCAGTCAGGTTCGTTGTTGTCTTCGCTCCCATCGCCACTGGAGTTACAGCCTGCGAGTCCACCGGACAAAACCCCGACCACACGTTGGTTCGTGTCGTAGAGCGGTGCACCCGACGATCCCCCCTCCGTTGTGCCACGCTCCCAATCGGAGACGAGGAGATGGGTATCGCCGCTTCCACGGGTCGTATTGGCGTATTCGGTCTTCGCGGACTTATTATCGTCAAAGCTGATTCGTTTCCCGTGGCCTCGCGGATGATGGATGGTAACGCTTTGGTCCGTCGGGGTATCCATCCGGTTCCATCCGTTAAAGTACAAATCGTAGCTCAGTGGAATGAAGTCGTCTATCTCTACGAGGGCGAGGTCTGGTTTTCCTTCGATTTGGCCCTGATCGTGGACATTGCCGTAGCGGGCCCTCAGTACAGCCCCGGTTGAGGTTTGATCAATGGCATCGTCGTCCGTTACCCGCCCGTTTTCGGAGGTTCCGGGTGTGCGGCAAGTGGGATTCTGGTAATTCCAGTAGAACACCATAGACGCTGCCTCTTCGGGCGTTGAAATACAGTGCTCCGCGGTTAGGAAGTACGGAATCTTACGCTGGGCGGTTGTATTAACTAGCGAGCCCGTACAGGAGAATGTGTCACCGCCGGACTCAAACGTGATGCGGGCCACCGAGCGGACCTGATCGCGCCAGGGATCGGCGTCGTCGCAAGCTACATCAATGTTGCAGTCGCCAGCCTTCGATTGGGGGGCGTTTCTTTGGGAGGGGAAGAGGGACCGATACCCGTGCACGATCTTTCCGATGGTGACCGACGTCTGCCTACGGCGGCCACGAGGCACGTTCATTTCAATAATGAGCTCGTCGCCCCGAACCATTGGGGTTCGATGCTGACCGGCGGTCACGTCCTCGCGGGTATAGGGTCCTCGGATGAGGGTCCCGTCTGGCGCGTATACGTAAATTTCTCCGCCGGCCGGCAGTCGGAAATCGGTAAAAACAGCACTCAGCGAAACTGCTTCTTTAGACTGGATGCGAAGTCGCCATAGCCATCCCCCGCTGGGAAGTGACTCCCAAGTGCCATTCCGGCGGGCGGTGAGGTCGGTCTCGACGGTGGTCCCGTAACGATAAGGGGTGATGTCACCGTCGCGAGCCCTGTCCTCCTCGCGAAGACGCTCGGTGTCGACCTGGGGAAGGGTGCGGAGCTCCACGCTCTGCAGGGACTGGACGGTCGATTGCTGTTGGGAGGGCAGGCGGACGGGATCCTGTGCCAGTAGCAGGGAGGGAAGTCCGCCAAGCACCAGGAGGAGGGGTAGGACCCTAAAAACCGAACGGGACGAAATCATTGGTCGGTGGGAGGCAGATGCAGTTTCTATTCAGCCGATTCGTTGGACACCCGGTCGTCCATTTCCGCGACCTTCTGAGTCAGCGTATCTTTGTAAGCCAGCATCTTCTCCCGGAGCGTTGGGTCGTCAGTCCCCAGGATCCGGAACCCCTCCCGGCATTTGAACGATCGAAAGAAGGGAGTCGACCCCGTTGAGCGTACTCGTTTTGACGGGAACGCCAATGACGGGGAGCGGCGTGCTGGCGGCAATCATCCCGGGAAGATGAGCCGCCCCCCCGGCCCCGGCGATAATCACGTGGACCCCGCGCTCCTGAGCCGTTTCGGCGTACTCCGTCATCACGCCCGGGGTACGGTGGGCCGACAGAACGCGCATCTCGTAGCGAACGTCAAACTCATCAAGTACGTCCGCGGCGTCCTGCATCACGGGGAGGTCGGAGTCGCTGCCCATCGCGATGCCAATGGGGGGAGCGGAAGAATCTGACATTACGATCCGATGGTTTTCGTCGAAGGAAAGAGACGGAGAATTTGGGGATTACAGGTGAATGGCTTCGGCGGCCCGCTCGGCTCGTTCACGAGCGTTGTCTCGGGTGGATCCCAAGGCCGTAACGTGTCCCATCTTCCGACCGGGGCGCACGTCCGGCTTTCCGTACACGTGGACGTGCGCGCCATCCACTGCCAGTGCATCGGAGAGGCCCGACGCGTCGGGAGGGGTGCCCTCCCGGGTGCCGAGTACATTCACCATCACGGCGGCGGGACGACGGAGCGAGGGATTGCCAAGGGGCCAGTCCAAGACACCACGCAGATGGTTTTCAAACTGGGACGTGTGGCTGCCCTCGATGGAATAATGGCCGGTGTTGTGGGGACGCGGGGCCAACTCGTTGATTAGCACCCGCCCGTCGGGCATTTCGAAGAGTTCGACGGCCACGAGCCCCACGCCCTCCACCACGTCGACGGCCTGCTGGGCGATGGATCGCGCCTCCCGCGCAACGTCCTCACTCACGTCGGCCGGCACCTCCACAGCGTGGCAGCGATGATTCCGCTGTTCGGTGTAGGCAACGGGATAGACAACCTGCTCGCCCCCGGGGCGACGAGCCACCTGGACCGCCAACTCGCGCGTGAAGTCGGCGAAGGTCTCCACCATGAGACCGTCGTCCGCCGCGAGGTCCGGCCACGCCTCGCGAAGCTCCTCGGCGGAGTGGACCGTGGCGTTGCCGTACCCGTCGTAGGCGCCGCGGTACTGTTTCAGAACGACGGGAAACCCGAGGGACGTGGCCGCGTCCACGGCTTCCTCCAGGGTCTCGCAGTTCTTGAAGTCGGGCACTGGGCATCCGGCGTCGGCGAGACGGCGTTTCTGGACGCCTTTGTCCTTGATTACGGCGAGGGTGCTCGGCGAGGGCCTGACCTCCGTGTTGCCGGGGACGGCCTCGGCGGCTTCTTCCGCGGGCGCCCACTCGCTCTCGACCGTAACGACGTCGCAGTCCGCGGCGAAATTACGGAGCACATCCGGGTCGGTCCAGTCTCCCGTCCGACTTCCGGAATACGCCTGCATCGGTCCCGCGTCTTTTGGGGAGAGCAGCCGGACGTCTACACTCATCCGGACCGCATCGGCGGCCATCATTTTGCCGAGTTGGCCGCCGCCGAGAATCCCGAGGGTGGGAAAAGAAGAAATGTCAGGAGGGGTCATCGAGTGAACGGAAGGTAGACGAAAGGGAGGGGAAGTGAGCTATGCGTCGTCCTCAACGTCTTCGCCCTTCAGCAGACGGTCCAGCTCCTGCTCGTCCTCCACGAGCACCTCGCGGGCTTTCGTGCCGTTGTGCGGCCCCACAATCCCCGCTTCTTCGAGCTGATCGACGATGCGGGCGGCTCGGGTGTACCCGACGGCGAGTTTGCGCTGCAGGAGGGAGACGGAGCCTTGTTGGCGGCGCACGGTGACCCGGGCGGCCTCCTCAAATTTATCGTCGGTATCGTCGACGCCCAGGTTCCCGCTCGGGCCGTGGCCGGCATCCATGAGGGAGGGCAGTTCGTAGGGCGTTACTCCGGGCTGACTGGACACGTGGTCGACGACCTCCTCCACTTCCTCGACGCTCACGAACGGCCCCTGGAGCCGCCGCATGTCACTGCCGCTCAGGAACAGCATGTCACCGTTCCCTACGAGCCCTTCGGCGCCCCCCTGGTCAAGGATCGTGCGGGAGTCGGCCATCGAGGCGACCTCGTAGGCGATCCGCGACGGGAAGTTGGCCTTGATCACGCCGGTAATCACGTCGACGGAGGGGCGTTGGGTGGCCAAGATGAGGTGGATGCCCACCGCCCGCGCCATCTGTGCGAGACGCGAAATGGGCCCTTCGATGTCGTCCCCAACTGCCATCATAAGGTCGGCGAGCTCGTCGACCACGACGACAATGTAGGGCATATGGCGGTGCCCCTCTTCCGGGGACAGTTCGCCGTTCCGGAACTTGCGATTGTAGCCGTCGACACCGCGGACGTTGGCGTCGGAGAGCAGATCGTAGCGTTCCTCCATTTCCTTTTCTACGCTCTTGAGCACTCCGGATGCCTCCTCGATGTCGGTAATGACCGTCTGGTCGACATCTTTCGGCTGGGCGACGAACTGCGTTTCGAGGGCCGTGTACTGCTGCAGCTCAATCTTCTTCGGGTCGATGACCACGAAGCGCAGGTTCACCGGGTGACAGGCGTAAATCAGTCCAGTGATCAGGCTATTCAATCCAACGGACTTTCCGGAGCCGGTCGCCCCAGCGATCAGGAGGTGGGGCATCTTCGTCAGGTCCGCCAGAAAAACCTCCCCTTCAATCGATTTCCCCATTGGCAGGGGAAGGGTCATGTCCGTGTCACGGAACTTGGCCGTACCAAGAATCTCGCGCAGACGGACCAGCTCCCGGTCACGGTTGGGGATCTCGACGCCAATGGCCGACTTGCCGGGAATTGGGGCCAGCATGCGAACGCCGGAGGCCGCCATAGCCATCGCCAGGTCGTCCTCCAGAGACTTGATGCGACTGACCTTGACGCCGGGGGCGGGGGTCAGCTCGTAGCGGGTAACGGTGGGCCCCACAACCGCACTGATGTCTTCAATCTCGACGTTGTACGTATCGAGCTTGTCGAGAAGGATGCGCTTATTTTCTTCGAGCTCCTCACGGTTGACGGAGGGATCGTCGTTCGTCGGCTCCTCCAAGAGGTTCAGGGGGGGAGGCTCATACTCCACCTCCTCCGGGGTTTCGCTGGGACGCTCAATCTCGTCGGCCTTCTCCTCCTCAACGCGCTCCTTGACCGTCAACTCAACGTCGTCGTTGGGCGCATCGGTCTCCGTGGACGCTTCCCGCTCGGGCGACGTGTCCTCCGAAGAGGGGGCGGACGACTCGTTGGCAGACGACGAGGACGGGTCAACGGACTCGGGGGACGGGTCCGGGGACGATGATTGGTCGTCTGGGGAGGAGGAGGGCTCGTCCTCGGAAGAGAGAGGGTCAATCACGGGCTCATCCGGGGAGGCGTCGGTTTTTTCAAACGCCTCGCCAAACTCTTCCTCTAGCTGCTCCAGGTCGAGGTCGTCGGCGGACGGATCGTCCTGGTCTTCGTTTCCCTCGTCCGCTGGGCGGAGGCGGTCGCGGAACAGGTCGTTTCGGCGGATCGGGCGCCCGTCACCGGACTTCGTCGGGACCTGAACGGTGATCGATGGTGGGTCCTCACGTTCTGTGTCGGTGGATTCGTTCGGGTCGTCGGGCGAGGTTGGTTCGGAGCCGGTTTGCTCATCCGAGGGGTCAGTGGAGGCGGACGCGTCCGGAGAGGACTGGTTGGAAGAGAAATCTTGGGATTCGGTACCGTCTGTCGACCCCGTCTTCTCGTCGGTCGACTTCGATGCTCGGGTGGGATCCCGTTCTTGGGATCGGGCCTCTTTCCGCTTCTTTTTCTTTTGGGTTCGCCGCTCTTGCCAATTCGTCCACCAGGACTGAATCGTGCTTTCGATTCGGCGGACGGCGTCGATGACCCGATCCACGGACCGTTGAATGTCGTGGTCCACCACGAGGAGGAGCATCACGGCCACCACGAGCATCACGAGAATGAACGAACCGATGAGGCCGATGACCCCCTGCATCCAGCCGGCCATACCCATACCGACCGCCCCCGCCCAGCGTATTAGGTCGGCGTCGAGGGTGTGGCCGAACCAACCCACGAGATCGGCGATAACGAAGGCCGACAAAAGGACGAGACCGGTGGGGTAGAGGAGGGGGCGCAGGGACCAGTGGCGAAAGATCGCGTACCCCCACACCATGAGTGCACCACTGTAGAGGAGGACGCTGTACCCTAAGAAGCCGGGGACGAGGCTACGAGCGAGCTCCGCCCCCAACAGGCCCAGGGCATTGTCCACGGGGGGATACTGGCTCGGGTTGAGGAGCGCGTCGACCAGTGGTGCAGCCTGTGCCACTGCATCGTCGCCCGGTTGATAGGTGACGAAGGCGAGCGACAACAGCAGCGCCAGCACCATGAGGATCAGCCCCAGGACCTCCATCTTCCGGCGGGTAGAAACGACGGCCGAACCCTTCAAATTGGTGGAGCCGGAGGAAGCCATACTATCGTGTCGTGCTAGGCGTGAACGACGCCGCTACGAGGATGGGGACGACGCTAAATGGAATACATGTGTACCTCATGTTACAAGGGCACAGGTACAAAGTGGCTCGGAGATCACAAAGATGCAACGTCAGAATCTCACGAGTGGCGTGCGGAAGGGCCTTTACTGAGGTCTTTGGTAGCGCTGAAGCCGGTTGTCGGAGTAGTAGGGCAGGACGGAGAGAGCATCTGTTCGGAAACAGTACTCGAGATCGTCCCCGAAGCCTTTTTGTTTGAGCCGTTCAGCGTGGTTGGTGGTCCGAAGGGCCGACGAGAGGTCGTTCCGATCGGTCCGGTAGAGGGTGTACGCCGTGTGGGCCGAATCGGTAAGCAGGGTCGGCTTCTCATGGGCCCACAGACGGTCCAACAGGAGCCCGGCACAGAGGGTGTCCTCCAGGGCCAGTCGATTTCGGCTCCCGGCACACACGATGGTCACCTCGTCGTCCACGGTTCGGACGAAGTCCACGACGCGTTCTGCGTTCAAAAAGCAGCCCGCAACGAGGTGTTTTGCTTCCGTGGCCCGGGTGAATGCCCGGGTGCCGTTCGTGGTGTTTAGGATCAGGTCTCGCTGATCGACGGCGTCTTGGGTGTACTCTCGGGGGGAATTCCCCAGGTGGTATCCATCGATCTTTTCACCGTCTCGCTCCCCTCCCAACCGGTAGACATCCGGGTCCAGGTTGGCGGCGATCCGACCGGCCTCCGCCATGTCGGATACTGGAAGAACCGCTCGCGCGCCCCGGTCCAACGCCGTAACGATGGTCGAGCAGGCCCGAAGGACATCGATCACGACGACCGTCTGGTCGCGAACGTCCTCGGGGACGACGCTGGAATAGGTGAGAAATACTTCTGCGTCCATAGGGACCGGGGCGAAGGAGGTGACAGGTACCGGAAAATTAATTCTCTTCGTGGAAGGGAGGCTCCTTGACGGTACCCTCGAAGCTTCGTCGGCGACTGGCGATGAGAAGGGATTGTCCGGGTTCGGTATAGACGGGATCATTGGGGACGTAGCCGAGGCCGATGCCGGTGTCGAGCACGGGCGACTGTGTGCCGCTGGTTACGATCCCGATTTCATCCTCTTCCGGAGAGAGGATGGTGTGATCGTGGCGGGGAATTCCCCGTTCGGCGGCGACAAAGCCGACAAGCTTGCGGTCTGGGCCGTCTTCCGAAATCGTTCGAAGAGCGTCGCGACCGACGAATTCCCCCTTCTCCAGCTTCACGAGCCAGCCGAGACCTGCCTCGTAGGGGTTGGTCTGTTCAGTGATATCGTTGCCGTGCAGGTGCAGTCCCGCTTCGAGGCGAAGCGTATCCCGTGCCCCAAGCCCGGCGGGTTTGAGGCCCTCATCTGCTCCCGCGTCGAGGAGGGTTTTCCAGACCCGCTCGGCCTCCTCAGCGGGAACGTACAGTTCAAGCCCCGTTTCGCCCGTGTATCCGGTACGCGAAACGACGGCCTCCTCGCAATCCATGAAGGCATGGCCTGTCTCCTCCCAGAAGTGGTAAAATTTGAGGTCGTCGAGGTCGCTGTCGAGGAAGGGTTGGGCGATGCGAAGAGAACGGGGACCCTGCAGAGCGAGGAGGGCCGTTTCGTCGGAGGCGTTTTCGAGGGTCACTCCCTCGTCGTTATGGTCGCGGATCCACGCGATGTCACGCTCAACGTTGGCTGCGTTGAGGACCATCATGTACCGGTCCTCACTCAGACGGTATACGATCAAGTCGTCGATGATGCCCCCGCTGGGGGTGCACATGACGGTATACATGGCACGCCCATCATAGAGATTCCCGGCGTCGTTGGTCACAAGGCGTTGGATGAGGTCGAGAGCCCCATCGCCTCGCACCATGAGCTCCCCCATGTGGCTCACATCGAACAGACCCGCCTCGTTGCGCACAGCCATGTGCTCTTCCATGATGCTACTGTACTGGACGGGCATATCGAACCCGCCGAAGCCCATCATGCGGGCACCGAGGTCTTTGTGGGCGTCGTAAAGAGGGGTGGTCTTTAGAGTGTCGGTCGAGTCGGCCATAGTCGGTACGGGGGCTGCCGGGGCGATGAGAGATTGCGGGAGAGCAGCGGGTTGCTTCTCAATGACACATGATAGCCGCCCTGCGCCGTGTAAATCAACAAAGTCGGCGTGATTTTGCGACTTCTACCGCCCCGGAACGTCGTCGGACAGCAGGGGGCTTCTTCATCGAAGTGCGGAAAGAAAGCCGTGTGGAGAAACACCAGCCACCATCACTCCGCGTGGATAGAATCAGCGGGGAGGGGGCAATCGACAACGGGTTGCTCCCCATCGCTGCGAGTCACTGTCCTCCTCGAAAGCACCGGTGGAGGGCAACACGTCGCACCCCCGGCGGTCGCCCGCTACTCTGGACGCCACGCGTCGTAGCCGGCCGCCGGTTCGGTCGGCGAATGCAAGGCGGAAGGTGCCCCCGGTCCCCTCCCGGACGGTTTGGAGTTCAATGTCCTTGACGTTGAGCTCGGCGTCCGAAAGATGACCGGTGAGATCGTGCAGTACGCCGGGCTCGTCAGGGGCCTTCACGTACACCTCCGACAAGGGGTGGAGAAACCCCTTCGTGTCCCCAGGAACAGCGTCGCGAGCTCGTCGGGCGT
The DNA here is from genome assembly GCA_003023365.1 of Bacteroidetes bacterium QH_7_62_13. Classification (GTDB taxonomy): domain Bacteria; phylum Bacteroidota; class Rhodothermia; order Rhodothermales; family Salinibacteraceae; genus Salinibacter. The sequence continues at coordinate 9,073 of PXTG01000022.1, read as the reverse complement.
CATCGAAGGCCCCCTCCAGCGCATCGAGATCGTTCTCGATGAGACGATTCCGGAGACGCCGGAGCGTGCGCCGAAAACTGCTCATGGCGTCGAGAATTGCGCCTTCATTCCCCACAAGGATGTCGCGCCACACGCTGAACGGAGAGGCGGCGATGCGGGTCATGTCGCGGAATCCCCCACCCGCAAGTTCGAGGGCCAGGGTCCCGTCGTCACCGTTCGCGTCGTCGGCCTCCGCCGCCGTGTTAGCCAAAGCGACCGCCAGGAGTTGCGGGAGGTGGCTCATGGCCGCAACGAGACGGTCGTGCCGATCGGGGGCGAGGTGGAGGGGGCGTGCCCCGGTGGTCTCGATCAGGTCAATGAGGGGAGCGTACGACTCCCCGAAGGCATCCTCGTCCCCACCGGACGGGAGGGACAGGGCGTAGACCGCGTTTTCAAACAAAAGTGGGTCGGCGTGTTCGATACCGGCGTCCTCAGCCCCCGCCATCGGATGCCCGCCCAGGAATTGGACGTGATCGGGGAGGACGTCGGTGGCCTGGTCTACGACCGGTTGTTTTACGGAGCCCACGTCCGTAACAAAACACCCCTCGGGCAGATGCCCGCCGATCGTGTCGAGTAATTTTAGGATGGTTGCCAGGGGCGTAGCGAGGACCACCAGGTCGGCGTCCTCGACCGCCGTGACCGGGTCGGCCGCTTTTTCATCGATTGCGCCCCGCTCCTCGGCCGCGGTCAGCACGTCGGGGCGGTCGTGTCCGACGATGGTACCGTTCGGGCGATGCTCCTGCCAGGATAGGGCCAGCGAGCCACCGATGAGGCCGGTGCCAAGAATTGAAATACGGTCTATCATAGCGGGCGCGGAAGCCAGAGGCGAAGCGCTGGGTGGATTGACGAGGGGGCGCAGAGCGTAGCAGAAGGCACGGTCGGGCGCAACGCGTGTTCGGTACTGGGGGCTATCCCAAACACTTTTCGCAGGATTCGAAGACCATCGGTGGGGGATCGGGCACGCACGATTCCCGAAGCCGAACCGAGTAGAAAATTGCTCCCCGGGGAAGCAATCGGGGAAACGCGCTCGGCGTAACCGACTTCCTCATTGAGGCTTGAGGGAGCGAGACGCTGCGAACTGGAAGACAGCGTTCGATAGTGCCCCATTCGAGTTCGGCCGGGAAACAGGTCTATCGTCCACGAAGCGAGTCCGCAACGTCGTCCGCCGTTGTCGATCGGTTGAAGGTCTCCTCCGATACATCGTTGAGAAGTACAACCGTCCCTCGTGGAGAAACGACGAGCCGTTTCTGCACGCCGTCGCCAGTAGGAAAGTGGACTTCGATTGAGACCTTGTCCGCTTCCGCGTGGTCGCGGAGATCACTGATCGTGGACGCATCGGGGACCGCATCGAGTTCGCGGCGCTGGACCGAATCGGGCATTTGAATTTGAAACGGTTTTGGTGGGAATATATTCGTTCGAGAGAGCCGGTGAGGGGCTCAACCGGCCTTGCATGTAGATTGCTCAGAACGAGCAGTGTAGGCGTGCGTTCACGAGCGTTGCGAGAGAAACATGGAACCTCATTGAATCCACGTCGCCTCGGCAAAATCCCTCCTATGTCAGACGAGCCGGACGGTCCCACGCGTCGAATGCTGATCCGCATTGCCGCGCAGCTCATGATTTTGTACGACGATGCATCGAGTGAGGGCGAGAAGAAAGCTGCCGAGGCGTACGCCATGGCCCTGAACGTCGTGCGGAATGAGACTCCCGGAGTGAAGATCACCTTTGATGGCCCACCCCCGACCCTTCGCGGCATCCCGACGATGGACTTTCCGGACGATCTCGCCGAACGGCTTGCGCCCCAGCAGCGGCCCGTCCAGGGCCCTTCGGACTGACCGCCCGTCTGCGAGTGTAGCCCAAACAAAGAAAACCCCCATCCTCTCTTTCGAGGACGGGGCGTAGGGGAGAGGGCGAAAGCAGCGGTCTATTCCGGTTTGCGGAGGCTGGTGACGTTCATGAAGCCCTGTCGGAGACGCACCACGACTCGGAAGGCCTTGCCCGCGGGAATCTGTGCGTACACCTCTTGAAAGGTCTCTACGTCCGGAGTCGGCGTGCCGGCCACCTCCACGATCACCTGACGAGGACCCAGGTCGGATCGGCGGATCATCGGATTCGACTGGTCCACGTCCGTGATGAGCACTCCGTTGGTGTCGTCGAACCCAAGCCGATTGGCAAGCTCGGGGCTGAGGTCCCGAACGCTCATGCCGAGTTCCTTCATGAGCTGATCCTTCGACGGAGTCTCCCCCTCCGCGGTGGCGTTCTCCGTGTCGCCCTGCCCCGCGGCCGCCAGTTTCACCGTGATTTCCTTGGTTTCACCGTCTCGCCGGATCGTTAGAGTGACCTCGTTCCCGGGTCGCATACTGGAGATTTTGTTACCGAGCTGTAAGTGATTCTGAAGGGGGGTTCCATTGATGGCCGTGACAATGTCGGTGGCCTGGAGCCCGGCCTTATCGGCGGGGGATCCCTCCTCAACCCGTCCAATGTCGGCGGCGCCCGGCGGCAGGTTTTCATTTTCGATAAGAGACTGAGACGCAGATCCGTAAGAAACGCCAAGGTACGCTCGCTGAACCTCTCCATCTTCGATCAGCTGGCGGGCTACCCGTTCAACGGTGTTGCCCGGAATGGCGAATCCGATGCCCTGGTAGCCCCCCGTTTGCGAGGCAATGGCCGTATTGATCCCCACGAGCTCTCCACCCAGATTCACCAGCGGCCCCCCGGAGTTTCCTGGATTGATCGCAGCGTCGGTCTGCACGAAGTTCTGAACGGGACTAATTTGCTGCCCCTGTTGGGTCGGCTGGCGCTGCCGTTGACGTTGGGGCTGGGACTGAAGGCGGCCAATGGCACTCACGATGCCGGCCGTCACGCTGTTGTTCAGGTTTTCCGAAAGGGGCGAACCGAACGCCAACACCCATTGTCCGGTCGTGAGTTGGTCGGAGTCCCCAAAGCTAATACTGGTGAGGCCGGTTGCATCGATTTTGATGACTGCCAGGTCGCTGAAGGGGTCGGTACCCACGATCTCCGCACTATACTCGGTGTTGTCAAGCGTCGCCACACTCAGTCGTTCGGCGTTCTCAACGACGTGGTTGTTGGTCACAATGTATCCGTTTGATTTGATGATGACCCCAGAGCCGAGGCCCTGACGAACCGGGCCTTCCTGGTTCGGACGACGCGGCCCGCGGAAAAAATCCTCGAAGGGGGTCCCCTCGAAGGGATTTTGCATTCGGCGATCCACAGTTTTCGCCGCCCGTATTTGAACGACGGCTGGGTTCACCGACTCGGAGACCTTGGTGAAAGCGGTCTGGAAGCCTTGAGGGGTGGATGCGCTAGACTGCTGCTCGATGGCCGTTGAGCCATCAAGGCTGGTGGCTTGACTGGAGGTGCCGATCAAGCTGCCGGCCCCGAACAAGTTGGCGCTGGCCGTCGCGAATAGTATGCCGGCGAAGAAGGCGCCCCCGAGAAACAGGGCGATTGAAGCTTTGCCTTTGGTGCTCATAGAAGAACGGTCGGATTCGTGGGAGAAGAACAATACAACGCGAGTGGAAACCGGAATCGTCAACGTTCCCGCCGTCGGTGTTAACGGAGGCTCGGTCACGATTCGTATATCAGTGCACGCTTAGGGTGTGGTTACGGCACAACGTCGGGAAAAGTGCCGCGACCGGCCCAAAATCCTGGGAGAGTAAACGTTGCCTATCCTTGAACGGCCTGGCGGCCAGGACCCCGTTTTGATTTTCCACGATGGGGAGAGGGAAAACGAGACGATTGGAGGTTCGGTCCCCCCAGTCCGATCGGATGCCGCTTGGAACGGTTCACAAGCGTTCAGGCTGTACCGAGCGTCTTTCGGGTTCCCGACGCACGAACATCGAGACCGTCTCTACGCTCGACCGTCACAGCCCCATCGCCACCAGTCCAATCAGCCAACTGCACCCGAGTGCAGCGTAGATGCCCAGGATGTATCCCGCCACGCCCATCAGTAGGCCCACAGGAGCCATCGCGGGCAGATAGACACCCGCCACGATGGGGGCGCTGGCGGCCCCGCCCACGTTCGCCATACTGCCGGTGGCTACAAAAAAGAGGGGGGCGCGTGCCATCCACGCGGCGGCCATCAGGAAGGCAATGTGGATGGCGATCCAGAGTACGCCCGCCAACAGGTAAAAGGGCACATCGAGAACGGCCGCAAGATCGGCCTTGGCGCCGACGCCCGCGTCTTCCAGTTTTTGGAGGGGGGTAAACGAAAGGAAGAGACCGGCGGTCACCACGAGCAAAATGGTCCACGTGCTCGTTCGAATGATGGGTTCCGCCATGCCGAACGCGATTTCGGGGAGCCAGGCCCCGATTCCTTGGCTGGCGACCGTAGCGGCCAGGGCTACGCCGATCATTATCGAGAAGTCGGACAGGGTCACCGGCCGGCGCGTTTCCTCCGCGTTTTCCATCTGTTCGTTGAGGTCGTCCATAGCCGTGGTGTCCGCCCGAATCCAGTCGTCAAAGTGCGCCTGGTAGGCACTCAGAAAAATCAGAACCCCCATCCACCCGTATCCGACCACCACGTCCACCACGAGGAGTGGACCAAGCGTGCTGTCGGGCGTCCCCACGCTTTGCTTCATGGCGACCATGTTGGCGGTACCGCCGATCCAACTGCCGGAAAGGGCCGCGAACCCTTTCCAGGCATTCGGATCCTCGAAGAGGGGAGAGAACAAGCCAAAAGCAATTGGCCCGCCCACCATGATTCCCAGCGTGCCCGCACACAGCATGAACAAAGCCATGGGACCGAGCCGAAGAATGGCCGTAAGATCCACCGTAATCATCAGTAGAAAGAGCGAAAGGGGGAGGAGGTAGGTGGACATCCATTCGTACACGGGACTCTCGGCGGGGGTGATGCCGAACGTGGTGCACAGCATGGGTACGAAGTACGCCCATATCACGGGAGGGAAATACCGGAAAACGGGGTCGAGCGCCTCGACACTGTCAAGCCAGAACACGACGCCCAGGACGGCACAGAAGAGAGCGGCGATGGCCATCGGCTCGGACAATAGGGGGGCGTCAAACACGATCAGGAAGGTCTTTCAACGGGGACTACGTGGAAAAAGCGCTCATAACCTGGCAGTTTTTTCGGAAAGGGTCAACTCGGCATCTATTTCCCTTTGCTCATCCGGGATGATGCATTGTACATACACTCAACGTCCAGGACCAGACAAAAGCTGGGTATGTTGCCCGGCGTCGCCGGCCGCGGCTGCCGAAGCGGGGTTGGGAGGAGATGTCTTCGCGCAATCTAGTTGAATCGTCCCGTGGGGTTTTCCATACCACGAAACGGCCTCCACATCCACAGAGCCCGATCCTGTTCACCGACAGTGCCGTTCCATGCAGACGTTGTATCTTGTTTACCTCGATCGCCATCACCTCGGCGATGCCCTCTTTTTGAAGTCGCTCGCCCAGCATTTTGCGGAGGGGGCCAGTGGAGAGCCCCCCTGCGTTCTGGTCCATGGAAGTGGCGAAAAAGTAGAGCGTACCCTGGAGTCGCAGGGCTACTTCCCGGAACGGGACGAGGGAGTTCTGCAGATTGAAGGGGAGAAGCAACGCCGGCTCGTAGAACGGGCCGTGCGGGAAACCAACCAGGAAATCGTGGCGGCACTCACCGATGAGGTGGTTTCCACGGTTGGCATTCAGGGCATCGACCGCAATTTGCTTGTTCGGAATGCGGACGGTGAAATTCGGGCGCGAAATACTGGCTGGGTCACTGCGCTCATTAAGCAGCGCGTGCTGCCGGTGGTGTCTGCCCTCGTGGAAGAAGACGACGCCACAACGCGAGAGATCGACGCCGTGGACGCCGTGCTGGCCCTGGCCCGGGCGTTCGAGGCGTCGTTTGATCCAGTGGCTTGCGTTCTGACGACCACGGACCAGCCCGGAATCCTCACCGCGAACGGGGTCACGGAAGAGAGATCCGTCGACGCCGTCGGCAACGACGATTTTTCCAATGCCGATGCGGTCCGGCGACTTCGATCCGGCGACTTCACAGGGGCGATGTGTCCGTTCTCGCCACGAACCTGCAGGGCCTTCTTGACGGGGATGAGCCGGAGGGAACGCGTCTCATCGAGCCGTAATCGAGCCCCGATTTTCCCGCTGAGGTTTGAACCTTCCGCCAAATTACGTGCTCTTCACCCTCGGAGCCGAATCCGGCTCGTTCCGGCTTGACAGCGGCTCAGGGACGCATTAGTTTCCCGACTGCTACAACCCAGCCTCGTTACATTTTCTATCATTCATACACCGAAAGACGTACGCATGAGCACCTTTGAAGAACGCTACGGAGAACTCACCGATCTCATTGAAGGCGCCGAGGAGGACCTTTTGAAGTTCTATGAGAAAGGAAACAAGGCTGCTGGCACGCGAGCCCGAAAGAGTCTCATGGAGCTGAAGAAGCTCGCCCACGAAATTCGCCAGGAGATTCAGGACATCAAAAATGATGAGCTCTAGGTAGGCTTCATGGCGGGAGGAATTGGTGGTACCTAAAAACCGGTCTCGGCGTTGGCCCCGCAGTTCCCCTTGCCACAGACCTGTCGCGGCGGGGGTGAGCCTCTTCCGTCTCGGTTTCGCCCGTCTGCGGCAGGCGGGGTCCTGCCGGACGTTTTATCCAAGCCATCCTGATGCCTTTGATTCACTTTACGTGCTCCCCCTTCCGACTTTTCATCTGCGGGGCCATTTTCCTCGCTGGGATCATCGGCCTGAACTCTGCTCGGGGCCAGTCTTCTGAGCCCTCACCAGATACCACACTGGGAACGTGGACCTATGATGCCACTGCCCGCTTGAACGCCTCCCAGGCCGCCTACTCGAACTGGCAAGAGGGCGGAGGCAACAATTCCCTTGCCTTCACGACAGCGCTCGACGCTGAGGCCGTGAAGCGCAGTGACTTCTGGATTCAGTCCTACCGAACCCAGCTGGCCTTTGGGCTCATTGATCAGGAGAGCCAAGAGATTCGAAAGGCCGAGGACCGAATTCGCCTGAACACCAGCCTTCGATACGATGGCGAGGGGTTCTTTCGGCTCTTTAATCCGACCATTGCGGGACGTCTCCGCACCCAGTTTGCGTCTGGTTTCGACTACGACGAAGATCCCCCCGTCGAGAACTCGGCCTTCTTTGCCCCGGCGTTTATCACTGAATCGATCGGTCTTACGTACGAGCCCAGACCCAGCTTCACGATTCGGCTTGGAATCGCGTCGAAACAGACCGTTGTCACCGAGCCGGCCTTTCGACCGTTATACGACGTGGATCCCGACAATACGGCCCGGGTCGAGGCCGGTGCGGAACTGGTTTCGTCGTACGACAAGCGGCTGACAGAAAACATCCGCTATCAGTCCCAGCTCAATGTCTTCTTTTCGATCAACCAGACGGAAGACCCACCGGATACACGCTGGGAAAATGCCATAAACTTGAAGGTGAACGATTGGCTGAGCACGGATCTCACTTTCGAGGCGCTCTTCGACAGGGACATCTCCAGGGCCATCCAGCTAAAGGAGACCGTCTCGGTGGGGGTGTCCTTCACGCTGCTCTAGCGAGTCACGTCCCCGCTCTTCTCGAGCATGAAACGCGTTTCTGCCGCGTACGTCGCCCTGGGTCTGACGCTCTGGTTCGTCCCTCTGTTGAACGTTCTTCAGGCAGAGTCGGCGGCGGTTGTCGCTTTTGTCTCGTTTTTTGTGGCCGGGTGGTCGGCCATGAATCATTTCCGGGCCGGCCGTCGATCCTTCTGGGGAGAGCTCGGTCGGCAGGAGGGGGCGGTCCTCATTCCCCTGGGTATGCTCCTGATCTCTCCCCTCTGGGCACCGAATTGCACACTCGGTCAAGGACTGCTCTTTTACGCTCTTTTTCCGGGCATCACCGTCGTCCTCGCGGTGGCCGTCGCGTACGCCCTCACGAGCGTGACGCTTTCTCGCCCAAGACTCATTCTCGGCGGGATCGGTCTAGTTATCAGCGTCGTCGGTCCAGTCTACGACCTGGGGGCACACCCTCAGTTTTACACCTACAATCACGTATTTGGCGGGATCTTGGGGCCCATTTACGACGAGCAACTCGCCGTCCGAACGGGACTCTTTGCCTTCCGGGGCCTCACGCTCCTTTGGGCTGCGGTCGTAGCGTTACTGGGAGCGTATTTCCGTGGTCGAACGTCTCAGTGGGGCATTTGGACGGGCTTGGTGGCGATCGGGGTGGTGTACTGGTTCTCTGTCCCCCTCGGCATCAATACCTCGGCCAATCAACTGCAACATCGGCTCGGGGGACACCACCGCACCCCGCACTTCGACCTCTATTACGATCCTGATCGGCTCGACGAACGGGAGGTGGCGGCGCTGGCGGCGGACCATGAGGCCGCGTACGACTACCTCTCCGATCTGCTATCGCTGTCGTCCGGAAATGAGCCGGCGCGGATCCAGAGCTATCTGTACCCGAACCGCGATACGAAAGCGCAATTAACCGGTGCTCGGGCGACAAGCGTAACACCGGTTTGGCTCGATGATCCCCAAATTCACCTTCTCGTTGAGCGCGTCGATGCGAGTCTCGGCCATGAACTCGCCCACGTTTTCAGTCGTCCCTACGGACTGCCGGTCCTTCGTGCGTCCTGGGCACCGGGGCTTGTTGAAGGGTGGGCGGTAGCCCTGGAGCCCCCTGGGCCGCACCCCCCGGCGCATGACCTGGTGAGTGCTGCCACGGTTACCGACTCGGTTGAGGCCTTGTCGGCGAAGGCCGATGCGATCGCGAGTCGGCTCTCCCCGTGGGGCTTCTGGTCGGGACGGGGCGCCGTCTCGTACGCCACCATGGGCTCCTTCGTACGCTACCTCATGGACACCTACGGGCCTGAGGCCGTGAAGAGGGTCTACGCCCGCGGGAACTTCGAGGCGGTCTACGGTCGGTCCCTCGCGTCGTTGGCCGCCGCCTGGGCCGATACGCTGCGGAGCCAATCGTTCGTGGCCCGGGGAGCGCACGACGTGGTCGGCCGACGCTTCACTCAACCGTCGCTTTTCGAGACGGCGTGCCCCCACTACGTGCCCCCACACCG
>PXTG01000021.1 GCA_003023365.1 Bacteroidetes bacterium QH_7_62_13 | reverse complement strand
CGACGCCGACAGCAACGCGGTGCGCGAGCGGAGCCGCCGCGGGTACCTGGCCTCCGGCGTGCCCGGCACAGTGGCGGGGCTCCTGAAAGCCCTCGACGAGCACGGCACGCTCGACCGGGAAACCGTCATGGCCCCGGCCATTCGGCTCGCCCGGGAGGGCTTCCCGCTTCCGCACCCGCTCGCCTCGGACCTAAACGACGCCTACGAGGACTTTGCGGCCTTCCCGGTGACGAAAAAATACTTCACCAAGGGCGATTCGACCAGAACATACCGGGCCGGGGAACGCTTCGTCCAGGAGGACCTCGCCGAAACGCTCGAACGGATCCGGGACCAGGGCCGCGCTGGGTTCTACGAGGGCGAAACCGCCGAGCGCATCGCGGAGCAATTTCAGGAGAACGGGGGACTGATCGACGAGCAGGACCTGGCCGAGTACGAGGCCGTCGAGCGGGAGCCGGTGACGGCGTCCTATCGCGGCTATGAGGTGCACTCGATGGGCCCGCCCTCGTCCGGCGGCGTCGCCATTGCCCAGTTGCTGAACGCCGCCGAGCGGAAGCCGATCGGCAAGATGGGGTTCAACACAAGCCGCACGGTGCACTACCTCGGCGAGACGATGCGCCGCGTCTACGCCGACCGCGCGAAGTGGCTCGGCGACCCGGACCACGTGGACGTGCCGACCGAGGGCCTCGTTCGGAAGGACTACATGCGGGACCGAATGGCCTCGTTCGACTCGCTACAGATCACGCCCAGTGACACAGTGAGCGCCGGGCAGCCCGTCATGGCGGGGGAGTCGATGGAGACGAGCCACTACTCCGTCGCCGACAGCAGCGGCATGGCCGTGAGCGTAACGACCACGCTGAACAGCGGCTACGGCTCGAAGGTGGTCATCGACGGGGCCGGGTTTTTCATGAACAACGAGATGAACGACTTTGTGCTGAAGCCCGGCGTGCCGAACCTGTACGGCCTCTCGGGCACGAAGCAGAACCTCGTGGCCCCGGACCGCCGCATGGTGTCGTCGATGTCGCCGACGGTCGTGGAAGACCCGGAGGGGCGTCTCTTCATGGTGATTGGGGCGCCGGGCGGGTCCACAATCATCACGACCACGTTTCAGGTGATCATGAACGTCATTGACCACGGCATGGACATCGAGCGGGCCGTCGCGGCGGGGCGCATCCACCATCAGTGGAAGCCCCGGATGATGAGCTACGAGCGCAACACCCTTCCCCACGACGTCGTGTGGAACCTGCGGGCCCGAGGATGGACGATGTCGGAGGGCGTCTTCGGGGGCATTCCGCGATGGGGGCGCGCACAGGGTCTCCGCGTCAAATATCCCGATGACCGCCGGGCCCAACCGTCGCGTGTCTTCTACGGGGGATCGGATCCGAGGGGGACCGGAGCCGCCGTTGGCTTCTGAACTACGTTTGCGTCTCTGCCTGTGAACGGGCACCTTTTCGGTAGCTGAACCGCACATTCTTGCTCATCACGCATTGGGGTTCTACTGTGGCTTACACCTACAATATCAATCCCACACACGGACTGGTTATCATCCGGAATGCGAGTTCAGAATGGACGGGCGAAGACATCCTGGAGAGTGCAGACGACATTGTCGGGGATGATCGGTTCGCGCCCGACTACGATTGGGTGTACGACCTACGGTTCGTCCACAACACGGCGATTTCGGTCGTCGAAATGGAACAGATCGTCGAGCGCTTCCGGCTCTACCGAGAAGACGGCCTCGTCGATCCGGATAGCCGCTCCGTCATCGTGGGGTCACAGGACGACCTCCACCACACCGGGTTGCTCTATCAGAAGCGCTCGGGTCGCCCCGATGAACTGTTCGTCACTGTGGAAACGATGGAGGAGGCCCGGCGCTGGCTGGGCATCGACGAGCCGGCCTCGGAGATTGGGCTTATTGACTGAGCACGTCGTCCTCGCGGCGTGCCACGACGATCGACGCGGCTTGATGGCCGGCTGTTGACCCCCGGTCTTGCGAGGATTGACAAGCGGCTGGTCCGTGTTCGGTTCCTGGCGTACGTATGTCGTTGAAGCTTCGTCCCCATCCCCATGACTCCCTCCGAACGCTGGCCTGCCCTCCTCCTCCAACTCGACCCGAACACCTGGAAGCGCGCCGAAGATCTCGCCCAGGCGCTGGGGGTGAGTGAGCGCACGGTGTACCGGGACGTGCAGGCCCTGATGGAAGCCGGTGTGCCGCTGCAGGGGGTGCCGGGCAAAGGGTATCGCGTACCGGAGGAGTACCTGCTGGACCCGGTGACCCTCACGACCGACGAGGCCATCATGCTTGTTCTGGGAAGCGCCTACGCCGCCCAGAACTTCGACGGCCGGTACCGGGCCGCCGCCCGGTCGGCCCAGCGCAAGCTTGAGGGCGTCCTCCCCCGCGAGGCCCGCGAGCGCGCCTTCGCCCTTCAAGGAAGCGTGCATCTTGTGCCCCCGAGTGCCTTCGGCACGTCCGCCGAGGACGGTCGCCTCCAGCGTGTCCGGCAGGCCCTTGTCGAAGAACGAGCCCTAGAGGTTGCCCTTGATCGGGGCTCGTCCTCAGACACGACGTGGGCCCTCAATCCGTACGGCCTCGTCCGCAAGGGGGCCACCTGGTACGTCGTCGGCCACGCTCCCACCCGAGACCGGGTCCTGCACCTGCGCCTCGACGAACTTGGCTCCCTCACCCTTACCGACGAGACCTTCGATCGTCCGGATAGCTATCGTACACCGCCCGACGGGCCGGAAACGGTCCCAAATCAAACCGTCCGTGTGCTCTTTGCCGCCGAGGTTACCCCCTTGGTCGAGGTAGCCCCCTCCCTTCACGTAACGGATCGGGACTACCGGAGCGACGGGCGTCTGCTTCTCACCCTGAAGGTCGACCACGAACTGGAGGTGCTGCCCTGGCTACTGAGCTGGGGGCACCACGTCCGCGTCCTTGAGCCCCGCGCCCTGCGTCAGCGCCTTGCGGCCGAGGCCCGGGCCGTCGCCGAGCAGTATCAGGAGATCCCCACCCTGATGGACTGAACACGTTCGGGGCGGTCGATTGAAGACGCCACACGAGAAGAAACACAAGAAGGAATCGTGGACGGACCGGCACCCTCTTCACGGGAACATCATATCGCTCCCGGTGTGAAAAAGGTCCTTCTCGGGAATAGCTTCGCGAAACAGCGGCCCTCCTTCGTTCCCCGGCCTCAAAGGATCGGATCGTCCCCTTTCATCCTATGGTCACCGACACCCCGAGCGGCGTTCTCGTCTTCGATACCGACGCGACCGTCCAGCAGGTGGACCCTACGGTGGCGGATCTCCTTGGTACGAATCGCACCGATCTTCTGACGGGGGACGCTCCCTGTTTGCAGGCTCCTGTTTTTCCGGACGACGGGACCCCCTGCGAGTCCCTCTACAGCTACGTCGACCGGGTGCTGGAGGGAGATGCATCTACGCACTCTGCCGCAATGAGGGAGTGGCGGGTTGAGGCCCGGGTGACCTACGGAGCGGAGGGGCCTCGGAGCGTCGTCGTCACGCTGCATCCGGCATCGACCCCCCACGACTCACCGGGCTCGGCTGCGACGGACGCTTTCGTTTCTGAGAAGCAGGGAAATGACGAGCGGCTCCAGAAGCGTCAGAATCATCTTTTAGAACAAATTGCGAGCGGGGAGCCGCTCTCCGACGTGCTTGCGGACCTCGTGGGGTTGATCGAGGAGAGGCGACCGGACATGTACGGCTCCATTCTATTGCTCGATCAAGAAACCGAGACGCTCCACCACGGAGCGGCCCCGACCCTTCCCGACGGGTATGTAGAAGCGATTGACGGCAAAGAGATCGGGCCCGCCGCCGGCTCGTGTGGCACGGCGGCGCACCAGGGGCGGCCCGTAATCGTCGAAGACATCGCCCGCGACGACCGGTGGGCCGACTACCGTGACGTAGCTCTGGAGCACGGTCTACGGGCGAGCTGGTCGGCTCCCATCCACGGGGAGGAGGGAGACGTCCTCGGTACGTTTGCCCTCTACTACGACGAACCCCGCGCCCCCGATGCTCGTGACCGGGCGCTCATCTCCAAGCTGACCCGTCTCGCACGCATCGCCATCGAGCACGACCGAAGGAAACAAGAACTTGAGCTCCAGAAGGAGCAGCTTCGCCGGCTCGTCAAAAACGCTCAGCCGGTTGTTTTCTTTCTTGACAGCGACGGGACGTTCCTCCTGTCGGAGGGGAAAGATCTAGAGGCCGTCGGGCTCGAACTGGGGGAGGTCGTTGGGGAATCCGTGTACGAGCTCTACGACGACCACCCGACCCTGCTCGACTACATCGATCGGGCCCTGAACGGAGAATCCATCGACGCGGTCGTTGAACTTGACGACGTAATTTTCGACGTCTGGTATGCTCCGTACTACGATCGGTCGGGGGAGATTGCGGGGTGTATTGGCATGGCCGTCGACATTACGGAGCGCCGCGAGGCCGAGTCGGCACTGCGGTCCAGCCGCGATCTCCTGCGCCGCACCCAGAAGATCGCCAATGTGGGAGGGTGGGTGTACGATCCCGGAACAGATACGATGGAGGGGACCCAAGAGACCTACCGAATATGTGAGGTCCCGCTTGACGCCGACCTTTCACTCGACCAGGCCCTCTCTCTCTTTCCGCCGGGAACGATCGATACTGTTCGGGCGAAGGCGCAGCGTTGTCTCGCGGAAGGGGACCCGTTCGACGAAGAGGGTCCGCTGGTCACCCCTGAAGGGACGCGTCGGTGGGTCCGGCTTCGTGGAGAAGCCCGTCGAAACGAGGGGGGCGAAATCGTGAAGATGGTGGGGACCGTCCAAGACCTCACCGAGCGCCACGCCATCGAACAGGAGCTTCGGGAGCAGAAGGAGTGGTTGCAGTCCATTACCGAAAACGTATCGGGGGGCATCTATCGAAGCACCGACGAAGGGATCGTGTACGCCAATCAGGCCCTCCTGGACCTGTTTGGGTACGAGAGCCTGGAGGAAATGAAGGCGGCGGCCCCGGCGTCGTTCTACGCACATCCCGACGTGCGGGACGAACTTCTCCAACGCGAGATCGAACAGGGAGGGCTGGATGGGGTCGAGATTGAATACCGGCGGAAGGATGGATCGACCTTCATCGGGTTGCTTCAAAGCATGAAGGTGGAGGGAGCGAATGGTGAATCCGCGTGCTACGACGGGATCGTGACCGACATTACCGAGCAGAAGACCCGGGAGCGGACCCTCCGCGAGCACCAGGAGAAGATGGATGCGCTCTACCAGATCACCGAACGCCTCTTCGTAGCCGACTCGCGGGCCGAGGTGGCCGAGCACGTCCAGCACCTGCTCGACGAGGCGTTTGACTATCCCCTTACGGGCATCTCTTTCGTTGAAGACGGCATGATTGTCCCCGAGCGCATTTCGCGCGTGGAAGACTACGAGCTGCCCCCCCTTCAGACGCTCGATTTGGGTGGGAACAGCCTCGGGGCGCGGGCACTTCGCACCGACGGGCCGGAAGTGGTCGAAGACCTACAGGAGACGGAGAACGAAATTCCGTACGGGGATCTCCGGTCCGCCGTGTGCTTCCCGGTTGCGGAGAGGGGACTAATCTATCTTGGGCGCATAACCGCCGGTCGGCCCGATTCCTTCGACCTCTACCTCATCGACATTCTCGCCAAGAAGGCCGCGGCGGTGCTCGCCCGGATCGAACACGAGCAGGAGCTTGAAACGGCCAAGCAGGAGGCCGAAGAGGCCAGTCGGCTAAAATCCGCACTGCTGGCCAATATGAGCCACGAAATTCGGACGCCCCTCACGTCCATTCTCGGCTTTACCGATATTCTCCGTAACAACCTCTCGGAGCAGAACGCCCGGTACGCCGAACTTGTGCACAGTGAAGGCAAGCGACTGATGGAGACGCTCGACTCGGTGCTGCAGCTTTCAAAGTTGGAGGCCGGGGTCGTAGATCCGGTCTCGGAGCCTATCAACCTCGTGGCCAAAGTGCGAGAAACGGTCAACCTTCACCGCTCGCAGGCCGAGGCAGACGACGTCACCCTTCGCTTCGAAGCCGGTTCGGACCCTCTTTTCGCAGAATGGGCCCCGACGGTTATTCAGCGGATTCTCTCCAATCTGCTGAGCAATGCGCTCAAGTTCACGTCGGAGGGGGGGACCGTTACGGTTCGAGTTCGGGAGGAGGGAGACCATTTTTGTTTGGTGGTTGCGGACACGGGCATCGGCATCAGCGATTCGTTCCGGTCCCGGCTCTTCGACGCCTTCACGCAGGAGTCGGAGGGGCTGCAGCGGGAGCACGAGGGCAGCGGCCTCGGCCTCGCCATTGTGAAGCGGCTGGTGGACCTGATGGATGGACGAATCGAGGTGGAAAGTGAGAAGGGAGAGGGGACGACGGTTCGGGTAACGTTGCCCCGCCGTGCACCGGTGTCATAACTTCGATTCTCCGGCGTAGGGCACTCGCTGTTTGCTCGTCCCATTCGTGGATGTCGTCGGGCTGAGGAACGTAGCAGCTACTGAGGGCTCGTCTATCGTTCTCTTCGGCCTCACGTACAGTCGTCCACGCACTCGCTGGTGCGGAGTTGGTTGGGGATGGCTTCGAGTTCTGGCCCGTTTTTTTCGGGAAAATCGTGGGGCCCGAGCCCGGATCGATATACTATCGTTGTTCGGACCCGTTCTTTGCACATCGGTGTTCTATGAGGCATCCGTCCACGACCCGCACTGCTTTCGTTCTCGGCCTGGTTGGCGTCGGCCTTCTGATGGCGGCTTGCTCGTCGTCCTCGAAGACGTCAACCTCGTCGACTGCGGAATCGACTCCGTCCGGTCCCGTCCTGTCGCTGCTATACACGGTAGACGGGGAGGGCCTCGTCCTGCACGACGCCCGCACGGATACGAGTCGTACGCTGGTTCCGGGAGCCTCGCACGACGGGAGGCGGGCCGCCTCGGCCTCGGGCCGCTATCTTGCCTTTAGCTACACGGCGGCCGATTCTACTCATCTGGCCCTGCTTGACCTCCAAACGCGGGCGATGCGAACGCTGGATCGCCGCGCCGCGTCGGCGACCTATTCCCTGGCCTGGCACTCGGAGGAGGATCGGATCGCGTTTGCGTACTATGAGCCTGCGGCGTCCGGCACGCGGGGGCCGGGAGACGTGTTCGTGGCCACCCCCGATGGGGCAATCCGCAACGTGGGCTGTAGGGCGGCCCGGGACGTGCTGCACTGGCTCCCTACCGGCACGCTTGCTACCCGTAACGACCCCGTAACGACAACACGCTTTACCTGGTGGCGCCTAGCGACTGC